>CACICY010000007.1 GCA_902585265.1 uncultured Pelagibacteraceae bacterium
ACCTAAAAACGGCAAAACAGTTTTATATAATCCTATTGCGGTTTGTTGTGCCAAGTAAGCTAATCCAATTAAACCTAAAATTTCTTTATAAATTTGAGACATCGTAAATTTATATCCTCTAGCCTCAGCAATAAGAGTTCCCATATAAAGTTGTATTGGTGTTAAAATAAAAATATCTGCAAATGGTATGGGTTGAACTGCAACCGCTGCACAAATAGCTGAAAATCTTATAAGTAATTTATCAACTTTTTGATCAGGTGGGATATTTAGTTCATTAATTCCATAGGTGTTGTCTTTAACAAACTTTAATGGATCCATAATTCAAGACTAACAAATCCTGAACCATGAGTCTATTTGCTATTAAAAATGGCTATTTGATTTATCTCTTTTGATACAAGTTTGGGATCAAGTTTTTTAGTTAAATTGATGAGTCTTTAAGCGATTTATTTTAAGTTAACTTTTTAATATCCGCATAAGTACTGTAGTTTAGTGTAGGTTAATGTGGATTAATGTGAACCTCTAATCCCCCAAATAATCGCCAGCTTCCTGAATAATTTTCCAGAGTTTACTTGCGTTTTCTTTGTTCACACCTTCACTTTTCTTATTTTACCTCAAAAAGTTCTAGTTTGTAAACTAGTTACATTATTTTCTCAAGTTTCCAAGCTTCATCTTTAGCATTAAACTTTGCGTTCCAGTCTTTAGATCTTTGATCTTCAAATAAGGCATAAAATTTTTCTTCATCAGTGACATTTGCAATAAAAATCATTTTACCTTCACGAATGTGTGCCCATTCAAATGATGAAGTACATTTTGCAAGATCATCTTTAAATATACTGTATAATTCATCTGCATCTTTTTTAGTTCCTTCATATGTTGTTGTTCCAACAAAGTTCATAGTTTTTCCTTTCATTAATAAATTAAAATAATATAGACACAATAAATTCCCAATCAATAAGATTTTCAACTAATTTATCTCAACTTGTTCAAGTTTCAGGACTAGTTTCTCTAAAAAATCCTACAACACAGAACCATAAACTTAAAAGATTTTTTAATTTATTAATCAACTGGTTTGTTCTTATTTATATCTACTTCATCATAGGATTTACCAAATCTCACTTCATCAAATAGCATTACGGTTGTTGGAATTTTATTTTCCCATTTATATTTAAAAGGTTTTATTATATTTTTTTGACCACTTGGTTGAGTCATGGTCTTCATTCCCTTTGGTTTATTTCTATTTATTTGAGATAAGTAATCACCAACTCTAAATTTATAAATACCATATCTCATATTAATTTGTTGTTTGTTACTGCTCCACCCATGGCTTTTGGACTCTTTAATATGTTTGCTTTTTACAAATGGAATATAATGGGTGCACTCATTAATCTGTTCTCCATTCCACCATAGCTCAAAATATTTTTCACCTTTAATTCTTTCTCTACTATAATTAGTTTTAACTATAAAATCATTCCAACTACCTTTTTTAAAAGAGAATCCATGGCATCTCTTATAGTGACCTAATCTCACTTGAAAGCCTGAACCCTGTGTAGAAACCATCCATAATGGCATATCTACACCTTTCATTTTAGCTTGAAACAAAGACATCTTTGATGCTACGAAATCGTATCCAAAATCTTCGGGTATATAGATACTCAAAGCATAAAATACTGGTTCTTTAAATTTTTTACTTGAGTAATGAAGTTTTTTTAAATGTCTTTCTGTTCTTTGAGCACCCCATTTACAATCTTGTTTTTTACATTCACCATGTCTAATTTCAAACTTTTGAGCTGATTTACCAGCACGAACATTCTTATCGACTATTTCAAAATGCTCTTTGATATCCATGTGATGCCACTTAGTTTTTTTAATTGTAACAGGCTCTGTATAACCTAAATTACATGTAAAAAAGATTAGAACAACAATCCCAAAAATTTTTTCCATTTAAAATCCACCTCGCCAATTATTTTTAGATTTCAAATCTTTCTCTTCTTGTTTTGAAGTAGGTCTAAATAAATAAAAACCCACTACAACAATTACGAATATACCTAAAATAATTTCAATCATGTTTAATTAATCTCTAAAATTAATAAATTCAATCGGAAGCCCTATATCTATTGCTTCTATGGCAGATATTGCTTCTTGAAGATCATCTCTTTTCTTTCCTTGAGCTCTTAATTCTTCTCCTTGAATTTTAATTTGGATTTTAAGTTTTAGTTTTTTTACATCAGCAATAATCTTCTTAGCATTTTCTTGGCTTATACCCTCAGCTAATTCACTAACCTGCCTTATAGTTCCACCAGCTGCACCCTCTGAATTTTTAATAATTAATACTCTTGGATCTACTTTTCTTCTTATAAGGTGAACTTGTAACAATTCATTTACTTGTTTTAATTTTAATTCATCTGGAGCTAGTGTAGTTATTATTTTATCTTTTCTTTCAATAGAAATATTAAGCCCCTTAAAATCGTATCGGTTAGCAATTTCCCTTAAACAATTAGCAAGAGCATTATCAAACTCTTGATAATTGATTTTACTTATAACATCAAATGAAGGCATACTTTTTAATACTACTTACATTAATATATTTTTTAATTAGAACAACCTTCATCAGAGCTACTTTATTCACATTTTCTTTATTCTTTTAATTTTTTGGTAACCAAGAGTTATAGAATGGATTATTTTTATCAATTGGAAGTTTGATATTTATATTTTGTCTTGAAGATTGGTAAACAGCAGTTACAAACTCTAATGATTTTCTAGCATCTGACAATGTTACCTCATCACTTGAAGAGCCATCTAGTTTCTTTGCTACTTCATCAAACATTCCTGCGTACCATGATTTAGTTTTTTCGACTTTTGACAATACCTCTTCAATTTGACTTTTTGAAATAGGAGCTCTTGGTAAAAATACCCATTCATCGTCAGCTGGATTATAAGGTTTATCTGGAGATGCTCCCGATTCTACTGTCAGTCCATCAAAACAGAATTTTAGTCTACTGGTATCATTTGCTGCACCAAGGGTGATAGAGCTGGTGACCAATGTTCCATCTTCCATTTCAATTGATAAAGACGCACAGTCTTCAACCTCAATATCATTTACTCTTGTTGTTAATTTTGCAAATACATTTGAAACTGGGCCTAGTATCATGCTCACCAAGTCATGAATATGTATAGCATGACTTAATATTGCCCCACCTTGTTCACCATCCCAAGTACCTCTCCAAGGTTTTGAATAATAATCTTTTCCTCTATTCCAATGAGTCTCCAATGAGGCGATTAAAGGTTTTCCAGCAAGTCCTGACTTTATTAGTGCCTTAAATTTAGAAAATCCTAATCCATACCTATATTGGAATACAGGAAAAATTATCTTTCCTGTTTCTTTACTTATATTTTCTAGCTCATCAATTTCTTTAAGACTTGAAACCAATGGTTTTTCACAAATTACATGCTTTCCAGCTTCAAGAGATTTTTTGCACGCAGAAAAATGTAAATGGGGTGGAAGACAAATATCAATTATATCAATTTCCTTTATTTTTAATACATCATCAAAGTTTAATGACATTTTAGTATCATTATTTGACGCCAAGATCCTATCTATTGCATCTCTTGTTAAACCACACAATGTATGAACACTAAATCGGTCTGATACTTTTTGAAAGTCTTCAAAATGTTTAGCTCCTATATTAGTTCCTATTATTGCTACCTGATATTTTTTCATTATTTTTCTGCTAATTCTTGAGCTTTAATTGCTAGTTCCATTGATAAGTAAGTAAGTTCTTGCGAACAAGCAGTATCAGTTCTATTCAAAACATCTTGAATTAAATTAGCAAAGTAGGGAAGTTTTTCATTCGAACAGTCAATATGTTTAACTTCATCATTATTTGCCAAAAATAGTTGATTTCCTTTTTCAGATTTTGCTAAATCTGTGTATTTTCTAATTTCAATAAAACCTTTATCACCCAAGACAAATAACCTTCCATCTCCCCAAGTAGGAAGCGCATCAGGAGTAAACCAGTCTAAACGAACATATCCATGACCACCATTTCCAGTAAGATTAACTTCACCGAAATCTTGAAAACCAGCAGATTTTTTCTTAGTTGTATTTTCAACTAACGCATGATTTACTTTAGCTTCATTTGAATTTGTAAATACTAAAAATTGGTGAATTTGATGTGAGCCAATATCTGTTATTATTCCACCATAACTATCACGATCATAAAACCAATCTGGTCTTTCATAATTACCTTGCCTGTGGGGACCAGTACCAATTGTTTGTTTAACTTTACCGATTTTACCTTCCGCGACTAACTCTTCAGCTTTTGTAACAGCGGCTACATGAAATCTTTCTGAAAAATTAATTGACCAAATTTTTCCTGTCTCCTTAACTGTTTGTTTTAGATTATTAAGTTGCTCAAGTGTTGTACATCCTGGCTTATCGACCATGACATCTTTTCCAGCTTTCATTGCGTCTATAGATAGATTTGCCCTATCTTTAGGAATGGATGAAATTAAAATCATATCAATTGTATCATCATTTAAAATATCACTTTTATTATCTACTCTTTTAATTCGAGGATATTTTTTTCTAAATTCATTTAAAGTTAACGGAGAACCTTGTGTCCAAAAATAATTACAACTACATCCCTCTTTAAGCATCTTATCAAGCATGTCGAAGATATGACCATGATCAATACCCAATACTCCAAGATTTATAGTTTTAGTCATAAACTATTTTAGCAGAATAAAAGTTTTAAATAAGATTTTAATTATTGGGAAGGGTTATTCTCTACAATAACTGTTTCTTCGGTTTCTACTGGTTTTATTGGGTCTTCGATAGGCTCTGTCGCTGGATTAAGTTCTAAGCCAATAGGTGTTATTGTTGTAGGAAGAGGTGTGAATTGAGAGTCAGGGTTTTCAATAACCTCTCTTACATTCATCCTGTAAATTCCATATGCTCCTATTAAACAGTGAAATATAATTAGAAATATAAAGTAACCATTCTCTCCTATAAAATCCATAAACATAGAACATAAAAAAGGTCCACTAATTGCACCCATTCCGAAGGTAAATTGTAAACCTGCACCTGCAGCGACAAATTTTTCTTTAGCTATAAAATCATTAGTGTGAGCAAATATTAATGCAAACATAGGAAGACTAAAGAAAGCATATAAACCTGTAAAAATATAAAACCAAAACTTCGAGCTAGCTAAACCTTCAGGTAAATGCATCGTGCCCACTGAAAAAATTGCACATAACGCAAAGAAAGCCGAAGCAAATGTGGAATATACTGTAACTGTTCTTCTGTCATAAATATCTGATAGTTTACCAATTGGCCATTGCGAAATAGCTCCAGAAATAGCTATTAAAAATGTTACAAAAGAAATTTCAAATATACTAAAATTCATTGACGCAGCATAAACAGCAATTAAAGCAAACATTGCAGAGTGACAAATTCCACATAAAAGTGCACTTACCATTCCAAAAGGAGAGGCCTCATAAAGTTCTTTAATTTTCATTCCAATAATTTTTTTAAATTTTGGAGGTTTTTTCTTAGTTAATAATATTGGAACAAGTGACAACGACATGAATAAAGAAACAAGTATAAATGGCTGAAAATTTTCTGGTTTACTGAAGTTTAAAAAAAACATTCCAATTGCCATGGATGCGTAAAGAACGATCATATAAATTGATAAAACACTTCCTCTGTTTTTATTGCTTGCTCGGTCGTTTAACCAGCTTTCTGCAATTGTATATAAACATACCATTGAAAAACCTGAAGCAATTCTCAATATAAACCATGTAAATGGATTGATTATTATAGAGTGCACTAAAACAACGATAGAAGCAATTGATGCAAAAGCAGCAAATACTCTTATATGACCAACTCTTGATACTAAAATTGGAACTGTTTTTGCTCCGATAAAATAGCCTACAAAATATCCTGACAACATAAATCCGGTTGCTGTTAAGCTGAAACTTTCATGAACAGCTCTTACTCCAAGTAAAGAAACTTGAAATCCATGAGCTATCATAATTAGACCCATGCCCGTGAATAATGCCCAGGAGTTTTTAAGTATCTTTTCCATAATTTCGCTATCTATGGATGATTTGATATTAAATCAAGAAATTAATTAATTATTTTTCAGTCTCTCTTAGTTTTATAAATGAGTGGATCCCCAAAGTAATAATGATCACGGCACCTCCGATAATTGTCTCAAGGGTTGGCTGCTCTTTGACAACTAACCAAACCCAAATTGGACCTATTATCGTTTCTAATAAGAAAAATAGATTTACTTCCTCTGCTGGTATAAATCTTGGTGCGATTGTTACTAAAACAAAAGGTAAGGCTACACAAATAATGCACATTACTGGTATGTAAATTTGATCGGTTCCATTTAAATTAAAGTTTTCAACAAAAAAGAAAGCAAATACTGCAACTCCTAATTTGCCCATTACAGCAGACGGCAAAAGATCTCTGTCCTTGGCATATCTAATAAGAACTGCATTTACTGCTAATCCTGCAGCTGTAACAAATCCCATTATATTCCCAAAAAGATTACCAACTTGTAGCGAGTCGTAAAAAATAAACAAAGCCGCCAAAAATGTGATGAAAATGGCGATCCAAGTCCCTTTACTAGGCATTTCTTTTAAGAATACTGCCCCAAGTATTGCTGAAAGCATAGGCGCTAAAGCAATCATTATTAACGTATTGGCTACGTTAGTATTTTGAATAGATACAATGAAAGTGATGTTGCAAATAGAAAAACTAATTGCGTAAAATATACCAACTGTACCAACTTTTAAAAAGGCGTTAATAAAATTTTGCCTATAAAATAATAGTAGTCCAATTAAGACTATAAAGAAAGGTATGGCTCCTCTATAAAAAAGCATCCCCCATGTTTCTATGTCTGAAAGCCTGATAAGTAATGAGTCAGGTGTAATGAACATTACAGCAACGAAGGCTAGTAGCGAACCTTTCTTTTGATCTGATAATTTATTCAAGCTCTTAAACCTTTCCAAAATATCTTGGCAAGATTGATTTTAGAAAGGTCATAGTATGTTTTTAATCCAGTAGGAGACGTTACATTAATATCTCCATTTAGTTTCTGATCTATGAAGTCAATTCCAGCAAAATAAATATTATCATTCTTTAATTTTTTTCCTATAAGTTTTGAAATTTTTATTTCTTGTCTTGTAAGTTTTGTAAGTTTAGGCACGGCACCTTTGCTCATATTACTCAAATATGAACCTTTTTTAGGAACTCTTGAGATTGCTCCACATACTTTACCATTAATAATAAAAACTCTCTTATCTCCTTTAGATATATTTTTTAAGAATTTTTGAAACATTGAATGACCATTTTTATTTAAAAAATTTGTAATAAGTTTTTTATTAAACTTATTTTTAATGAGATGAATTTGATTACCACCATATCCATTAATGGGTTTCATAATCATACTTTTATTTTGTTTATAAAATTTCTTAATTTCTTCTATATTATTTGAAAACAAAGTATTAGGCATAAATTTGATAAAATGCTTTGAATACAACTTTTCTGATACATTTCTGATAGCAGTTGGATTATTTATTACTTTTACTTTTTTTAAGCCATCTAAAATAAGAGTAGTTATCAAATATTCTGAATTAAATGGAGGATCCTGCCTAATTAAAATAAATTTAAGATTTTCAACATTAATTTTTTGTTTTTTATAAATTTTATAAAATTTTTTTCTTTCATAATTAAATTTTACAAATACTCCATTTGCATATGTTTTATTTTTGATGATAGATAAGTTTGAGGGATTATAATAAAATATTTTATATCCTAGTTTCTGAGCTTCATGAGCTAAAAATATTGATGTGTCAGAAGATATATTAATTTTATCTAATTTATCGCCTTGTATGCCTATTATTTTATTTGTCATATAAATCTTCTAAATTTTGAAATTTAGAGAATTTATTTATAACATGACTGGCGACTGTTTCTTTATTATTGATAATCTTATTTAAATGTTCCAAGTATTTAGTTTCGTTTGTACCGCTTTTTCCAATAAAATCTCTCTTTTCTAAGCCTTTTTCAGCAATTTTTAACAAGTTAGAGATCCAATAAATCATATCTTTACCCATTAAATTTGTATCAAGTCCTTTCATAGGCGCATTCTTATACGCATTTAATAAATCTTTCTTTTCCCATTTTGAAATAAATTCTAATGCTTCATCTAAATTACCATATAAAAGACCAGTAAAAAAAGCAGGACCAGCACAGATACAGTTCCAACCACAAGTATCCATAGATCTTAATTCAATGTATTGTTTTAATCTATTCTCTGTAAATATAGTACTTAAATGCAATCCAAGATCGTCAATATTTGGTAAAGATTTATTAATTTCTTGAATATTACCATTCATATAATCAGAAAATTTATAATTTTTACCAGATAAATATTTATCATCTTTTTTTAAAAACAGTATTGGATAATCCATTACAAAATCAGCATATTTTTCAAAATCAACATTTTCTAAAAAAATTTCTGGAAGACCACCTCTTGATGTTTCTTGCCATACTTTTGATCGGTATGATAAATATTTACTATCTTTTTTCTCAACAATTGATGAGTTTGCAAAAAGTGCAATACTTAATGGAACTAAACTATTTGCTAATTTAAATTTTTTTATAAAATCATTCTCAGACGTGTAGTCTAGATTTAACTGCGTTCCAGATGTTCTATACATCATATCTAAACTGAGCGACCCACCTTTAGGCATATCCTTTGTCATTACTTCATATCTTTTTTTTGGATTGTTTGGAATTTCAGATAATTTAGATATTGGATCAAATCCAGCACTTACTATTTTTAAATCCAATTTTTCAACAACTTGTTTAAGTTCAAACAAATAATTATTAGCTTCAGAGCAAACTTCATGAATATTAGTTAATTGAGCACCTGCAAGCTCAATTTGATTACCTGGTTCTAAAGTTATACTCTTATTATTTTTATTTAACGCTATAACATTCTCACCTTCATATGATGGTTTCCAACCAAATTCATATAAAATTTTGAAAATCTCTTTAATTGTAGAATAATTAATTCTTTTATTATTCTTCTTGTAGAAAAGAAATTTTTCGTGCTCAACTCCTATTTTGGTGTTAATAGGTTCCTTAATTCCTGATTTAAAATGATCTATTATGTTATCTTTATTCATGTTGATGATTTAATCACTCTTACTTAGATATTCAACAGTTTCGCTTATGTTAATTAATTTGTTAGAACAAATTTGGTTTTTACATATAATAACACTAGGTTTTGTATCATTATTCAATTGGTAAACAAATGTTGCAACTCCAAGATATTCTTTTTGTAAATAAACCTGCATTTCCTTAATAGACTTAGATGTTCCATGGAATGTGAATGATAAGCTATTATCGCAAATATCTAGGGTTTTAATAAAGCTAAACATTTGTGAATAATAAGAGTTTAAAACCTGATGAAATGATTTTTTAAGCACTTCAATTCTTTCAGACCATATTTTGTCATTTGTAATTGAATATAATTTATTTGAAATTAATAGATAAACACTATTACCATTTGGAATATTGCTATCATTTAGGTCTAGTGGATTTGCAAACAAATCATTATCTTTAATGATATTTTTCTGGAATAGCTGCGTTTCTTTATTAAAAAATAATTCCCAAGTATCATTCATTATTTTTATCGATTTTTCTAAAGCTTTTTTATCAGCATTAACCTCATAAAGTGTTATCATTAGTAGAGCATAATATACATAGTCCTCAAGAAAAGCTTCTATTTCTTTATTTTCGTAACAGTGAATAATTTTTTGATTTAATTTTTTATTAAGTATTTCAATTGTTTCAATTGTTTTACTTTTTAAATCTTCATCGTCTAAATTTACTGAAGTTTTTAGAAGAACTTGCAGCATATATGCATTTAAATCAGTTTGCGATTTATCGTCAAAAAATGGTTTTATTCTTTTTTTTCTTACATCTAGTAATTTATTTTTTATTCGATCTAGATTATTTTTATCTTCATCAGATATTAAATTTTTTTCTACCAGGATGTTATTTCCTTCAAAATTACCACTTTCTGAAATTTCATAATTATTTTCTAAATATTTCATATCATCCTTTAAAAGATTATTTAATTCTTTACACGACCAAACATAATATTTTCCTTCAACGCCTTCACTATCAGCATCGTATGCAGAACCATATAATTCTTCTTTGTTTTTAAATTCATTATTAAAATATTGAATTGTTTGTAAAAGTTTATTTTTAAAATAATCATTTTTGGTATTTTGATAAAATTTAGTCAAGAGATCTATGAACTGGATATTATCATAAAGCATTTTTTCAAAGTGTGGAATTATCCATTTTTCATCAACAGCATATCTTGAAATTCCCCCATCTAGTTGATCATAAATACCTTTCGAACAGAGATTGCTGAGTAAAATTTCAACAGGCTTAAAATAATTTTTATTCCTAGTCTTTAAATAAAAATAAAACATTGCATCAAACAAATAAAATTGGGGGAACTTCGGTGCCCCTTTGAAACTTCCATTACTTTCATCTAAATAATTAATAATTTTTTCAACAAATGGCTCCAATGGTTGATTTAAAACTGCAGATCTTTGATTTATTTTTGAGAATATTTCTTTAACTTGTGGTGCCTGAGCTAGAATTTTCTCTCTATTTTCGTTGTACACGTTATAAACATTATTTAGGACTTTTTTAAAGTCAGGTCTTCCCTGAATTTCCTTAGGAGGAAAATAAGTTCCTCCTGTAAATGGCACGCCATTTTCGTCTAAAAACATTGATAATGGCCACCCACCTTGTGCCCCAGTTAATATTGATAAGCTTTTTTGAAAGACATAATCTAAATCAGGTCTTTCCTCTCTATCAACTTTAATATTTATAAACTTTTCGTTCATCAGTTTAGCAGTTTCATCATTTTCAAAACTCTCATGAGCCATAACATGACACCAATGACAACTTGCATACCCAACGCTTAAAAATATAGGCTTTTTCTCTTTTTTTGCTTTACCTAAAGTTTCTTTATTCCAAGGAAACCAATCAACTGGATTATCTTTATGTTGTTGAAGATAAGGACTTTTTTCGTTTTTTAAAATATTAGACAATTTAGTGATGATAATAAGGTTTTCTTGAAAAAATATTCCTAACCATTGGTTCAAATTCTTTTAAAGTCATTGACTTATAATTAGGATCAAAAGAAGCCTGATCATAGTTTTCACAAAAATCTATTGTTGCTTGATAATGTTCTGCATCTTTATATTTTTCTCTTGCATTTTTGTCTCCTCCTAAATGTTCTGCTGAATAATAAGTTTGAAATAGACCGTGGTGTAAAATAATCCAATAAGTTTTTTCTGAAACATAAGGTTTAATCACTGATGCAGCATACTGTGAATGATTCATTGGAGCCAATTCATCTCCAAGATCGTGCAATAATGTGGCTACAACCATTTCTTCGTTTTCACCATTTTTGTATGCTCTTGTTGCTGCTTGTAATGAATGTTCTAATCTTGTTATCTGATAACCTTCAAGTGTAGTAGTCTGTGAAGCTAAATAATCTAAAATTCTGTCTGCAGTTTTTCTTTCATATTGACTTTCTAATTTTTCTAAAAGTTGATAGTCGTCTTTAGTGCCATTCTTCATTTCTGTAAAACTTACTTTTTTCATTTTAATTATTTGATGCGGTACTCAATAAAGAAAGTTGGGTTACTTTATCTTCGCCAAGCTCATCTATTATTTTTACAGGGTATTCCCCAGTAAAGTGATGATCTGTTAATTGTGGATAATTTTCATTTCTTTTTTCAAATCCCATTCCTAAATATAAACCATTCAAACTTAAGAATTTTAGTGATTTTGCCTTAATAAATTCACATATTTCAGCTGTAGATTTGTTTGCTGCTAAAAGCTCTTTTTTTGTTGGTGTATCAACTCCATAAAAATCAGGAAACTTAATTTCGGGACTTGCTATTCTCACGTGAACTTCTTTTGCTCCAGAATCGTATAACATCTTCACTATTTTTGACGATGTAGTACCTCTTACTAGTGAGTCATCAACCAAAATAATCCTCTTATTTTTTATTACTGAGATATTTGGATTCAATTTTAGCTTAACTCCCAAACTTCTAATTTGTTGAGAGGGTTCAATAAAAGTCCTTCCAACATAATGGTTTCGAATTAAACCTAGGTCGAATTTTAGACCTTTTTCTTCAGCATATCCGAGTGCTGCAGCGTTACCTGAGTCTGGGACAGGTACAACTAAGTCAGCTTCTATTTTGTCCTCTTTTGCCAATTGTTGTCCAAAATTCTTTCTGTATTCGTATGCAGTTTTACCGTTTAAGATACTGTCTGGTCTAGAAAAATAAATGTATTCAAACACACATGGTCTAATTTTTTTTGGAGGAAAAGGTTTAATACTTTTTAATTCATCATTTTCGATGTAAACAATTTCTCCATTTTCCACCTCTCTTACAAATTTTGCTCCAATTATATCAAATGCACAAGTTTCAGAAGCAAATACATATGAATTTTTTAATTTACCAATTACTAATGGTCTAATTCCGTATGGATCTCTAACACCTATAAGTGTGTTTTGTGTCATCATTACAAGTGAGTATCCACCTTGAATTTGAAAAATAGCATCAATGATTTTATCAATTGTTTTGTTTCTTTTAGATTTAGCAATTAATTGAACAATAGTTTCAGTATCTGATGTAGTATAAAATATTGCACCATCTTCAACTAATTTATTTCTTAGTGTAATTGCATTTGTAAGATTTCCATTATGTGCAACACCTATACCTCCCGCATTTGTATCAGCAAAAAAAGGTTGTACATTCCTTAGAGCAGTTCCACCTGTCGTTGAGTAGCGATTATGACCAATTGCATATTTTCCAGGAAGTTTTTTTAAAACTTTTTCATCATTAAAGTTATCACCAACTAACCCAAATCTTTTTTCTGAATGATATTTTTCTCCATCGTATGAAACAATACCACAGCCTTCTTGTCCTCTATGTTGAAGGGCATGTAGGCCTAAAGCTGTAAGGGTAGAAGCATCACTAGAATTGCTTATTCCAAATACTGCACACTCTTCCTTAATCTTAGGATCATATATCTTGAACTTTTTCTTTAGTTTCTTCATAATCTTTTTTGTCAGGAAATTCTTTTATAAGGTAGTTGCTACCTTTTTCAACCCATGCATATGTAAAAGCATCATCTAAATTAATGGGCCATTTTTTGTGGTTATAGATGATATTTATAGTTGTATAAATACATACAACTATAACGTAAGCCCTAATAAATCCAAAAAAGAAACCAAAGATTCTATCTAAATTTCCCAATCCAGAGTAGGTCACTGCTCTATTAATTCCTTTATTTATTAATAAAATTAAAAATATAATTATTATGAATAATCCTATACCAACCGCAAGATCAAGGACATATTTACTATCAATTATATCTTCGAAGTATGGTTTTACTTTTGGAAATAGAAATAGAGTAACAACATAAGCTAGTAGCCATTTAGAGGCTGACAAAATACTCAACAAAAAACCTTTTTTTGTGCATGTAATCAAAGATAATACAGTGAAAACTAAGTAGATAATGTCAAAGGTATACAGGTCACTTAAAAATTCTTTTACAACTTCCATTAATTATTTAATCTTAAAAGGTTTGAGCACTAAAAGTAAAGATGGCAATAATGTTAAAACTGATATCATAGCGAATAGCATTGCTATACCAGTGAAGATACCAAAATATATAGTTGGAATAAAATTAGATAAAACCAAAATAGAAAATCCAAATACAATTGTTACAGATGTATTTAGTATTGCTACACCAACTGTGGAATGACAATATTTAAGCGTTTTATTGTAATCTTTTATTTTAGCCAGTTCCTCCCTAAATCTGTAGATATAATGAATGCTATTATCTACAGCAATACCAATCGTGATAGCAGCAATTGTGATTGTCATCATATCCAAAGGGATGCCCGCCAACCCGATTATCCCTAGAATAAAAAAAGCTGCAATAAAATTTGGTATTACGCCAATTAGTGAAATTTTGATATTTCTAAAAAGAATTAAAAACATAACAAATATTCCAACCATCACAAAACCAAGAGTTAATATTTGGGATTTAAATAAACTTTGAAGTAAATTATTGAACAATATAAGCACACCTCCGAGTTTAAATTCATCTTTACTGATATTTAATTTATTTTCTAAATCAAAATTAATTTGATTAATTAGATCATTTCTTCTTAATCCATCTAATGAGTCTTTTATTCTTAAACTTATTCGAGCTTCGGAATTTTCTATAGATATATATGGGTCTACTATTTCTTTTTTAATATTATCTGGAATTTTAGTATACAGAACACCCATTTCCAAAGTTCCAAGTGGTTTGTTATTATTTAATTTTGTTGCAACTTCAATTATTGATGAAAAGGATAAAACTTTTCCAACAGCATCAATATTATCTAAATAATTGTGAACTCGAGTTATTTTATTAATTTTATCTTTTGTAAACCAATATTTGTCATCATTTTCTTCCTCATCGCCCCAATCGTTTTCACTGTCAGTTTCCTCATCCTCGTCTTTTGAAAATTTTAAAATTATTTCCAGTGGAGTAGTTCCACCTAACTTTTCATCTATCAATTTCATGCCTTTGTAAATCTCTGTATCTTTGTCAAAATAATTTATAAAACTGTTTTCAACTTCTAATTTAGAGATACCAAATATACTTAAAAATATAATTAATGCAGTTAAACCAAATATGTAATTTTTGTTTTTAACAGATTTTATTGCTAAATAGCCAGTTATTTTAGAGTCTTTTTCCACAGTTAATGCAACATTTGAGTTTTGAACAAAACTTAACAATGTGGGTAGAAGAGTGAATGTAATTATTAGTGAGGTTATTAATCCAAAAGTCATCATCCACCCAAAATCTATAATTGGTTTTATCTCGCTAAAAATTAACGACATGAAAGCACATATAGTCGTTAAGACAGTGTAAAAGATTGGCCAAATCATTTTTTTTGTTGTCAAAATTAAAATTTCGAGCTTTTTCTTTTTTGGAAATTGTTTGTTTAATTGTAAAAATCTAGTACTCATATGAATATTCATTGCCATAGTAAGAATTAACATTAACGCGATAAAGTTTGATGAAATTACTGTAACTTTCCATCCAACTAAACCAAGAAAACCTGTCATAAATATAACCGAGAAGAAACAACTACAAATTGGAATTACTATCCAAATTATTTTTTTGAATACATACCAAAGTGTTAAGATTATAAAAAGCAGTACTCCAATTCCAAAAGTCACAATGTCATTTTTTATAAAGGTCATCATATCGTCTGCA
This sequence comes from uncultured Pelagibacteraceae bacterium, assembly GCA_902585265.1. Taxonomy (GTDB): domain Bacteria; phylum Pseudomonadota; class Alphaproteobacteria; order Pelagibacterales; family Pelagibacteraceae; genus Pelagibacter. Next base: position 15,407 of record CACICY010000007.1, read on the forward strand.
ATCATCGGGATGCCTCCAAGATAAATTTGTGTATTTTGATTATGATTTTTTATAACTTCTCTAATTTCTATAATATTTTGATGTCGCTGTTTTTTAATTTTATCTTTATAAATTTCTAATTCTTTATTGGTCTTAATCTCTTTATCTATTTTATCCGGTTTTATATATACAATGATTCCACTTGTTTTTCCGTCCTCACTAATTACAAAATTTCTAAAGACTGGACTATTTAAGATTTCATTAAATCCACGGTCTTTATCAATATTCTTACTTGTTAACGTTTTAAAATTTTGAATACGTTCAATCAAAGTATCATCTGTTGCTTCTAATAAAGGAATATCAAGAAGCGTGACAACATTATGAACCCAGTTTAATGATTTTAAATTTTTTTTTAATTCAGAAAGACTTTTAATTGATTCCTCTGAATTCATTTTACTATTTGGTGAGTAGGTGAGAACTAAAAATTCCTTAGCACCATATCTTTCATTTATTTCATTTAGATATTTTAGATCGGGATCATTTTCTAATAATAACGTTTCTGAACTTGCATCCAAGCGAAAATCTTTAGAAAAATATAAAGCGGAAAATAATATTAATACTAAAATCGAAAAAACTAACCTTGGTTTTTCTATAATATTTTTTTCGTAAAAATTAGCTAACATTGAATATTAGCTTTTATAATTTATATTAATTATTTTGAATATCTTTAAATTTGGTAAACATTTCCTCAAATTCAAGCATTATGGTACCAGTTGGGCCGTGTCTTTGTTTGAGTATGAGTAGTTCGGCTAAATGAGAAATTTCATTCATTTTTGCCTGCCATTCAGCATGTTCAACAGTTGCAGGTCTTGGCTCTTTATTTTTTAAATAATATGACTCTCTGAAGACAAACATAACAACATCTGCATCTTGTTCTATTGATCCAGACTCTCTTAGATCTGAAAGTAAAGGTTTCTTATCATCTCTTTGTTCAACTGCCCTAGATAATTGAGAAAGTGCCAAAACAGGAACTGACAATTCTTTAGCTAGAGCTTTTAGACCTTGTGTTATTTCTGAAATTTCCTGAACTCTTCCATCTTTAAAGCTAGTTCCTTTCATTAACTGAATATAATCAACTACTATCATGTCAAGACCATGAACCCTTTTAATTCGTCTAGCTCTATTACTTAGAGCTGCAATTGAGATTGCTGGAGTTTCATCAATATACAAAGGTAGTTCAGCAATATCTTTTGAAGTTTCTATAAACTTATCAAATTGTTCTTCTGATATTTTCCCACGTCTTATGTCATTAGATTTAATCCTTGATTGTTCAGCAAGAATCCTAGTGGATAATTGCTCAGAGGACATTTCTAAAGAAAAAAAAGCAATACAAGATTTTTCACCCTTGTCCTGAATATTTTTTGCAGCATGAAATGCAATATTTGTAGCAAGAGCTGTTTTACCCATTGATGGTCTACCAGCAATTATTATTAAATCAGATTTATGCATACCTCCCAGTCTGTCGTCTAAATCTCTTAGTCCTGATGGCACACCTACAATTCCCTCTTCATTCTTATAAGCATTTGAAGCCATTTCAATAGTCTGTTTCATTGCCTCATCAAATTTAACTAGAGAAGAGCTGAAAGATCCTCCCTCAGCTAAATCAAATAAAGATTTTTCAAAACTCTCAATTATTTGTTTTCCATCATTGTTCAAATCATTAAGTTTGGCTGTATCGATTATATTGTCGGAAATTTTTATGAGTTCTCTCTTTACGTATAAATCATAAATCAATTTGGAGTATTCAATACTCTGTCTTGAGGATGTTGAAAACTTTGTAATTTTTACAAGGTATTCAGGAATATTAAGTTCATCTTTTTCATTTTCAAAATAATTTTTTAAAGTAATTGGATTTGCTAACATTCCTTTAGAAATTAATTTATCAATAGCACCAAATATTTTTTGGTGCATTGGATCATAGAAATTTTCACTCTTAATTAATAAACTAATTTCATCAAATGTTTCATTGGCAAGCAAAATTGATCCTATGACTGACTGTTCAGCCTCAATATTATTAGGAAGTTCGTCTAATTTATTTGTAACTATATTTAAAGATTGGGCCACTTATAATTTTTTACAACATAAATTAGTAAATACAAATATTTAATAATCTTGGGGAAAATTATGTATAATTATTTTATTTCTTCTTGAACTACGGTTTTTATTACAATCTGAGTTTGTACTTCAGGGTGTAAGTTAATAATTACCTTAAATTCACCAATTGACTTAATCTCTTGAGAGGGTTGAATTAGTGAAGGGTTAATTTTTACGTTGTCTGTCTCCTCCAAAACTTTTGAAATTTCTGTGGGTTTAACAGACCCGTAAAGCTCTTTATTTTCAGTACTAAGCTTATTTATTTTATATTGCTTATTTTTAATTTTTTCATTTATTAACTTAGCCTCATTTTTTTTCTCTTGATCTTTCTTGCTAAGTTCCAGTTTAATTTTTTCAACTTCTTTTATATTTTCTTTAGAAGCGAAAAGTGCTTTTTTTTTGGATATAAGAAAATTTCTTGCAAAACCTCTCTTAACATCAATTATCTCACCAATTGATCCAACTTTCCTAACATTTTCAAGCAAAATAACTTTCATTCTATAATAACGCTAAATTTCTAGCTCTCTTAATGGACAATGATAACTCTCTTTGTTTTTTTTGACTTACTGAAGTTATTCTTGATGGTAGTATCTTCCCATTTTCAGAAATATATCTTTTCAACAGTTTTATGTTCTTGTAATCAACAGCTGGTGCTCCTTTTCCTGAGAGAGGGCATTTTTTTTTAAATTTATATTTTTGATTTTGAAAAATACTAAGTTTAGCAAAATTACTTTGTTTATTTTTTTTTTTATTATTTCTTTTTTTCATAAGATCAATTAACTAGAAATCTCTTTCTCTTCATTTTTCTTAAAATATTCAGTTGAAAGATCAAATTTTTTTACTTTTACCGTTAAATATCTTAATAAATTTTTATCGATTTTCTCATTTTTTTCTAATTCAGTAATTATTTTTCCATCTGCCTTTATTTTAAAATGAATATAATTACCTTTTTTATTTTTTTTTATTAAATAAGATAAACTCATTAATCCCCAATTTTCTAATTTAACTATATCGCCATCATTATTCTCTACAATTTTTGAATATTTTTCTTTTATTTGTTTTAATTGTGAAGGACTTACGTCTTGCCTTGCTATAATTGTATGCTCGTATAAGTTCATAATAATTCTTTTAAAAAAAAGAGGATATACTATTATAATTTTTTAATTACAATATAAAAAATAAGGTTTTTACTTATATTTTCTATGTTTTCTGTTTTATTTCCAGGTCAAGGTTCACAATCAGTTGGAATGGCTAAAGAATTACATAATAATTTTGATTATGTAAAAAAACTATTTGATGAAGCCGAGGATACACTAAATGTATCGATGAGAAAATTGATTTTTGAAGGGCCAAAAGAATTATTGGATCAGACTGAAAATACACAACCTGCAATATTTTTAGTTAGTTACTCAATTTTCAATGTAATAAAAAATGAAACAACATTTGATGTCAATAAAGCTAATTTTTTTGCAGGACATTCTTTAGGTGAATATTCAGCTCTAGCTTGCGCAGGTGTAATAAATTTTAAACAAACAATTCAACTTCTAAAAATTAGAGGCAATGCAATGCAAAATGCGGTGCCTAGAAATAAAGGAGGAATGGTAGCAGTTTTAGGTGTAGAAATTAAAAAAATTGAGGAAATAATTGAAAATAAAAATAGTAATTATAGTTGTTTTTTAGCTAATGATAACTCAGATGGTCAAGTGGTAGTCAGCGGAAAAATTGAAGATATTGAAAATTTTATAATTGAATTAAAAAAACTAAATATAAAAAATATTAAATTACCAGTCTCCGCACCATTTCATTGCCCTCTAATGAAGTCAGCAACAAATATAATGAGTAATGAATTAAGTAAAATCAATTTTTCTGCTCCTAAAAATATGATCGTTTCAAATGTTACAGCAGAACCATCAAATGATCCTGAAAAAATAAGAGATCTTTTAATTAAGCAGATTGAAAAACCAGTACGTTGGAGAGAAAGTGTAATAAATATGATAAAACAAGGAAATAAAAAATTTATTGAAATTGGTCCTGGTAAAGTATTATCAGGACTTATAAAAAGAATTGATAGAAATGTTGAATTAATTCAAGTAAATAATATTGATGACCTTAATAATCTTAGAAACTAATGATTGATTTAAAAAATTTAAATATAATTTTAACTGGTGGTACAGGAGTTATTGGGAATGCTATTATTGATAAATTGATATCTGCAGGAGCACACGTTATTGCAACAGGAACAAACGAAGAAAAATTAAAAGTAATTCAAGATAAGTACAAAGAATTAGATGTAATGAAGTTTAATTTGTCTGATCATCGAGGTATAGATAAATTTGTTGAAGATTGTAGTAAAAATTTTTCAAATAAAATTGACGTTTTAATTAATAATGCTGGTATTACCCAAGATAATTTATCTTTAAGAATGAAAGAAGATGAATGGAAAAATGTAATCGATATAAATCTAACTTCAACATTTTTGATTACTAAAAGTGTTTTAAAAAAAATGCTAAAATTGAAAAATGGAAAGATAATAAATGTTACATCTGTAGTGGGACATACAGGCAATATTGGTCAAGCAAATTACGCAGCATCAAAAGCAGGTATTGTAGCAATGTCAAAAAGTCTGGCTCTTGAATACGGAAAAAAAAATATCACTGTAAATTGTGTATCTCCAGGCTTTATAGTCTCAAATATGACAGCTAAAATCAGTGATGAACATACAGAATTAATGAAATCCAGGATATCACTGAACAAATTTGGTAATCCTGAGGACGTTGCAAATTCAATTGCTTTTCTAAGTTCTAATTTATCAGATTATATTACAGGTGAAACAATACATGTAAATGGAGGCATGTATTTTAGTTGACAAAATTAATAAAATATTTATTAACAAATTAACTTAAAGGAACAAAATGTCAGATGATATTTCAAGCAAAGTAAAAAAAATAGTTGCAGATCACTTGGGTATTGATGAGTCAAAGGTAAACGAAGAATCAAGTTTTATTGATGATTTAGGTGCGGATAGTTTAGATACAGTTGAGCTAGTTATGGCTTTTGAAGAGGAATTTGGATCTGAAATTTCCGATAGTGATGCCGAGAAAATTTTAACTGTAGGTGATGCTGTTAAATTTATAGAAAATAAAGCAAACTAAAGTTTTTACTTAAATGGCCGAAAAAAAAGCAGGGATAATTGTAATATTATCCTCTCCTTCGGGCGCAGGAAAAACTACATTAGTAAAAAAAATTTCTACAAGAAAAAAATATAAAATTTCTATTTCTCACACAACTAGAAAACCTAGAGCTAACGAAAAAAATGGTAAAGATTATTATTTTATAAATAGCTCAAAATTTAAAAAACTAATAAAAGAAAAAAAATTTTTAGAATATGCTAAAGTTTTCAAAAATTATTATGGTTCACTAAAAAAGAATGTAATTACAAAATTAACAAATGGTGAAGACGTAATTTTTGATATTGATTGGCAAGGAACAAAGCAAATAAAAAATAAAAAATTAAATTATAAAATTATAACTATATTTATTTTGCCACCCTCTAAAAAAGAATTATATGTAAGATTATTAAAAAGAGAAAAAAAAGATAAAAAAATTGCCTCTGAAAGAATGAAGCAATTCAAAGACGATGTTATGCATTGGATAGATTACGACTATACAGTTATTAATGATAAAGTTGAGAGATGCTATAAACAAATAATTAGTTTTATAAGAAATAAGAAGTTAAAAAAAAGAAACATTAAATATGATAAGAGATTTATTAAAGATCATATCCAAAAATTAGTCAGTTAGATTTTCATAAATTTCACATATTTTATAATAAGTTAAATTATCTAAATTTTGAGGTCTTAAATTTAAATCTAGAGATAATTTGTTAGTAATATCCTCGTGGTTGCCAAATAAAAATTTTAGTGGTTTTTTAATCATCTTTCTTCTTTGACTAAAAAAAACATTAGTTATATGTTCCAAATTCTTTACATTTTTAATTTTATAAAATTTTTTTTTAGGCACCATAGTTAACAATGTACTTTTTACTTTTGGTGATGGTTTAAAGCTATTAGGCTCTATATCAATTATTTTTTCAATTTCCATTTTCCAGTTTGATAATATTGATAGTCTCCCATAATTCTTAGTATTTGTGTCAGCTATTATCCGGTCAGCTACCTCTTTTTGAAACATTAGAATAAATTTTTTACAAAATTGTTCTAGATTAGAAATTTTTATCCACTTTGCTAAAATCTGAGTAGAAATATTATAGGGCAAATTACCAAATATAATTAATTTACTCTTTTCAAATTTTTTGTATGAAAATTTCATCATATCATCATTAATTATATTAATTTTTTCACCATACTTGTCATTTAAAATGTTAACTAATCTCTGATCTTTTTCAATGACTGTAAAATACTTAGGTTTTTTTTTTAATATTGAATGCGTTAGAGCTCCTGCACCTGGACCAACTTCTAATACTTCATCTTTGCTATCAATATTAGCAATGTTAGTAATTATATCTATAACCTTCTCATCAATTAAAAAATTTTGACCTAAATTTTTTTTGGTAGCAAAACTCATTTAATTTTATTAAGGAAATCTAAAGCATAAAAAATTGAGGTTGGGTCTGATTTATTTTTACCAATCATTTCATAATTTGGACCGTGATCAGGTGTTACTTTAATAAATGGTAATCCAATTGTTATATTGATGGCTTTAAATTTAAAAAGAGTTTTGATTGGTGTTAAGACTTGGTCGTGATACATACCGATCACAACATCAAATTTTTTTATATTCTTTTTTAAAAAAAAAGTATCTGCTGGGAAAGGACCAAATACTTTAATTTTTTTTTTAACTAAATATTTAATTGCTGGAGAAATTTCAACTGTTTCCTCACTTTTTTCTGCAATTGACTCACAATGCGGATTTAGGCCTAAAATAGCAATCTTTGGTTCCCTTTTAAGTTTAGATTTATAAAACTCATTAATTTTAATTGCTGTATTAATAATCTTGTTTTTTTTGATATTTCTAGCAACATCTTTGATTGGAATATGAGTAGTTAGCGGTGTTACTGCAAGATTCTTATTATAAATTAACATTACCTGATTTTTACTTTTTGTTTTAAAACCAATATATTCTGTAATTCCAGGAAATTTTTTTTTTAAAAAATGTGTTTTCGATACAGGTCCATTTATTAATTTATTTAAGTTATATAATTTTAATAATTTTAGTCCGATACTAAAACTTTTTTCTATATATTTATTTGAAGAACTTGTGATTTTTGTGAAAGTTTTTTTAAATTTGAATTTTACATTAATTATATTAATTATTTTTTTTTTTGCTTTTTTAATATCTGAAATTTCGTTTATCAAAAAATTATATTTCAATTTTTTCATTTGCTTTTTAAATAATTTATTATTTCCAATTAAAACTATCGTATGTTTGTTTTTCTTAAAGTTTTTAGATTTAAAATATTTAAATAATAGTTCAGAAAATGTACTATTAGGCTCACCCAGTATTATTAAAATAATATTATAATTCATTTATTTGAATGTTCTTTTTAAGTCTTTTAAATAATATCATTGAAAAACTATTTAGTTGTCTGTTCATTTCTTTCTTGGCCAACTCCTCAACTTGTTTATCTATGTCAACTTCTTCTTTAAATTCTCTTTTATTATTAAGTTTTATAATTAAAAATCCATTGTTGATTTTTATTGGTTTTGTTACTTCATTATCATTTAACAGTATAATATTTTTCTTGATAATTGCAGAAAGCTGTAATTCGTTCACCCAGCCAATTAATCCACCATTTTTTGAGGTATTAGATATACTATAAATATTTGCAGTATTTTCAAAACCAATCTCATTAATGCTTTTTTCTAATTTAGATACAGTATCCTCTAATCTTTCGTTAATTGACTCGTTAAAAAAAATTTCTGATAAATTGTATTCATATTTTTTTTTTTTATTTGTAAATTGCTTTAAAACATTTTTCTTTAAGATCTCTTTATCGATGCGTAAATTATTTGCATATTTATTATAAATTAGTTGGTTCCATAATGCCTCAACTTGTAATTTTTTTTTAAACACTTCATAATCTATATTTTGATTATTTAAAATTTGAATAAATTCATCTTTATTATTTATGTTTTTAACTTTTAGAAATTTTTTTTCAATTACATCTATTACGTTAGTTGTTTTGTTTAAATCATAAATTTTTTGTAATTCCTTTTTTTTAATTATCTCTGTGATTAAAGAATTTTTTGCAATATCATTTATTTTAGTTTGATTTAATTGATCTAATTTTGGATTGAGAAATAATAAGTATTTTTTTTCATTTTCTACATCAATATTTGTAATAATTTCATTTTCAACTTTTACAATTATTTGGATTGAATTGGCATTCAAATATAAATTTGAATTAAAAAAAAATAATAAAATGAAAATCAATCTAAATTTATACATTTAATTATCAAATACTGAGTCAGCTGCTCCTCTGATTTCTGCAAAAGGTATGAATTTAATCAAAAAAAATAAACTTTCATCTGGAACTAAACTTCCATCTCTAAAGAATTTTTTTTGGTATTCAAATGATGCTAGCAAACAATCTGTTTCATATTCATATGATAATTTATAAAATTGTGTAAAATCATCTTTTAAATCTTTAGTGGTATTGAAATTAATTTGATGTTCCTTTGTAAATTCATATGTTGTATCATTCTTAACTAATTCACTATTTCCAAAATCGTGATTTTCAGTAATGTAATCAAATGAGGTAACAAACTTATTAAAACCAAAAACTGCATTTATAGAGTCGTAGTTTGAGTAATCTAAATCTCTATCATAAGAAAAATTATAATTTACCTCTATATTATCGTTTAGTTGATAAAATATATTTCCAATTATATCTGATCGGGTTTGATTAAGCTTCGTTTTTGTTGGTAAATCGTTGTTTTTTTTATCTTTTAAAACATTTCCTAACTTAAATCCTAACACTTTATCGTTATTTAGATTTTGTTTTTCGAATTCTACTCCAAGTGTTATTGAATTACCTTTTTCCACCATGTCAGATCTTCCAATTCTATTTGGAGAAAAAAGATTATCATAATCAATCCGTGTATCATCAGAGGAAATATTTTTTCCATTTGTTGGGCTAATTCTGGCTTGAATTATAGGTTTTAAAAAACTTTTAGCTTTGCTCAATTCTTTCTTTAAAGGTAATTCTGATTTTAATAAAAAAGTTCCAAAAATTTCGTGATCGTTTTTATTTTCATATATTGATGAATTTTCTGAATATGTATTATAATTTTTTAATAAAATACTGTAGTCAGTTTTTATTCCGCTTGGTGATATATAATCATACGAATTAAAATTAAAATCGTTATTAATTAAAGCTTCATATTTATTTGTCTCATAAACTTTTTGAAAACCATTTGATAAAAATTGGAAGTTTCCATTATAACTTTGATCTAAATTTATATTTTTTGAAAAGTTAAAATCAGGAAAAATATATTGATATTTGTCATTATCATTTTTAGATAAATCTTCATATAACTTTATAGAGCTTTCGAAATTTGTGTCTTGGTCAATATTTCTTTCTAAGTTTATAAATGATGTCAATGTGCTGTCACTATCAACTAAAGAAGTGTATTCTTTAATATCATGTATTTTTAAATAATTATCATTTGTAACATTTTGAATTTGTATTTTATAATTTGTGGTATCGTCAATTACTCCTTCTAATTCTGAAAAAAAATGAGTGTTTGTATTTTCTTTTCTATTAATGCTAAAGTCAGTGATCAAATTAGAATTTTTAAAGGCTTCTCTATACTCAGATTGAAAAATGTAATCGTTGTCTAAATATAATCTTGGTTTTAGAGTAATGTCTCTAGAGTCAGAAATAGCATAGAAATAGGGAATATTTATTGATGAACCTAAATTATTTGATCCTTTGTAAAACGGGGTTAAAAATCCAGATTTTCTTTTTACAGAGGGATCAGGATGGTTAAAATATGGCAAATAAAATAATTTTTTATCGAATACTTTTAGCCATGACTTTTCGTATTCAAATAGTTTTCTAATTTTATCATGAGTAAAAACATCACTTTGTAATTCCCATCCTCTACAATTTTTATTATCCATGTTGCAGGTACTAAAAACAGTTTTATAAATTTTTGTATTTTTGTCATTAGAAAAAATACTGCTTCCTTTAAGTCTCGGATCATTATTCTCATTTCCAAAAAAGGAGTTAATAAAATCTACTGTAACATCTTTTCCAACTATCTCATTTGATTTAAGATTTAACTTAGAATTTTCAAAAAAATATTTATTAAGGTTCTGGTCAATAATTTTAATGTTTATTGATGAAATAATTTCTTCAACTGTATTAAAAATCAATCCATTCTTGAATTCAAAAATATTTTCTCTGTTATCATTGATTTTTGAAAATTTGTTTGAGGATATTTTATTTTGGTTTCTGTCAAACAAAACATTTGTCGAATTAATATGATATTTATTTTCTACATTAATATAAGTTTCACTTTGAGAAAATAAAATGTTTTTTAATTCATTGTATAATAATTTCTGGCTTTCAATTGTAATATTGTTCTCATTATCAAAATACTTTACATTATCGAATACTGTTAGTTCAGAATTTAATTTGTCATAAATAAATTTGTCACCCTCAATTTCTAGATTTTTAGTTGGTATTTTTGCAGTTCCCTTAGTAGCAAATATCATATTTCCTTCTTGTTCAATTTTTATATTTTTTGAATCAAAAAGAATTGTTTCAGCTTTAATATTTGTGCTTAGGAGTATTAAAAAAATAATTAATACTTTTATTTTGAATTTAGTTTTCATTTAGTCTAGTTAATCCTAATGTACATATAAGAAATATAAGTATTTGAGGTAACCATATAGATAATTCAACAGGCAATGTTTCATTTTTTCCAAATAATATTGAGAAATAATTAATATAGTAAAATATAACTGAAACCAATACTCCTATTACAACTAGAAAAAATTTTGACTTTATAACGGTTAATTTAAACATTAATAACGCTCCAATAATTGTTGTTAGCGTGAGATAAATTGGCAAGCTATATATTTTATGTAGGTGCAAACTTACTTCGGTAGGAGAGTATCCAATTGACTTATAATTCTCCTTCAATTTAATTAGTTGAATTATATTTAAGGAGTTTAAATTTGAATATAGGTTAGAAATAATTTTTTCGTTAAAAGAGGACGAATACTTATAATTTTTAAAATTTTTTGTTTTTTTATCTTTGGAATAAATTTTCACATCGGTCAAAATCCATATTTTATTCTCAATATTAGCTTTATTGGAAATAATAGTATTTATAAGTTTATAATCGTTATTTAACTCAGTAATTTCTAAATTTTCTAAAAAATTAATTTTATAACTTTTGGCATTTATAATAAAAATTTTTTTATTATCTTTACTTTTTTCTTTAATCCACAATCCCCCATCATTTACAACGGCTAAGTGATCACTTGTAGTCGAATATTTATATTTAATATTTAAATATAAACTTTTTAAATTTGCAGAAAATGAATAATATAAAACTATCAATATTATTCCCATAATTAAAGAAACTATTGAGATGATCATTGTTATTTTTAAATTATCGATTCCATTACTTCTTAGTAAGTCAATTTCGTCTTTTTCGTATATAGAAATGAAAAAAAACATTACTCCCAATAAAAAAATAAAAGGTAATATCTCAAATATTATTGAAGGTATATTCAATATTGTCAAAATTATTGGGTAATAAATATCAATTTCTTTATTTTCAAAATATTTAATTTCCTCAAAAATATTTAAAAAAAAACTTAAAAAAATAAATACTATTATGATAATTAAAATATTTTTTAAAAATAGTTTAGTTAAATAACTTTCATATTGCTTCATCATCATAAATAACCAAGTCTAAATTTTGTAAATATTAATAATAAAAAATAATAAAATATTACTAATATTAACGGTAAAATAAGAATTGTATAAACCATACCAACAGATAATAAAAAAAATTTTAAACTAATTTGCGATAAAATAATAATCAAACTTCCAATTAAAAAAATATTTATTTTATGGAATTTATTAAAATATTTTGATTTAGGTTCTATTATCAAACTTGCAGCAATAAGAGAAATAATTAAAGTATAAAATGGCAAAATCAATCTTTTGTATAATTCTTCACTTATAGACGAAAGTTTTCTATTTTCACATTTCTCTTGATCAGAATTTTTAATTGCTCTTTTTTTATCAGAATTACTTTTTAAAAAAAATTTTTTAAAACAATTTATTATAAATTCAGACTCCAGTTCCTGCATTTTTGGATAAGTTACTGTCTTAGTTGAAAAGTTAGATAAGTCATAATCTGTTTCAGAAAAACTGATAGTCAAAGAGTTATCTTTACTAAGATTTGTAATTCCACCATTATAAAGTCTTAAAAAAAACTCATTATCTTTTTTAATTATTTTCCCTTTTTCAGCTACAATTACTTTTGACTTATATTTATTGATTTTTTCATTTATGTATATCTTATTAAGAACTCCATCTTTTTTGTATTCTTCAACAAAAATAGTAAGATTTTTTACAACATTAATAAATTTTTTTTCAGAAATCAACTTAGGTAAAAAATCGATATTTGAACTCTTTATATAATCTCTAGCAAGGCTTTGAGATTTAGGAACAATTAACAAATTAAGAAATAATTGTAAAATTAAAAATAATATTGAAAGTCTTAAAATAAAATTAATAAATTTGATTTTTTTTATACCATTATTCCAAAATACAATAAGCTCATTTGCATTATTGTATTTATTTATGACGTAGAAAATTGATATAAAAAAAACAAAAATCACCGTCTTGCTAAATATTTTTGGTAAGTTTAAAGAAACAAAGTAAAAATAAACATTTAAACTGTGACCATCATTAGAAACTAAGTCTAAAAAGTTAACAGCTTGTATAATCCAAATTATAAAAGTAATACTAAATGACGCGATTAGAAAAAAACTAACAATATCTAGTGAAAACTTGCGAAATATTAATTTATCCATTGAAATTATTGTTTTAATAAATATACAACAATATCTAATAAATATTTCAAAAAAAATGAAGTTAAATTTAAATTTTGCAAACAAATGCCCCAAAGACGCTAAAGATAGCGAGATTATTTTCTTAAGACAAAAAAGCACGAAAAGAAAAGATATTAAATACCTAAGTAAATCTGTATTTTCTAATAAGCTATTCCTGGAGCAAAATTTTATTTTAAAAAATCAAAAAGACAAATGTTTTGTATTTGTAAATTGTACTAAATACAAATTAACACTAGATTTTGAAAAATTAGGTTCAAAATTATTTTTATTTTTAAAAGATAATAAAATTGAGAATTCATTTATCAATGCAACTAATTCTTCTCTAACTAATGTTCAATTAGAAAAAGTTTTACATGGTGCTCAACTAAAATCTTATGACTTTAATTTATATAAGTCAGATAAAAGAAAAAATACAAATATAAAATTAAATGTTGTTGGAAATAATATAAAGAAAACAAATTTATTAAGAAGTAAACTTAATGCACTTCTTGAAGGTATTTTTTTTACCAGAGACTTGGTTTCAGAGCCTGGAAATGTTTTACATCCTGATGAGTATGCAAAAAGAATTCTTAAACTTAGAAAATTTGGATTGAAAGTCAAAGTCTATGATCAAAAAAAATTAAAAAAATTAGGTTTTAACGCACTATTAGGAGTGGGACAGGGAAGTATTCGTGGATCCTATTTAGTAACGATGGAATGGAATGGGAATAAAAATAAATCAAAACCTTTAGCTTTTGTTGGAAAAGGAGTTTGTTTTGATACAGGTGGAATTTCATTAAAACCAGCAAAATTTATGGAGGACATGACATATGATATGGCAGGGTCTGCTACAGTTGTAGGATTAATGAAAACTCTTGCATTGCGAAAATCAAAAATTAATGCAGTTGGTGTCGTAGGTTTAGTTGAAAATATGCCAGGAAGTAATGCACAAAGACCAGGTGATATAGTAAAATCTTATAGTGGAAAAACTATTGAAGTTTTAAATACTGATGCAGAAGGAAGATTAGTTTTGGCAGATGCACTTACGTATACTGAGGAAAAATTTAAACCAAGCCTTATAGTTGACCTAGCTACTTTAACAGGTGCTATAATTGTTGCATTAGGATCAGAATATGCAGGCTTATGGTCAAATAATGATAAATTATCTAAACAATTATATGATGCTGGTAATCAAGTAGATGAGAAACTTTGGAGAATGCCTTTACACGAAAACTATAACAAATTAATGAATTCAAAAAATGCTGATATGCAAAATATCAATTATGTAGGAGGCGCAGGTTCAACAACCGCAGCACAATTTTTGCAGAGGTTTATAATTAATAAAACACCTTGGGCTCATTTGGATATTGCAGGTATGGCATTTTCTAAATATGCTGGAGCACTAAATTCTGGGGGAGCAACAGGCTATGGGGTAAGATTATTAAACAAATTTATAGAGGAGAATTATGAGTAGCATTGAACAAACTTTGTCAATTATTAAACCAGATGCGGTAGAAAGAAACTTACAAGAAGAAATTAAAATTGAGTTTAGAAATAATGGATTTGAAATTATAAATGAAAAAAAGATACATATTTCGAAGGAAGAAGCAGAAAAATTTTATAAAGTTCACGAGTCTAAACCTTTTTACAACGATTTATGTGATTATTTATCCTCAGGTCCAATTATTGTAATGAAGCTCCAAAAGGAAAATGCAGTACTAGAGAATAGAAAATTGATGGGAGCTACTAATCCACAAGATGCAGATGATGGAACTCTACGAAAGAAATACGGTATTTCAATTGATAAAAATTCAGTCCATGGATCTGACAGTGTCGAAAACGCTAAGCTAGAATTGGATTTTTTTTTTAAAGACTAGTTAAAAATTTAATAATAGCTTTAGGGTAAATTAAGTGCTCTATTTTAAGAACTTTTTTTTCTAAACTTTTTAAAGTATCTTTTTTTAAAATTTTTACTTTTTTTTGAAAGATAATTTTGCCCGAGTCTAATTTTTCGGTCACTTTATGTACTGAAGCTCCAGAGTATTTATCTTTATTTTTTATTGCTCGTAAATGTGTATTTAATCCTTTATATTTTGGCAATAAAGAGGGATGAATATTTAAAATAGGTTTAGAAAATTTTCTAATAAAACTACCTGATAGTATATTCATAAATCCAGCTAAGCAAAGCATATCTATATTATTTTTTTTTAGCAGTTTAAGTGATTTAATTTCAAAACTTGATTTACTTTTAAATTTAATTCCATAACTCTTTATCTTTGATTTTGTTGAGTATTTTAATCCTTTTGCATTAGGATTATTTGAAATAACTAATATAATTTTTATTAAAGAGTTTTTCTTGTGAGAATATTTAATCAATGACTTTAAGTTACTTCCCCTACCACTTATAAAGACAGCAACTCTTTTTTTACCAGGATATTTTTCCACTTATTTTAATTTTTTTTAAATTTTTATTTATTTTTCCAATTATATATGGTTTAAATTTTTCTCCAAAATATTGAGTTACTAATTTTATATTTTTAGGACTTATTATTAAACAAAACCCTACACCACAATTAAATGTTTTTAACATTTCTTTTTCACTTATTCCCATTTTATATAACCAACTAAAAATTTTTAATGTTTTTATATTGTTGAGATTTATTTCAGCTCCTAGATTTTTTGGAATAATTCTTTGAATATTATCAACTAAACCACCACCAGTTATATTCGCACATCCATTTATTAAATTTTTTTGATTGATATCCAATATTTCTTTTACATAAATTTTTGTTGGTCTAATTAATTCACTTTTGAGAAATTTATTTTTTTTTAAGTTTATTTTCTTCTTCTTCAACAGATATCTTACTAATGAAAAACCATTAGAATGAAGTCCATTGGAAGGTACTGCTAAAATTAAGTCATTATTTCTTATTTTTTTATTAAGTATTTTTTTTTTCTCCACAAGGCCTACGGCAAAACCTGCTATATCAAATTTCCCTTTTGTATATGTACCTGGCATTTCTGCTGTTTCGCCACCAACCAATTTACAATCTGATAAATCGCATCCTTTTATTATTCCTTTGACTAAATTCTTAAGTTTATCCAAGTCTATTTTGCTTACAGACATATAATCTAAAAATAAATATGGTTTTGCCCCCTGAACTATTAAATCATTTACACACATAGCAACAAGATCTATCCCAATCGTATCAAATTTATTAAGATCATTTGCAATCTCAATCTTAGTTCCAACACCATCAGTGCTTGTTACAATATGAGGGTCGTTCAATTTACTTGGAATTTTAGATATTGCTCCAAATCCTCCAATGTTCTTAAAATCACCACTTTTACTTGATTTTCTTGTTACTGAGCTTATGAACTTAACGAAACTATCTGCTTTTCGAATATTAACTCCACTCTTGCGATATGTTAATTTATTTGATGCCATATAACACAGTTATGTTTTTTATAAAAAAAAAATTAGTTATTTATCTATATATATTTTTTGTGTTTTTAGCTTTCAATTTTACAGAGTTTTCCACAAATATTGCTACAGCTAAAACTTTTGTAGTTTCAAATATTGAAGTGGAAGAAAAATACAATGTAAATTTTAATAAATTAAAAATTATAGATAGAGGTTTTAAAAAGGCGTTTAATGATCTTTTACAAATGATACTTGAAAGAAAAGATCATGATATAATTAATGATACTCCAATTGAAGATATTAAAAAAATTGTAGAAAATTTCACAATATTAGATGAAAAATTCATAAATCAAAAATATGAAAATATTATGGAGGTTGAATTTAATAGAAAAAAATTGATTAAATTTTTAAATTCTAAAAATATTACCCTCTCATTACCAAGAAAC
>CACICY010000008.1 GCA_902585265.1 uncultured Pelagibacteraceae bacterium
TATTAGAAACTCCAAAAAGGGTTACCAAAGCATTCAAAGAGTACTTTAAAGGTTACAAAGAGGATCCTAAAGAAATTTTAAGCAAAACTTTTGGGGATGTTGAAGGTTACAGCGATATGGTAGTTCAAAAAAATATTTCTGTACAAAGTCACTGCGAACATCATATGGCACCTATTATTGGAATCGCACATGTTGCTTATATTCCAAATGAGAGAGTTGTTGGACTCAGCAAAATTGCAAGAGTTGTGGAAGTTTTTTCAAAAAGGCTTCAAACACAGGAAAGATTAACAGTCCAAATCGCAAATACATTAATGGAGTCACTAGATGCAAAAGGCGTTGCGGTAACAATTGACTCAACTCACCAGTGTATGACTATGCGAGGTATTAAAAAGGAACAAGCTACAACTGTTACTAATTTTTATTTAGGTCAATTTAAAGACGATCTTAGTTATCAGAATAGATATTTGCGATTTATTGCAAAATAGAGTTTAATTATACATGCCTGAAACTTTCAAAGCTCTGGTTATAAACCAAGAGGGTGAAAATTTTTCTCAAGAAGTTAAAGAATTAAATTTTGATTTTTTAAACGAGGGTGAGGTTTTAGTAAAAATACAATACTCTGATTTAAATTATAAAGATGCTTTGATTTTAAAAGATGGTGCAAAATTAGTAAAAGAGTTTCCAAGAATTCCTGGAATTGATTTCTCAGGTACAGTAGCAGAAAGCAAGTCAGATGAATTTAAAGAAGGTGATGAGGTAATACTTACTGGTTGCAGAGTTGGAGAATTATTTCATGGAGGATTCTCTCAATATGCAAGAGTTAAAAAAGAATTTCTGATAAAGAAACCTTCAGGTATTGATTTAAAGCAAGCAATGATGATGGGTACAGCAGGTTTTACTGCAATGTTGTGTGCCTTTGCGGTTAAAGCAAAAGAAGAATTATTACTACAAAGTAAAGTGAACGATGTCCTTGTAACAGGTTCAACAGGCGGTGTAGGGATGGTTGCAGTAAATATTCTATCAAAAATGGGATGTAATGTAACTGCAATCACAGGAAAACCTGAAAAAGCTGATTATTTAAAAGAATTAGGTGCAAAAACTGTTTTAGATCGTAAAGAATTTGAAGGTGAACCAAGATTAATTGGTAAAGGTACTTGGGATGGTGTTGTTGACACTGTCGGTGGAAATATTTTAGCAAATGCAATATCTCAAACAAGATTAAAAGGAATTGTAGCTGTCTGTGGTAATGCAAGTGGAACTAACAAATTAAATACTTCTGTAGTTCCTTTTTATATTAGAGCTGTAAAATTGTGGGGCGTAGATTCAGTTAATGTAAGCAACAAAAGAAAAGAATTTGTATGGGGTGAAGTACCAAGTCTAGTAGATTTTAGTATTATAGAAAAATCAATTAAAACAGTTGGGCTCGAGGAGCTTTTAAATGTATTTCCAGAAATGCTTGAAGGAAAACTGAAAAATAGAATTCTAGTGGATGTAAATAAATAATGGATTGGGATAAATTAA
Source organism: uncultured Pelagibacteraceae bacterium (assembly GCA_902585265.1). Taxonomy (GTDB): domain Bacteria; phylum Pseudomonadota; class Alphaproteobacteria; order Pelagibacterales; family Pelagibacteraceae; genus Pelagibacter. Next base: position 1,522 of record CACICY010000008.1, read on the forward strand.
AAATTTTTCATGCAGTAGCTGAAGCTGGTAGTTTTACTAGTGCTACTGTAATATTAAATCTTAGTCAATCTGCAATAAGTAGACAAATTCAATCTTTAGAAGAAGATTTAAAAGTTAAGTTATTTGAAAGACATGCAAGAGGATTAACGCTTACAGAAAATGGAGAATATGTTTATAAAACTGCACATGAAGTTATCAGTAAACTTAAGGAAGTTGAAACAACTTTAGGAGATCAAAAACATAAACCAACCGGAAAACTAACAATTACAACTGTTAGAAGTTTTGGTACTCACTGGTTAACCCCGAGAATTCAAGAGTTTATGCAATTAAATCCAGAAATTGAAATAGAATTAATTTTTGACGATAAAGAGTTAGATTTAAGTACAAGACAAGCCGATATCGGAATATTTATGAGAAGACCAAAACAACTTAATTATATTCAAAGAAAACTAATGGACATAAATTACCATATATATGGCTCAAATAAGTATCTTGAAAAACATGGTATGCCTAAATCTATTAATGATTTAAACAAGCATAACTTTATATCATTTGGTAGAGGAGCCCCATCACCAGTGTTTAACCCAGATTGGGCATTAAAACTTGGAATAAAAGATAATAAAAAAAGAAAACCTGTTATGAAAGTAAATAGCGTTATGGGTTTACTATTAGCAGTCGAAAGTGGTGTAGGCCTTGCGGCTCTTCCAGATTATTTAGTTTCTTTATCTCGAAATGTAATTAAAGTTCTACCAAGCGTTGAGGGCCCGATTACAGAGGCTCACTTTGTCTTTCCAGAATCTTTGAAAAATGTAGCTAGAGTGACAACCTTCAGAAACTTTCTTTATAGTAAAATCTCAGAATTTAAGTCTTAAAATATCAATAAATTCAACGTTAAGTGCGTCACTAATGCGATTGATAATCATTATCATTGCGAATAGTTATCAAAATCATTATAACTAATAAAAACTAAAAGAGAGAGATATATGAAAAAAATGACAATTTCCGCATTAATCTTATCCTTATTTGCATCGTCCTTTGCAATAGCAAATGAGGTAAATATTTTTAATGCAAGACATTATAAAGCTGATGCAGAACTTTATAGTAAATTTACAACGGCAACAGGAATTAAAGTAAACTTAATCAATGGTAAAGCTGGTGCTTTAGAAAAAAGAATGATCGAAGAAGGAGCCGATTCTGCTGCTGATCTTTATATAACAGCTGACGCTGGAAGATGTGGAGCTTTTAAAGCAAAAGGAATGACTCAATCAGGATTAGTTTCATCTACAATTAAATCATCTGTACCAAAAAGTTTTAGGACTACACACTGGGTTGGAGTAGCAAAAAGAGCAAGAATTGTTTACTACTCACCAGAAAGAGTAAGCGGTGCTGAGTTATCAGGTTTAACTTATGAGAGTTTAGCAGATCCAAAATGGAAAGGCAGAATTGCAATTAGAGCTTCTAGCAACATTTATAACAAATCTCTTGTAGCTTCATTAGTTAAAAACAATGGAAAAAAAAGCTGCAGGTGAGTGGGCTAAAGGAGTTGTTGCAAACATGGCAAGAGATCCAAAAGGAAATGATAGAGCACAAATTATGGCTGTAGCAGCTGGTGAAGCTGATATTGCTGTTGCAAATACTTATTACTTAGCTTTGATGTTATCAGGTAATAAAGGTCCAGAACAACAGGAAGCTGCAAAAAAAGTTAAAGCATTTTTCCCTAATCAAAATGATAGAGGGACACATATGAATATTAGTTGTGCTGCTTTAGTAAAAGGAGCGCCCAATAAAGCTAATGCAATTGCACTTGTTGATTTCTTATTATCACCAGAAGCTCAAGAACACTTTACAAATAATACATTTGAGTTTCCAATGATAGCTGGAGTTTCACCAAGTCCATTGGTAGTGAACAACTTAGGTTTAGATTTTAAACAAGATCTAACAACAAGTGTTGCTAGTTATGGAGCAAAGCAAGCTGATGCCTTAGAGGTAATGACAGCTGCTGGTTGGAAGTAACATTGAAAGTTAAAAAAAAATTTATGTCTGAAGTTAATTTAAATAAATCAGCCAATGCATGCGTACCATGTGCTGAGGAGTGTAAAAAAATTAACAAAAGAATAAATAAAAGGAAATTATCAGAGATAAGTACTAAAGATTTTCCGCACATTTCAAAGGTATTCAATATCTGACTTTTCTTAATTAAAGTGCCTATGCATCCTTCGTAGGCACTTTTAAAAATATTAAAAAAGACTATATAGGTCATTTAAACTACATATATCTCTATGTTTACAAACAAATTTAATATCTGGTTTTTAAGTTCACTGCTTATTTCATTGCTTGTTATAATTCCTATTTTGACAGTCTCTTTTAGTTTTTTTGAAGATACTTCTAGATATTTTGACATACTTAAAAAAACTTTTTTGTATGAATATATTTTTAATTCTTTGTCACTTTTAGTTGGTGTCTTAATTCTCACTTTTTTTCTAGGGGTTGGATCTGCTTACGTAGTCTCTTTTTACAAATTTCCAGGAGTTAACTTTTTTAAATGGGCATTAATTTTATCTTTTGCTATACCACCCTATATTTATGCATACTCTTTATTTGCATTTTTTGACAATTATGGCACTGCATTTACAATATTAAAGACTTTATTTGGTGATGGTGAGTACAATAAAAGTATACCAAAGTTTGATGGAATGTTTGGTTTAATATTATCTATTTCATTTTCTCTTTATGCCTATGTTTATATTCTTGCAAGATCTTCTTTTTTATATCAATCACAAAATTTAATAGACCTTGGAAAAAATTTAGGTTTTTCAAAATTTAAATCTTTTTATTCAATAATATTACCAGCTGCCAGACCTGCAATAGTTGCTGGTCTCTCTTTAGTTGCAATGGAAACACTAGCAGAGTTTGGGGCAGTAGATTTTTTTTCAGTTAATACACTAACAACAGGTATATATAATGCTTGGATAACTTTTGATGATCTAGCTTTTGCTAATAGAATTTCATTTTTTCTATTGTTATTTATATTTATTCTTTTTCTGACTGAAAATCTATCTAGAAAAAAAGCGAAATATCACTTGGATACAAGAGGCGGTTTTAAACAAAAAGAAAAAATAAAACTTTCTGGAACAAATTCTTTTTTTGCCTTTTTATTTTGTTTTTTATTGTTCTTTATAAGTTTTCTATTTCCATTAGGACAAATGCTTTATTGGACAATAAAATTTCCAGAAAATTTCTTTGACATAAATGTAATTAATCTTTTGTTAAACACACTTTATTTAGTAGGATTATCCAGTTTAGTTCTAATAACATTTGCTCTGATTTCTAATTATGGAAATCGAGTTTCAAGAAATAAAACATTAAATTTTTTATCCACACTGTCGATTTCAGGTTACGCCATACCAGGTGTTATTTTAGCTGTCGCTTTTATAACCTTTATCGCCTGGTTTGATGAGAATATAATTAAATCTTTAGGTTTTTTATCAATTAAAAAATTATTTATTGGATCTATTTTAGGTTTAGTTATTGTATATTTTGTTCGTTTTTACTCACTAGCTTTCAATGGAATAAAATCAGGATATGAAAAAATAAACGTTTCAGTTGATGAGAGCGCATATCTTCTTGGTTATTCAAAAAGAAAAACATTTCTAAATATTCATGTGCCATATTTAAGAAATTCATTATTATTTGTGGTAATTTTGATATCTCTTGAAATAATTAGAGAATTGCCAATTACCTTGGTTCTACGCCCATTTAACTTTGAAACATTTGCAACTACTGCTTATATCTCAGCATCAGAGGATATGCTTGAAGCAGCAGCGGTACCATCATTATTTTTAATTTTAATTGCTGCCTTTTTTATTACAATAACGTCAAATTATATTTTAAAAGAGAATAATGGCTAATAACTTTTTAGAAGTAAATAACGTTGATTTCAAAGCTGGTGGAAAAACAAAAGTTAAAAATGTGTCTTTTTCAGTTCAAAACGAAGGAGACATTATTTGTCTTCTAGGACCTTCAGGAATAGGAAAAACTACGATTTTGAGAACAATCGCTGGATTAGAAAAGATTAATAATGGTTCTATAATTATCAATAATAAAACTATATCTTCAAAAAAAATTCACATTGAGCCAGAGGACCGAAATATTTCACTTGCTTTTCAAGATAATAGTTTATTTCCACACTACAATGTTGAAAAAAATATATTAATTGGTACAGAAAAAAAAAATAAAAAAAAAATTAAAATAAATGCAAAAGAAATAGTAGAATTTTTGAATTTAAAAAAAATATTAAATAAATATCCACATGAGATAAGTGCCGGTGAAGCGCAAAGATCATCACTAGCAAGAGCTTTGGTTTCGAATCCAGACTTATTATTATTAGACGAGCCATTGTCCAATGTTGACCAAAGCTTTAAAGAAGAAATTCAAGTTGAATTAAAACAATTATTAAGTAAATCCAAAATAACAACTATAATTGTTACACACGATTCATACGAAGCGTTTTACTTGGGAAGTAAATGCGGAATAATATTAAATAAACAACTTAAACAATTTGATGATCCCTATAATGTTTATCATTTTCCTAATTCAGTAGAAGTTGTAAATTTTTTAAATAGAGGAATTTTAATTCCTGCAAAAGTTACAAGCGAAAATAGTTTAGAAAATAAAGATCTTGGAACAATTAAAGGTAATTTTGTTAAACATTATCCAAATGGTTCAGAGGTAAAACTTTTACTACAACCAGAAGATTTAGAACATGATGATAAAAGTAATTTAAAATTAGAAGTCGTTGATCGTAAATTTAGAGGAACAAATTTTATTTATACTTTAAAAACACCAAGTGAGTTACAAATTCCTGTATTTGTTCATTCACACCATATTCACCAGCATGAAATAGACGAAAAATTTGGTATTAAACGACCAATTCACATTGACCACATTGTTTGTTTTTAAGTATTATTATACTTTAAAAATATATTCATGGATAAAGATTTACCAAGAAGCACTAAAGTTGTAGTTATTGGAGGTGGCGTAGCTGGAACATCGTGTGCATATCATCTAGCTAAATTTGGTTGGAAAGATGTAGTTCTATTAGAGAGAGACCAATTAACATCTGGAACTACATGGCATGCAGCTGGTTTGATGGGTCAATTAGGAGCTTCATCTACTATTACAAAGTTAAGAAAATATACTTTGGATCTTTATCAAGAATTAGAAAAGAAAACTGAATTATCTATAGGGTTAAAACAGAATGGTGCAATTACAGTAGCTACCACTAAAGAGAGAATGCAAGAGTTGTTGAGACAAGCAACTACCGCTCAACTATCTGATGTTGAAGTGCATGTTTTGGATAAAAAACAAACAAAGAATTTATATCCTGTTGTAAATAATGAGGACATTATTGGAAGTGTTTTTATGCCAAAAGATGGTCAAGCTGACCCAGTAGGTGTAACTAATGTTTTAGCTAAAGCTGCTAGAATGGAAGGAGCACAAATTTTTGAAAAAACGCCTGTAACAAAAATTCTAGTTAAAAATAATTCTATAGTTGGAGTTGAGACCAATAAAGGAAAAATTGATTGTGAATATGTTGTTTTAGCAACAGGTATGTGGTCTAGACAAATAGGTGAAAAAATGAATGTTAGTATTCCATTGTATCCCAATGAACATTTTTATGTGATCACAGAACCAATGAAAGATCTACCAAAAAACTTACCAGTTTTAAGAGATTATAATAATTGTCTCTATCTTAAAGAAGACGCAGGAAAAATGTTAGTTGGAATTTTTGAACCAAATGCAAAACCAGCTTTTAAAAATACTGGTGTTGTGCCAGATGATTTTTCATTTGGTGAATTACCAGATGATTTTGATCATTTCGAACCTTATTTACAAAAATCATTTCACAGGTTGCCTATGTTGGAAAATGCAGGAATTAGAAAATTTTTCTCTGGCCCAGAATCATTTACTCCTGATACTCAATATCTTTTAGGCGAAACGCCTGAGATTAAAAAACTTTTTACATGTTGTGGTTTTAATAGTATTGGAATTGCAAGTTCAGGAGGCGCTGGAAGAGTTACTGCAGAATGGATGATTAATGGACACATTAATGAGGATTTATTTTCATTAGATATTAAAAGATTTCAAAAATTTCATTCATCAAAAAAATTTATAATGGAAAGAGTGACAGAAACACTTGGTGATTTATATGGAATGCATTGGCCATTTAAACAACATAAAACATCAAGAAACCAAATTGTATTACCCTACCAAGAGGAGCTAAAAAAATTAGGAGCTTGTTTTGGAACCTCGGGTGGTTTTGAAAGACCTATGTGGTATGCGTTGAAAGGTGAAAAGGCTGATTACAATTATAGTTTTGGTTATCAAAATTGGTATCCATCAGCTGAATTTGAGACCAAAAATGCCAGAGAAAACGTTGGATTATTTGAGCTATCTCCTTTTTCAAAATTTGACCTAGAAGGGCAAAATGTTCATGAAGAATTACAAAAAATTTGTACAGCAAACATAAAAGATATTGAGGGTAGAGCAACTTATACCCAGATGTTAAATGAAGATGGAGGAATAGAGACTGATGTTACTGTTACTTGTCTTGAAAAAAACCATTTTAGAGTGATAGGTCCAGCAGCAACAAGAGAACATGATAAATTTCACATAAAAAAACATATTTCAGAAGAGGTCAATTTTAATGATGTAACAGAAGATTTAACATGCCTAGGATTATACGGACCCAACTCAAGACAATTACTATCTAATATTAGTAATGACGATTTTACAAATGAAGGTATAAAGTTTAGTCATGGAAAATTTGTTACTATTGACGGAGTTAAAGTATGGGCTCAAAGATTATCTTATGTAGGTGAAATAGGATTCGAATTATATACAAACATAGATGAAAGCAAAAAATTATTTTTAGCCATTATTAAAGAGGGTAAAAATCATGGCTTATCACTGTGTGGTGCCCATGCTATGGATATTATGAGAATGGAAAGTGGTTTCTTACATTGGGGACATGATATATCACCTGAAGAAAATCAATATCAAGCAGGACTTAATTTTGCAATTAGTTATAAAAAAAATATAAATTTTGTTGGAAAAGAAGCATTATTAAAAATTAAAGATAAAAATCCTACAAAATCATTAGCTATGATGGTATTGAAAGATAACGTACCTGGAGAACCTTTGTTACTTCATGAAGAGCCAATTTACTTAGATGATAAAATAATTGGCAGAACAACATCAGGAAATTATTCATTTAATTTTAAAAAAAATATTTCATTTGGTTATGTCAACTCTGGAAATTCTATTGAAGACTTGATTAATAAAAATTTATCTATTGAAGTTGAAAAGAAAAAATACCCTGTAACAATAATCAAAAAACCTTTAAATCAAAAAAATATAAAAAATATTTAATGTTAAAGATAATTTCAAAAAAAAATAAGGCTGCAGAAATTATTTGTAACCTTAATAAAATTGATAATAAGCAATTAAAAGAAATTAAATCAACACTTGATAAGTATGGAATGATTTATTTTCCAAAACAAAATCTTACTTCCAAGAATTATCTTAATTTTGCAAAAAAATTTGGTAAACCAGCCAATTATCCAAGATTGAAAGGCTTGAATAAAAAATATCCTCAAATAACTGTTGTACAACGTAAATCTACTGACAAAGGGCCTAGCTTTGGTGAACAATTTCACACAGATTCCTCTTATACAAAAAAACCTCCTAGATACACCATGTTACTTTCAAAATTAGTACCTAAAAAAGGTGTTGCTAATACTGACTTTTCTTCACAGTACTTAGCTTATGAAAAATTATCAAAAAATTATAAGAATAAGCTTAAAAAATTAAAAGGTATCTATTCTTCGCATGGACCAATATCAATTACAACAGTTGAGAGAGAAAAAGAAAAAGGAAAAATATCTAAAGAACTGATTTCCAGACATAAAATAATAAGAACTATTAAAAATAAAAAAACCATATACTGTAGCCCAGGACACTTTTTAAAATTTAATACATATATGACTAAACAAAAAAAAAACTTAAAGAAGTTCTTATTTAATCATCAGACAAAAAAAACCTTTCAATATTCATTAGAATGGGAAAAAGATCAGCTTGCTATTTGGGATAATAGAGCCATGCTCCATCAGGCTACACCTTTTAAGGGTAATAGAATACTTCATAGAATAACAATACTTTAATAAAATGTATTCAATATTTCTTGGGTTAACACCTTTTATCTTTATCACACTATTTGGTTTTGTTTTTGGAAAACTTAAAATTTTTGATTTAGGTCATGCAAAAGTTTTAAATTTGTTTTTATTCTATGTAGCGGTCCCTGCCTTAATTATTAAATTTGTTGCTCAAAGTGAAATAGGCCAAGTTGATATAAAACAAATAGTTTCTTATTTTTTAATGCAAGGAAGTCTTGGGTTTTTAACATTTTTATTAACATCTAAGTTTTTTAAAAGACCTATTCCAGAATCTATTATATGGGCATTGATGGTAGCACTATCAAATCATGTAACATTATTATTACCTATTACAAAAATCTATTTTGGCACTGAAGTAATAACTCAAGTAACAAGTATAATATTAATGGATGGGGTTATTTTATTATCTGTAATTGCTTTTTTTTTAGAACTTACTACTAAAAAAAATATTAGATTAACCATATTTATAAAGAACATAGTTCTTAATCCAATGATATTTTCTATCTTAATTGGTCTTTTACTATTTGTATTTAAGATAAATATCGACGATACGCCAATAGACTACGTACTTTCTGTTTTGGCAGCTTGTGTTTCTCCTATAGGACTTTTTGCAATTGGTATCACATTATCTTTTTACACACATAAAGTTATTAATAAATTAACTGCTTCTATATCTATATTGAAATTAGTTGTTTCACCAATCATCCTCTTGATAATCGGCTTTATTATATTTGATGCTGGGCAACCTGAAAAAATTCCTGGTGCTTTTTTTGTTAGTGTTGCACCATGTGGTCATACAGCTGTCGTATTGTGTTCTGCCTATAATGTAAGTCCTGAAAATATAATAAAAGCTTTATTTGTCTCAACTTTTGCATCATTTGTTACAATATTTTTTGCTATTCAATATTTAACAACTTAAGTTAATTAATATTATCTAAGATTTTATTAGCACATTCTTTTGTATTGCTATCACCATCTAGATCTTTAGTTCTATTTTGTTTTTCTAGCAAAGTTTTTTCGATTGAACTCACTATTCGTCTGGCAGCTTCTTTTTCGCCTAAATAATCTAACATCATAGCACCAGACCAAATTTGACCTATTGGATTTGCAATACCTTTTCCAGCAATATCAGGTGCTGATCCATGAACAGGCTCAAATAAAGAAGGATGTTTATTTGTTGGGTTAATATTTCCTGATGGAGCTATACCAATTGTTCCCGTACATGCTGGACCCAAATCGGATAAAATATCTCCAAATAAATTTGATGCTACAACAACATCAAACCACTCTGGTGTTAAAACAAATCTTGCAGCTAAAATATCGATATGAAATTGATCTGTTTTTATCTCAGGAAAATCTTTTTTATTTTCATAAAATCTTTGATCCCAGTATGGCATAGTTATAGAAATACCATTTGATTTTGTGGCATTAGTTAATTTTTTTCTATCTCTTGTTTTTGCTAATTCAAATGCAAATTTTTGAACTCTATCTATTCCATGTTTAGACATTATAGTTTCTTGTATAACAATTTCTCTTTCAGTATTTTGATACATTTTTCCACCTACCGAAGAATATTCGCCCTCAGTATTTTCACGTACTATCATCATATCTATGTCACCAGGTTTTTTATTTGCTAACGGTGCATTTACTCCCTCAAATAATTTTACTGGCCTTAAATTAATAAATTGATCAAATTCTCTTCTAAACTGGAGTAGGGAACCCCATAAAGTGATATGATCTGGGTATTTATCTGGCATACCTACTGCACCAAAAAATATTGCATCATGGTTTCCAATTTGTTGTTTCCAATCATCAGGTAGCATTTTTCCATGCTTTTCATAATAATCGCATGATGAAAAATCAAATTCATCTATCTTTAATTTAAATTGATGTTGATTTGCTACTTCTTTAAGTATTTTTAAAGCCTCTGGAACAACCTCTTTTCCAATACCATCTCCAGCAATTGAGGCGATTTTGTATTCTTTCATCCTTACTTAGTAAAAGTGTCGTTAAATTGTTTAGCTACTCTTACAAAAGTAGTACATTTACTAAGTTGTTTAAGAGAAGGGGCTCCTACATAAGTACAGCTACTTCTAACACCACCAAGAATATTATTTATTGTATCTTTAATTTTTCCTCGATATTTAATTCTCACTGTTCTACCCTCACTACTTCTATAGTCGGACAAACCCCCGTAATGTTTCTTATTTGCTATGTCAGAACTTGATCCGTAAAATTCTATAAATTTATGACCATTTGATTTTATTAGCTTACCTTCACCTTCATCGTGACCAGCAAACATTCCTCCAAGCATCACAAAATCTGCACCACCACCGAAAGCTTTTGCGACATCACCCGGACAAGTACAACCTCCATCAGCAATTATGTGTGCCCCTAAACCATGGGCAGCATCAGCACATTCAATGACAGCGCTTAACTGAGGATAACCAACACCTGTTTGAATTCTTGTAGTACAAACACTACCTGGTCCAATTCCAACTTTTACAATATCCGCTCCTGATAATACCAATTCTTGTGCCATATCAGCTGTTACCACGTTACCAGCAATAATAGTTTTAGTAGGATATTTATCTCTTACAGATTTTAAAAATTTACTAAAGTGTTCAGAATAACCATTAGCAACATCAATGCAGATAAATTTTATGAAACTATATTCTTTTAAAATTTTATCTAAATTTTCAAAATCTTCTTTTTTTATTCCTATACTTAAAGCAATATTTGGATGAATAGATTTTATTTTTTTGAATTTTTTTATTTTTTGAATGTTATGCTGTTTAGTTAAACAAGTGATCATTCCGTATTCAGAAAGCTTTTCAGCTACACCAAGTTCACCAACACCATCCATATTTGAGGCCATGATAGGAATTCCAGACCATTCATTATTACTATACTTAAATCTATAAGTTCTTTTTAGATTTACATCTTTACGACTTTGAAGAGTACTTCTTTTAGGTCTAAAAAGTACATCAGAGTAGTCTAATTTTAGTTCTTCTTCAATTCTCACGAGTCCGAATTTATACAGGGGCTCAAAACAAATTCAAATTAATTATTAATATTGATGCAGCGTTTTCATTGGCTTTAATTTAAAAAATACATATTATTAGGCATGTTTAATGGTTTTAAGTCAAAGTACGTAAAAGTAAAAAAAGGCAAGGTTTTTTGTAGAGTTGGTGGTGAAGGTCCACCATTACTTTTGCTACACGGATATCCACAAACACATTTAATGTGGCACAAAACAGCCCCTGAGTTATCTAAAAGATTTACAGTAGTTGCTGCAGATTTAAGAGGATATGGAAATAGTCTTGCTCCAGCATCAGATAGCAAACATTACAACTACTCAAAAAGAGAAATGGCAAGTGATATGAAACAGATGATGATAAAATTAGGGTTTAACAAATTTTTTGTTGCGGGACATGATAGAGGTGGAAGAGTTGCTCACAGGTTGGCAAGAGACCATAGAAAAAATATAATAGCTCTTAGTGTTTTAGATATTTGTCCAACATTAGATATGTACGAACTAACGACGAGAGATTTCGCAAAAGCTTACTTTCATTGGTTTTTTTTAATTCAACCAAAATGGTTACCTGAGAAAATGATAATGAGCGACCCACGTAAATGGATGAAAAGTTGTTTAGATAAATGGTCAGGTAATCACAAATTTGGAAAAGTTGAAGAAAATTATTTAAAATGTTTCAAACAACCAAAAAGAATTCATGGATCTTGTGAAGATTATAGGGCGTCTGCGACTATTGATTTGGATCATGACAAACAAGATAGAAAGAAAAAACTAAATATTCCAGTCCAAGTGTTATGGGGAAGTAAGGGAGTAATTGGAAAACAATTCAAACCATTAAAAATTTGGCAAAGATATACTGAAAAAAAAGTTATAGGTTATCCTATAAACTCAGGTCATTTCATTCCAGAGCAAAATCCAAAGGCAACTATTAAACATTTAACTGATTTTTTTTTGAAGAAAAATTAAGTAATTAGCCTTACTTGATGTGATCAATAATCGCGCATATCATTCTTGATAATATTAAATTCACCTTTAAATATAGCTAATGTCTTCTTTACTTAAAAATTCAGAATTAACCTCAGAAAAAGCAGATAGCATTGTTTCCGAAACTCTAAATAATTGTGATGATGGTGAGCTTTATTTAGAGGATACAAAATCTGAGACAATTGTATTAGATGATAACAAAATTAAAAGTTCAAATTATACATCTGACTTAGGTTATGGTTTTAGAGCTGTAACAGGTGATACAGTTGCTTATTCTCATTCAAACGAAATTTCAGAAAAATCATTAAAAAATTCTAGCGAAAATCTTAAGTCAACTTTAAAAAATAATAGCGGAACATATAATTCAGAAATTAAAAAAACTAATCAGAAGCTTTATAAAGACGTTGATCCAATTGAGAGCAAGTCAATGAAATCAAAAATTGAATTGCTGAACAATATGAATGAATATGCCAGATCAAAAGATAGTTCAGTTAAACAAGTAACAGCTAGCCTTCTAGCAGAAAAGAAAAATGTTGAGATCATTAGATCTGGAGGAGAATTATTATCAGATAATAGACCTTTAGTTAGAATAAATATGTCAGTAATGGTTGAAAAGAATGGGAGAAAAGAAACTGGTGTTTTTGGTATTGGTGGAAGACAAGATTATGATGAATATCTTAAAAATGATAATTGGAAAAAAGTTTGCGATGAAGCTTTTAGAATTGCAAGTACGAATATAGAAAGCAAACCTTCTCTTGCAGGAGAAATGAAAGTTGTTCTAGGACCTGGTTGGCCTGCAATTTTAATTCATGAAGCTGTAGGTCATGGACTAGAAGGAGATTTTAATAGAAAAAAAACTTCAGCTTTTCATGATTTAGTTGGTAAAAAAGTTGCGAGTGATGGAGTTACAATAATCGACGACGGAACATTAGATAATAGAAGAGGTAGTTTAAATATTGATGATGAAGGAACGCCAACAGAAAGAACAGTTTTAATTGAAAATGGTATCTTAAAAAATTTCATGCAAGATAGACTAAATGCAAGACTTATGAATACAAAATCAACAGGAAATGGAAGAAGAGAGAGTTATAAACATGTCGTGATGCCTAGAATGAGAAATACGATAATGTTAGGTGGATCGAACACTCAAGAAGAAATGATTAAGTCAGTAGATAAAGGTATTTTTGCTGTAAGTTTTGGCGGCGGTCAAGTTGACATTACCTCTGGTAAATTCGTTTTTAACTGTACAGAAGCTTATGAGATTATAAATGGAAAAATTGGATCTCCAATTAAAGGAGCTACTTTAATTGGTGATGGACCATCTTCTTTAAAAGAAATTTTAATGGTTGGAAATGATATGATGTTAGATCCTGGCATTGGAACATGCGGTAAAGCTGGACAGGGTGTGCCAGTGGGTGTTGGACAACCATCTCTACTTATCAATAATATGACTGTTGGTGGAACTCAACTCTAATAAAATGATTAAAGATCAAGAGTATTTAAAAAAAATTGCAGATATATGCCTTAGTAAGTCAAAAAAATTAGGTTCATCTGATGCAAATATATTAGTGCAAAGTTCTGTTTCTGAAAATGTAAATGTAAGGAATAAAAAACTTGATGGATCTGAAAGGTCTGAAAATCTTGGAGTAGTCCTTACAACTTATTTAGGTAAAAAAAAGTCCTCAATAGCCTCATCAAATCTTAAAGAAAAAAATTTAGATGAGTTAGTAAATAGATGCATTGAAACAATGAAGATTACACCTGAGGATGAATATAATTCATTACCAGATAAAGATCTCCATTTTAAAGGATTAAAAGACTTAGACTTGTATGATAAAACTCATTTAAGCAATGAAGACAAGATTAACTATATAAAAGAGGCAGAAGAGGAAGCTTTTTCAAATGATAAAATAATAAATACTAATGGATCTGGATTTGGTGAGAACAAATCAAATTTTTTATTAGCCAATTCAAATGGATTCGCTGATGGATATAAAACTTCACAATTTACTGCATACTGTGAAGTTGTTTCAAAAAGCAATGGAAGTATGGAAAGAGATTATGAGTATACAAGTAAAAGGTTTTATAGTGATATTTTGAAACCTAAACAACTTGGATCTATTGCAGCGGAACATGCAGTAAAGAAATTAAATCCAAAAAAAATAAAAAGTGAAAAAATTAGTCTAATATTTGATAAAAGAATATCAAAAAACTTTCTATCTATTTTTGCAAGTGCAATATCATCAAGTGCAATAGCAAAAGGAACAACATTTTTAAAAGATAAATTAAATCAACAAGTTTTTAACTCTGAAATAAATATATTAGATCACGGTAATATAAGAAAAGCCAATGGATCTCGTTACTTTGATAGCGAAGGTATAGCAGTGGTTAACCTTGATTTGATAAAGAACGGTATTCTCCAAGACTATTTAATTGATACTTACAATGGCAAAAAAATAAATAGAAAATCTAATGGTAGGGCAAGTGGAACAACAAATTTATATTTTCAAAATGGATCAAAAACATTTGAAGATCTAGTAAAATCAGAAAATAAAATCTTGTATATTAAAGAAACTATTGGACATGGTACAAATATTATTAACGGTGATTATTCTGTAGGAGCATCTGGCATGATGATTGAGAATGGAGAGTTTTCATACCCAGTAAGTGAAATTACAATTGCTGGAAACTTAAATAATATTTTTAAAAATATAACATTAGCCGACGATTTAGAATTTAATTATGCAACGAATTCACCGACAATGATGGTTGAAGGTATGGTTGTAGGTGGAAAATAATTTCTAAATGAAAAAAATAATAACCATTTTTTTTGCAATTTTTTTTATTACCAACTCATCAAACTCTAGTGAATACGAAAAAAGATTAAATAACTTATTTGAAAAATTAAAAATTCAAAACCACACAATTGCAATTGATACAGAGATGAAAATTTGGGATATTTGGACAAAACATCCCACTAATCAAAATTTAACTTCTTTGCTATCAAGAGGAACAAAATTTATGAACCAAGAGCAATATTCAATTGCTGTAGATATATTCACAACAGTAATTAAAAAAGATCCTGCTTGGGCAGAAGCATGGAATAAAAGAGCAACTGTCTTTTATTTAATGGGCAAATATCAAGATTCTCAAAATGATATAGACAAGGTATTAAAACTAGAGAAAAGACATTTTGGAGCATTATCAGGACAGGGTCTCGTTCAAATTAAGTTAAAAAATTACGAAAAGGCTTTAGAGAGTTATGAAAAAGTAAAAGAGATTTATCCTTCAATGAGGTCACCTGGAATAATGATACCACAGATTAAAGAATTGATTAAAAATCAATCTGTGTAAATGAAAAAACTGATAATAATATTTTTTATTCATATTTTTGCAGTAAATTCTGCTTATTCTATAGAGGAAATTCTTCCTTCTTTAAAAGAAGGAGGAAAAATAATTTTTATTAGACATGCGCTTGCACCAGGGAATGGAGATCCAGAAAATTTTGATTTAAATGATTGTTCTACCCAAAGAAATTTAAATCAAAGAGGAATTGAACAGTCAAAATTTATTGGAAGTATATTTAATAAAAACCAGATTAAAATTGAAAATGTCTATTCAAGTGAATGGTGCAGATGTATAGATACGGCTAAATTTGCTTTTAAAAATTATCAAACATTTAGCGCTCTAAATTCTTTTTATGATATTAGATTTGAAGCAAATGAAGACAGGCAAATAACTCAACTAAAAGAGTTTATTAATCAATGGAATGGTAAAGAAAATATAATTTTTGTTACTCATTTTGTTGTTATATCCTCAATGCTAAATATAGGTACTTCTTCAGGAGAAATAGTAATAACTGATAAGAACTTAAATATTATTGGATCAATTGATACTTTGTAATATATTAACCTAAGATTTATGAAAACAATATTTATTATAGGATCAAAAAAGCATACTTTAAAATACACTAGAAAAATGCCTGAGGGCGAAGTAAAAAAAATGAAATCTTTTGTGACTAATAAAGGTCAAAAGTTAGAAAAAACATCTAAGTTTAAAATTCTAAACATTTCAGACGAAAAAACAGCAAGAGTATTTAAGATCAGTTTATAATATTAAATCCAGAAATAGAGATTAAATGAAGAAATCTAAAAGAAGTAATGTTGACCCATTTATTGTAATGGATGTAATGGAGTCTGCTAGAAAAGCAGAAGCTAATGGCAAGCATGTAATTCATATGGAAGTAGGTCAACCAGGAACTCCTGCACCAAAACTTGCCAAACAATTCATTTCAGATGAAATTTCTAATAATGATCTTGGCTATACAGTTACTTTAGGTTTACCAGAATTAAGAAATAGAATTTCTAAATTGTATGGAGATTGGTACAATATTGATTTAAATCCAGACAGAATAATTATAACAACTGGATCTTCTGGAGCATTTATACTTTCTTTTGCAGCATTGTTTGATGTTGGAGATAGAGTAGGCATTGCCGCTCCAGGCTATCCTAGTTATAGACAAATTTTAAAGTCACAAGATTTAATTCCAGTTGATATTTTTACAGAATTACAAAATAAATTTCAGCCTATACCTAAAGATATTAAAGAAAATAATTTAAATGGTTTATTAGTAGCTTCTCCTGCTAATCCCACTGGCTCAATGCTTGATAAAAAAAAACTAGAAGAACTTATTAATACAGCCCATGAGAATAAAGTGAGTTTTATTAGTGATGAGATTTATCACGGAATTCAATATGAAAATAATCCTACATCTGCACTAGAAATTTCAAATGAATGTTATGTTATAAATTCATTTTCTAAATATTTTTCTATGACTGGTTGGAGAGTCGGTTGGATGATTGTTCCTGAAGATCATGTGAGGCAAGTAGAAAGATTATCTCAAAATCTTTTTATTTGCCCTCCACATGTCAGTCAATTAACTGCTTTATCAGCAATGGATGCAAAAGATGAATTAAACCATAATGTAGATGTTTACAAAAAAAATAGATCAATTTTGTTAGAAGAGCTACCTAAGGCTGGTTTAAATAAATTTTCTCCCCCAGATGGTGCATTTTATATCTACATTGATATTTCAGAGTATTCGAAAGATAGCCTTAATTTTTGTAAAGAAGTGCTTGATAAAGCAGGAGTAGCAATAACTCCTGGTCTTGATTTCGATCAAAAAAGAGGAAATTCTACAATAAGGTTTTCATACGCTAGAAGCACTGAGGATATAATTGAAGGAGCAAATAGAATAAAAAAATTTATGAAAGAAGAGTATTTAAAATAATAATGAAAACCGCTGTTTTATTTGGATCATCTGGGTTAATAGGATCTAATTTACTAGATAATTTAATCAACAATAATACTTACAACAAAATAAAAATATTTGTTAGAAAATTACCTTCTATTGATAATTCAAAAGTTGAAGTGATAAATACAGATTTTTTAGATTTAGACACTTTAAAAGAAAAATTAACAGGTGATGATTGTTTTTTTTGCATTGGTACAACTCACAAAGACACACCCGATAAAAACGAATATAGAAGAATAGAATATGACTTGCCTGTACAATTAGCAAAAATTGCAAAATTTAATTCAATTAGTAATTTTATTTATGTCTCCTCAATTGGAGCAAACCCAAAAGCCTCAAGTACATATTTAAAAAATAAAGGTCAAGTAGAGGAGGAGCTAAAAAAGATTGGGTTTTCTAACCTAAGCATTATTCAACCCTCATTTTTAGTTGGCAACAGAAAAGACTTTAGAATTGTTGAGGTTTTAGGAATTCCAGTGATGAAATTTCTATCCTTATTCTTTTTTGGTGGATTTAAAAAATACACTCCAATAAAAGTTGAGATAGTTGTAAATGCAATGATCAAACTTGCCTCAGGAAATAATAGTGAGCAAACTTATTTGTCTGATAAGTTGCAAGAGTTAGGATCTAACTAAATGAGAAAATCAATAATATCAATATCTTTTTTGATTTATATATTCTGTATTTTACCTTACTCTACTTCAATGGCATATGAGGAATCTCAATATGATGTAGTATATAAATCTGAAATATACGAAGTGAGATATTATAAAGACCGTCTAGTTGTTGAAGTTGTAAGTAGAAATGATGACAATAGTTTTAGAAAACTTTTTAAATATATCTCGGGTCAGAATAATAAATCCCAAGAAATCAAAATGACTGTGCCAGTGACACAGGGTGAGAAAGACAATGGATACTACATGCAATTTTATCTTCCATCGAAATTTACAAAAGAGAATGTACCTATACCCACAAATTCAGATATTAAAATCTCAACAATAGAAGAAGGTTTTTTTGCTGTAATAGAGTATTCTGGAAGAGCCTCAGATAATAATTTCCTCAAACATAAGGAAATTCTTAATAAAAAACTCTTAGAGGATAAAGTAATCATTAAAGGACCCCCAATAAGAGCAACCTATAATGGGCCTTTTACGCTTCCTATGATGAGACGTAACGAAGCTATGTTTAAAGTTGAGTGGAGTAAATAGATTACATTTTGCCATATATATTAATTTCTATCGCCTGATAGTTTAACTTCATTAATCAGAAAGGTATTTTATGAAAAAATTATTTCTAATTTTATTTGTATTATTTGGTTTAAACAGCTCTGTTTTTGCTGATGGTCATGTAAAAAGAATTTTATCAACTAGTCAGACTGGGATGGGTAACGATATTGTTTATCCATCTGGAAAAGCAAAGATCACAGCTTTTGAATTTACTGTACCCGTAGGGGGCCCTGTAGTTCCGCATACTCACTCGTTCCCTGTTTTAATAATGATACAACAAGGAGAAATTGAACTTACTCAAGGTGGCAATAGCTATGTTTATAAAGCTGGAGATGCATTTATTGAAGATGTAGGTGTGGCTCATGAATCTAAAAATATTGGAGATGTTCCTGTTAAAGCAATTGTTGTTGCTATGGGAGTTGAAGGTCAAAAAATTATGACCCCAGTAAAATAGAAAGAAAAAATATGGGGCAGTTATTTTTACATGCCCCATATCTCATTCTTTAAGCTAAAACTTTTTAGCCTCTTTCTTTAAGTGACCTAATGTTTCTCCTGAATTTTTTCCAGATTTGATAACGTATCCACTTGTGCCATTTGCATTAGTTTCTACAGTTTTCAAATTTCGAAACATAAGTTGATTTAGCCTAGCGTTCTTTGAGCCTCGGCTAAACGAACTTAATACTCTGTGCATTCTTTTCATACACTCTCCTTGTTTGTTTTTCCAAAACTCGCTTTTAACCGATGCGATATCGGTCTCTTTTTCACCATGAGATATGGTATATATAATTTACCACTCTAGAAAATTGATTTCAAATTATTAAAATAAATAAAAGATCAAAATGGGTTTTATAAATTATATTTTTAAACAAAAATTTAATTAGAATTAAATGCAGTCCAATTACTATTATTCTTACTAGACTTAATCACGTTTTCTATAAACCTCATTCCATCAATTCCATCATCAATAGTGGGGTAACAATTATTTGATTTATCATATTCTTGTTTATTAATTTTAGCTGAAAGCTCTTTGTAAACATCACTATAAATATTAGCAAAACCTTCTAAATAACCTTCTGGATGACCTTGAGGAATTCTTGTTACATTTTTAGCTTCTTCACTCGTGATATTACTTCCCCTTGTAATGATTTGAGCAGGGTTACCAAATTTTGTGTAACTCAAGTAATTTGGATCTTCTTGTCTCCACTCTATTCCTGCATTTTCTCCATATACTCGTATTTTAAGATTATTTTCATTTCCAACTGCTACCTGACTTGACCATATTGATCCCTTCGCGCCCCCTCTAAACCTAAGCATTATTTGCGCGTTATCATCTACTTGTCTCCCTTCAACAAATGTATGAATATCCGCCGAAATTTCATCTACCTCTAGCCTAGTGATAAACCTAATCAAATTATAGGCATGAGTTCCTATATCTCCTATACAACCACCTGCGCCTGACCTATTGGGATCAGTTCTCCATTCTGCTTGCTTTAATCCACTATCCTCTACCTTTGTAGTTAACCAATCTTGAGGATATTCAGCTTGAATAACTCTCAAAGAACCCAAGTCTCCTTTTTGAACTAAAGATCTTGCATGTCGAACCATTGGATAACCCGTATAATTATGCGTTAAAGCAAATATTAATTTTTTACTTTCAATAATTTTTTTAAGATCTATTGCCTCCTCACTAGACATACCAATTGGCTTATCGCAAATAATATGAATCCCTTTATCCGCAAAGATTTTTGCAATAGGCACATGTAAATGATTTGGTGTTACTATAGAAACTACATCAATACCGTCCGGTCTTGAAGACTCTTTCTCTGCCATCTCTTGGTAGGTTTTATAGATCCTATCATTTTCTAGACCAAGATTTTTTCCAGTTTCTTTTGAATTATCAAAGTCAGATGAAAATGATCCCGCTACTAATTCATAATACCCATCAAGTCTTAAAGCTATTCTATGGACACTTCCAATAAAAGCATCTTTTCCACCACCAACCATTCCGATGCGTATTTTTCTATTCATTAATTAATGCCAAGCATTTTTTTATTTGCTTCATGGTCAGCACCACTACCTGCGAAATCATCGAAAGCTTTTTCTGTTGTATTAATAATATGATTTTTTATGAATTCAGCTCCCTCTCTTGCTCCATCTTCCGGATGTTTAAGACAACATTCCCATTCAAGAACTGCCCAACCATCATAATCATATGAAGTTAGTTTTGAAAATATGGATTTAAAATCAACCTGTCCATCCCCGAGTGATCTAAATCTACCAGCTCTATTAACCCAAGACTGAAAACCACCATAGACACCTTGTTTTCCAGATGGATTTAACTCAGCATCTTTAACATGAAACATTTTTATCTTCTCATGATAAATATCAATATGAGCTAAATAATCCAGATGTTGCAGAACATAATGACTTGGATCAAAAAGCATATTACATCTTTTATGATTACCAACTCTTTCTAAAAACATTTCAAAAGTTACACCATCATGAAGATCTTCACCTGGATGTATTTCATAACATAAATCAACTCCATTATGGTCAAAGTGATCAAGAATAGGCTTCCATCTTTTTGATAATTCATCAAATGCATTTTCAATTAAACCTTCAGGTCTTTGTGGCCAAGGATAAACATAAGGCCAAGCAAGTGCTCCTGAAAAAGTTACATGTTTATCTAGTCCTAGACTGTTTGATGCTTTTGCAGCCATCATCAATTGATTTACAGCCCATTCTTGTCTTGCTTTAGGATTTCCTCTTACTTCAGGCGCAGCAAAACCATCAAAAGCAGAATCATAGGCAGGATGCACTGCAACAAGTTGACCCTGAAGGTGAGTTGATAATTCTGTAATTTCTAGATTGTGTGATTTAGCAATTCCTTTAACTTCGTCACAATAATCTTTACTTTCAGATGCTTTTTTTAAATCAATTAATCTACCGTCCCAACTTGGAATTTGTATACCTTTGTAACCAAGAGATGATGCCCATTTACAAATATTATCTAAAGAATTAAATGGTGCTTCTTCACCTACAAATTGTGCTAGGAAAATTGCAGGACCTTTTATTTTGTTCATAATTCCCCTTTCTCTTTAATTTTTACACTAACTAATTTTTACAAAAAAAATACTAGCAGGCACAAGTCATCTTGGATAGACTTATATTAATAATAATAACAATAAGAGGGGAAAAAAAATGAAAAAAATAATGATTTTATTATTTGTATCTCTATTCTCTTTTTCTGTAAATTCTAATGCTAAGTCAATTACATTAGGTTGGGCCGCTTGGGACCCTGCTAATGCTTTACAAGAACTTACTAAAGAGTTTACTGCAGAAACAGGAATAGATGTCAACTTCGAATTCGTGCCATGGCCAAATTTTGCAGATCGTATGTTGAACGAACTTAACAACAAAGGTAAAACTTTTGACTTATTAATCGGTGACTCGCAATGGATTGGTGCTGGTGCAGTTTACGGACACTACGTAAAGTTGAATGATTTCTTTGATAAAGAGGGTATTTCAATGAATGATTTCTCACCTGCAACAGTTTATGCATATTCAACTTGGCCTAAAGGAAGTGAAAACTATTATGCATTACCAGCTATGGGAGACGCATTAGCTTGGGCTTATAGAAAAGACTGGTTTGATAGACCAGAACTTAATTCTGAGTTCAAAAAGAAACATGGTTATGATCTAGGAGTTCCTGCAAACTGGAATCAATTACATGATATGTGTTCATTCTTCCAAGGAAGAGAAATTGATGGTCAAAAAAGATATGGTGCAGCCATTAATACAGAGCGTGGATCTGAAGGTATTACAATGGGTGTTACAGCTGCAATGTATGCATGGGGCATGGAATATGAAAATCCAAATAAACCATATGACATGGAAGGATTTTTCAATTCTCCTCAAGCAGTAGAAGCTGTAGAGTTTTACAGAAAATTATATGAAGACTGTGCACCTCCAGGACACTCTGATGCTTATATGGTAGCAAACCTAGATGCATACAAATCAGGACAAGTTGCATTCCAAATGAACTGGTATGCTTTTTGGCCAGGTGTTTCTAAAGAAGATAGCGACGGCAGAGTTAGTGGCTTCTTTGCAAATCCAAAACAAAACGTAGCTGCTGCCACATTAGGTGGTCAAGGTATATCTGTTGTTAAATATTCAGATAAACAAGATCTTGCGTTAGAATATATTAAATGGTTTGCAAGACCAGATGTACAGCAAAAATGGTGGGATTTGGGAGGATATTCATGTCATAATGATGTTCTAAATTCACCATCTTTTCCAACGTCTACAGTTTATGCACAAGGTTTCTTAGACTCAATGGGGATAGTCAAAGATTTTTGGCAAGAACCAACATTTGTTGAGTTAATGTTACCTATGCAGGAAGCTATTCATGACTATGTTGTTAATGGAAAAGGTACTGCTAAAGGTGCTTTAGATAAAATCATTGAAGAGTGGGTTGAAGTATTTGAAGCAGACGGCAAACTTTAACAATATTACTTGAAGATATAAAAAAAGGAGGGGGGATATAATCTCCCCTTTTTTTGTTAAAAAAATCATATGAGCGTTAAAAAAAAATTTAAAGGACTATCTGATAAAGCTGTAGCGTGGCTTTTTATTGGCCCCTCTGTATTTCTTTTATTAGCAATAAATATTTATCCTTTGATTTACGCAATTAGAATGTCTTTCACAAATTTTTATGCAAATAAAATTGGAAGAGAACCACAATTTGTAGGTTTAAAAAATTATATAAAAGTTCTTAATAAAGAAGCTATATGGGAAAAAATGCAGGTTACGGCAAACTTTATGTTTTGGACTTTGTTACTTCAGGCTGTAATAGGTCTAGGTTTAGCTTTATTATTAAATAGGAAATTTAAAGGTAATGAATTATTAACTACCTTAATAGTGTTACCAATGATGTTATCACCTGCTGTTGTGGGTGTGTTTTGGACTTATCTTTATAATCCTCAAGTAGGTTTGTTTAATTATGTTATTAATTTTTTCCACGATTTTGGAAGTTTTGATATGATTGGATCAAGTGTGCTTGCGCCATGGTCAATAGTTATTGTTGATACTTGGATGTGGACACCTTTTACAATGTTAATTTGTTTAGCTGGTCTAAGATCTGTTCCAAATTATTTATATGAAGCGGCAGAAGTCGATAGAGCTAGTAAATGGCAACAGTTTATTTACATCACATTACCATCTGTATTACCATTTTTATTGTTGGCATTATTATTTAGGGGAATTGAGAATTTTAAAATGTTTGATATGGTCGTCGAACTTACATCCGGTGGCCCTGGGTCAGCTACAGAGCTCGCCTCAATCAATTTAAAAAGAGAAGCATTTGAAAAATGGAAAACCGGTTATAGTTCAGCTTTTGCAGTTATTCTTTTTGTAACGATTTTTGGTTTTGGAAATGTTTATGTAAAAGTAATGAATAAGATAAAGGAACGCTGATGGATACATCTAGATCATATTTAGAACCTTCGTCGTTTTCAAAGAAACTCGCTGCTACAATTATTATTGTATATACAGTAATAACGTTAATTCCTATTTCTTGGATGGTGATGACCAGCTTCAAGAATGTAAATAGTGCAATTTCTTATCCACCTGAAGTATTTTTTGAACCATCATTAGAAGGATATGTTAATTTGTTTACTAATAGATCAAGACAATCTCAGGAATATCTTGACTCACTGCCACCACCAGAAAATTGGTATGAAGAATTAGTTAGAAGTAGAGAGATGGTTATAACAGGACCATCAAAATTTTTAGGAAGGTATTCAAATTCAATGATAATTGGATTTGGTTCAACTTTTGCATCTGTATTTTTGGGTGCCTTAGCAGCGTATGCCTTTTCAAGGTTTAGAGTTCCATTAAAAGATGATTTATTATTTTTTATTCTCTCTACTAGGATGTTTCCACCAATTGCCGTGGCTGTTCCAATATTCATTATGTATAGAAAATTGGGTCTGGGGGATACTCACCTTGGAATGATCATATTATATACAGTCGTAAATTTAAGTTTAGCGGTGTGGCTGTTAAAAGGATTTATGGATGAAATTCCTAAAGAATATGAAGAAGCAGCTATGATTGATGGATATTCTAGACTTCAAGCATTCTTTAAAGTTGTTCTTCCACAAGCAATGACAGGTATAGCTGCAACAGCAATCTTTTGTATGATTTTTTCATGGAATGAATATGCATTTGCAGTTTTACTTACCCAATTTAATGCACAAACAGCTCCACCATTTATACCTACAATTATAGGAGAAGGTGGTTTGGATTGGCCTGCAATTGGAGCTGGCACAACTTTATTTTTATTACCAGTAATGATTTTTACAATTATTTTAAGAAAACATCTTTTAAGAGGTATTACTTTTGGAGCAGTGAGGAAATAATGCAAGAAGAGAGGTCATTAATGAGAAAAATATTTAGAAGAGTTTACTGGGAAAATTTGTCTACAGTATTAATTTTACTTGGAGTTTTCATGCTGTTACAGCCATTTGCAATGTGGATGTATACTTACTCATTTATTGTAATTTTAGTTGGAACTATCGGTTTCGTAATCACAAGTCACTTTCCGGATTAATATGTCTCAAATTAAAATATCAAATTTACAAAAATCATTTGGAGATTTTACTGCAGTAAAAAACTCAAATTTAACAATTAATGATAAAGAGTTTTTTGTTTTGCTAGGCCCATCTGGATGTGGAAAAACAACAACTCTTAGAATGATTGCTGGATTGGAGTTACCAACATCAGGAGAAATTTACTTAGGCGAAGAAGAAGTTGGAATGTTGAGAGCATCTGAGAGAGATATTGCATTTGTTTTTCAATTGTTCGCACTTTATCCACATATGAACGTAAAAAATAACTTATCTTTTCCTCTTAAAATGCAGGGTTATAGCAGAAGTGAAATTAAAACTAGAGTTGAGGAGGCAGCAAAACTTTTAAGAATTGATCATATTTTAAACTCCAGTATTTCATCTCTATCTGGTGGAGATAGACAACGTGTAGCTCTTGGTAGAGCTTTAGTTAGAAGGCCAAAAGCATTTTTAATGGATGAGCCTTTAGGTACTTTGGATGCTGAATTTAGAGAATTAATGTGTTTAGAACTCAAGAAATTACATATCGATATTGGCGCTACCACTGTTTATGTAACACATGATCAACTAGAGGCAATGTCATTAGCTGATCGTATTGCTGTAATGGATGGTGGTGAAATCTTACAGGCTGATGAACCTGCAGTAATCTACAATAAACCAGCAACTAAATTTGTAGCGTCATTTATTGGCTCTCCTGGAATGAATTTCATAAATATTGATCAAGGCATTTCAAATGAACAATCGACTTTAAATATAGAGGGAACAAACTTTAACATACCTAAACAGTATGAAATATCAAAAAGTAAAAAAAACTCATTTGGTATTCGTCCTGAAAATTTATCTCTTACTAACGAGGGTGGTCTTAAAGGTTCGGTATTTGGGGTTGAATATTTAGGTTCAAGAAAAATTGTAACGGTTAAAACTAATTTTGGAGAAATCAAAGTAAAAACTAATATTTCAACAAGTGTTAAAATCAATGAAAACGTTCAAATAAAACCTTCTAATAATAACATAATTATTTTTGATGGTGAGACTAACAGATCTCTTAAAAGTGAGTTTATGAATTAATGGCAAAAATAGAATTAAAAAATTTATCTAAAACCTATAATAAAAAAATTGAGGCCTTGCATGATATAAATTTTACCATTGAGGATGGACAGTTTTTTGTTTTATTAGGCCCATCTGGTGCTGGAAAAACTACTACATTAAGATGTATTGCTGGATTAGAGAAAATAGATAATGGAAGTATTTTATTTAATGATGAGTCTGTAACTGAAGATCAACCAGCTTCAAGAGATGTTTGTTTTGTATTTCAACAATACTCTTTATATCCTCACTATAGTGTTTATGAAAATTTAGCATTCCCTTTAAGATCTCCAATGAGAAAATTACCTGAAGAAGAAATAAAAACTAAGGTTGAGAGTATTGCGAGCATGTTAAAGATTTCAAATAAACTAAATAATAAAGCTACACAATTATCCGGTGGGGAGATGCAAAGAGTTGCAATAGGTCGCGCATTAGTTCGTGAGCCAAATTTATACTTAATGGATGAACCTCTGTCATCTTTAGATGCTAAATTAAGAGAGAGTCTTAGGGTTGAGTTAAAAAATATTCAAACTAATCTAAATTCAACAATACTTTATGTTACACATGACCAAGCAGAAGCAACCACTTTAGCAGATAAAATTGGAGTTTTAAAAGAGGGTCATTTAGTACAAATAGGAACTCCCGAAGAGATATATGAAAATCCAAATTCTATATATGTTTCGCAAAGATTGGGATCACCAAAAATCAATATTCTCCCTGGGAAATTATTTGGAATGGATGATGTACCTACATTTGGAATAAGACCTGAAAATATTACAATAGGAACTGGTAACTACTCAGCCAAAATTATTTCAATTGAAAATCTAGGTTCAGAAACCGTAGTTGCTTTAAATTTTAAGGACCAAGAAATACTAGTGTCAATTCAAGGTAACTATAAATCATCAATAAATGAGACAATTAATTTTGACATGAATAATGAAAAAGTTTTAAGATTTGATCAAGAAGGAAATAGAATTTATGAGCGTTAGTTTTTTAATTTCTCAAGCAAAAAGTGTCCAAAAAGTTATAGATGAAAATTCTGCAGAAATTGAGGTTCTTGATCAAAAAATTGGAGATGGAGACCATATTTTTAACATTCAAAGAGGTTTGAAGTTAGTTGTTGAACTTGAAGACGCTATTAAAGATTTACCATTAGCCAAAGCTTTAAATATGATAGCAATGAAAGTTTTGTCAGGTATTGGTGGATCATCGGGCGCATTATTTGGAACTTTTTTTATGACTATGGCTAAATCTTCTGATTTAGATAAAGATGTTGATTTTAATAAAGCATGTGAAATGATTATTAGTGGAATTAAAGCCATGAAAGAAAGAGGAAAAGCTGATGTTGGAGAAAAAACTATGATGGATGTTTTATTACCAGTTTCAGAAAAACTAAACGAATTAAAAAATGAAAGTGAATTTAAACCAGGTTTAAATGAAGTGATAAAAATTGCAGAAGAAAGAATGTTATCTACAAAAGATATGTTGGCCACAAAAGGTAGAGCTTCTTTTTTAGGTGAACGTGCAAAAGGACATATAGATCCTGGAGCTCGTTCTTCTCAGCTTATAATCGATACAATTTGTAAATCAGTAATAAATAATTAGGAGGGAAAAATGAAAAAATTTATAAATAATAACGATGATTTTCTAAAAGAGAGCCTTACTGGTTTTGGTAAAGCACATAGCGATATTATAAATGTCAATTTAGACCCAAGCTTTGTATCTAGAAAAAATAAAACCAAAGATGGAAAAGTTTCTTTAATTTCAGGCGGTGGAAGCGGGCATGAGCCAATGCACGGGGGTTTTGTTGGTCATGGAATGTTAGATGCAGCTTGTCCAGGTTTTGTATTTTCAGCACCAACACCAGATCAGATGCAAGCAGCAGCAGAACATGTAGATAGTGGCGCAGGAGTTTTATTTATAGTTAAAAATTATTCTGGGGACATCATGAACTTTGAAATGGGAGCTGAAATGTATTCTGGTAAAAACGATAGTATTATTACCAACGATGATGTTGCAGTTGAAGACTCTACATTTACTACCGGAAGAAGAGGTGTTGCGGCAACTGTATTGGTAGAAAAAATAGTTGGATCCTTAGCCGAACATAGTGGAACCCTTGAAGAATGTAAAAAACTTGGTGAAAAAGTTAATAAAAACGCTGGTACGATGGGAGTAGCATTCACAAGTTGCACTGTTCCTGCTGCGGGAAAACCTACTTTTGATATAGGCGATGATGAAATGGAATTTGGTGTAGGTATTCACGGTGAGCCAGGAAGAAAAAGAGAAAAAATTCAACTATCAAAAACTATAGTTGGAAACATTTTAGAAGCTATTTTAGACAATTTAAAACCAGAAAAAAATGAAAAGAATTTACTTTTCGTAAATGGAATGGGCGGTACTCCTTTGACAGAATTATATTTAGTTTATGAGGATGCATGTCAAATTTTACAATCTAAAGGTATTGAAGTAACAAAAAGTTTAGTTGGAAATTATTGTACTTCACTTGAGATGCAAGGAGCTTCAATTACTCTTCTCAAATGTGATGATGAAATCTTAAAGCATTGGGATGCTCCAGTTCATACAGCAGCAATGAGATGGGGGATGTAAGACTTTTTTTAATCAAATAACGACTAAATCAAGTTTTTGATTTCCAAGTCTTTCATTACCACTTTCTGTAACTAGGTAAGTTTCACCTAGGTTCATTGCTAAATTATTCTCAGAGTCCATTAGTATCATATGCATAAAAAATATATTTCCTGGCTTAATTACATATGGATTTCCAGTGTATAACATTGGCCAGTCCATCCAATTAGGTGAAAAAGTTGCCCCCAAAGAATAACCACAAGCATTCATTCTAGAATTTTTATACCCTAAATCATCAAAAGTTTTTGCATGAATATCAAATACTTCACCAATTTTATTCCCTGGTTTCAATTTAATTTCACACTTATTTAAAGCCTCAATACAAGCTTCGTGCATTTTAAAATGTTTTGTATCAGCTTTTCCAATTGGAATAGTCCGAAACATTGCCGAGTGATAATGTCTATATGTGCCAGCCCATTCTATAGTCAGTTGGTCTCTTGAATTTAAAATTTGTTTTTCAGCTTGGTATCGACATAGAAGTGCATTTTTACCAGATCCAATTATAAACTCATTTGCAGGATAATCACCACCTCCCTCAAATATAACTTTATTCATTTCAGCTAAAATCTTAGACTCACTTACACCTGCCTTTGCATGTTTCCAAACTTCACTTAAAGCTTTGTCAGCTAAATTTGCTGCTTTTTTTACATAATTAATTTCTTCATTTGATTTTATAACTCTTAATTTAGTAACTAATTCAGAAGTATCTTCTATTGAGCAGTAATTTTTTAAGGATTTATTCAGTCTTAAAGCATTACGACCAGTTAATCCATATGCTTCGTATTCAACTCCAATATTTTTACCCTTTAAATTTAATTCATCTAAAATAATTTTAAGATCTTCAGTAGGATCTGATCCATTTTTATCAACCCATATTCTAATATCATTAATATTAGAGGTATTTTGTGCCTGTCTTAAATCTGGAGCTCTTGTTAATAAAATTATATTACCTTTTTTATCCAAAACTAATGTTTGAAAAAAAACATATCCAAATGTGTCATATCCAGTGAGCCAATACATCGACTCCTGTCTAAACATAAGGATAGCATCTAATTTTTCCTCATTTAAAAGTTTAATTACCTTATCTTTTCTATTTTTGAATTCTTCTACAGAAAAATGAAGACCCATTAATTGATAGTTGTTCTAACAGTACCAAGTTTGTCTACTTTGCCTATATATTCGCCTTTACTTTTAATTGGTACAACACCAACAGTCGAGCCAGTAAATACATAAAAATCTTTATCTAAAGAAACTTTCTCTTT
>CACICY010000009.1:0-2500 GCA_902585265.1 uncultured Pelagibacteraceae bacterium
ATATTTTTTATAATTTATTTTTTTCTTTAATATTTCATTAACAATATTTTCATTATTTTGAATTATTTTTAAAAATAGTGCAGATGCATAAATTCCATCCATCATTTTATTAAAGGAAAAATGTCCTGAGGTTTCGAAACTAAATAAGGAAAAATTTTTTTTTTCTTTTTCTGTCACATTTCTGTCTCCAACCTTTGTTTTTAAAAGTTTAATTTTTATTTTTATTAACTCTTCTTCTAGCCAGGGGTTTGTGATGATCGTTCCAACAATATTTTCTTTATTTATTTTTTTATATTTCAAAAGATATTTAGCAAATATTAGTGCTAATTTTTCTGTTTCGATAATTCCGTAGCCTTTTTTTGCAATTGAAACTCTATCTGCATCACCATCGAATGCTATTAAATATTCAAAATTTCTTTTTCTAAAATTTTTTTTTATAAAATTTGATCCTGCATTTTTATTTATATTTTTTCCGTCAAAATTATAATTAATTTTATTTAATTTTTTTAAAAAATTTATTTGATTAATAAAAGAAGAAGCACCACCATTAGCTAGGTCTAAAATTATTTTTTTTTTAATAATAATATTAAATTTTT
This sequence comes from uncultured Pelagibacteraceae bacterium, assembly GCA_902585265.1. Lineage (GTDB taxonomy): Bacteria > Pseudomonadota > Alphaproteobacteria > Pelagibacterales > Pelagibacteraceae > Pelagibacter. Next base: position 597 of record CACICY010000009.1, read on the forward strand.
TATTCATAAAATTAAAATAATTTTTTGGATATATAAAACTTATTTTTTTTTTAATTTTTCTCTTAATTTTTTGTTTATTTAAATTTTTAATTATTTGACTTTCAAAAATTTTTGAAATTTTTTCCCCTTTATAGAAAAATTTAAAGCCATTATAATTCCACTCAAAATGTGAAGCTGTTATCATTATACAAAATGATTTAGTGTTCTTTGATAAAAAGTGAATATAAGGTGTTGTAACTGGTTTATTGATTATATGAATTTTCTTAACATCAAATAAGTTGGATATTATAATTCTTCTAATTTCTTCATTACTTTTTCTGGTATCAAAACCTATTATTACACTATTAATTTTTTTTTTTTTTAAAATAATATTTAATGAACAAAAAAAATTATTTAAAAAAATTTCACTCATTAGACCTTTTCCATATTTGTCTCTAAATCCGTCGTCTCCAAATATTTTCATTGATTAATTTTACGTATTAAATTTTTTAATTAAATTAGTTTGCTCTTTTAGTGATATTAATTTTACTTTTTTAAGTCTTTTAAAATCTAAAGTGAGAGTTTTCTTTATACCTTTTTCTATTTCAATTTTAGGTTTCCAATTTAATTCTTTTTTAGCTTTAGAAATTTGAGCTATAGAAATTTCTATATCATCATTTCTTTTCATTAAATTTTTAGTTTTTGAATAACTAATTTTTTTTACCAATTCATTGATACTTATTGATTTTCCAGATCCAAGATTATAAGTTTTTTTATTTGATTTTTTATTTACTAAGACTTTCCAAATTGCACCACATAAATCATCTACGTGCAAAAAATCTCTTCTTTGCTCTCCGTTGCCAAATATTGTTATTATTTTATTTTGAAGTTTTTGTGCTAAAAAAGTAGATACAACTGCATTCGATTTTGGTCCATAAATATTGAAAAATCGTAATATTGTGTAGTTTATGTTATTTATTTTAGAATAAGTTTCTACCATTTTCTCACCTATTAATTTTGTATATCCATAGTAATGATTTGGTTTTAATGAAAAATTTTCATTTACTTTTTTATTTTTAGTATCACCGTAAACTGAGGCTGAGGAAGCAAAAACTACTTTTTTTACATTTTTTTCAGAACAAAATCTTAATACCTCTTGCAATCCTGAAATATTATCTTTGTAATATTTATTTTCGTTTTTCTTACTGATAAGTATATCTGCACTAGCCGCTAAGTGTATTATGGCACTTATATTCTTTAAATTTTTTATTTGGTTTATTTTATTTATATCTTTTTTGTAGAGTAATGATTTCTTAATTGGAATATCAGTTTTATTATTTGAAAAATTATCTATTAAATAGACTTTAAAGCCTTTTCTCCTCAAATAATCAGACAGATTTGATCCTATGAATCCACATCCACCCGTTATGAGCACTTTTTTCATAAATTACTTGTTAATATAATGCTTTTATATAAATATGAAACATACTAATAAATAAAAAAATTTATTAAAAGTAGTTTTAAATTATCTTAAAAATTTATACAAAAAAATGCAAAGTAAATTAAAAGTTTCGGTAATTATACCTGTTTTTAATTCAGAAAAATATGTTGGTAGATGTATTAGGTCTCTTTTGAGACAATCATTAAATAAAAAAAATTACGAATTGATAATTATAAATGACAATTCAAATGATAATTCACTAAACGAAATAAAAAAATATAAATATTCAAATATTAAAATTATAAATAATAAAAAAAATATTGGATTACCTGCTTCTTTAAACGTTGGGATCAGAAATTCCACTGGATCACTTATAGTGAGAGTAGATTCTGATGATTGGGTTCACATTGATTTTTTAAATATTTTGTCAACATTTTTAAATATTAATATAAATATTGATGCCGTAGCATGTGATTATGCATTA
>CACICY010000009.1:7500-29537 GCA_902585265.1 uncultured Pelagibacteraceae bacterium
CCCCACCCTTATCAAGGGTGTGCTCTAACCAACTGAGCTACCGGCCCTTTTCTGCAAAAAAGGAAACACAATTTTAAAAAGAGAAATGAGGACGGTCAACATTAACCTGTTATATTATTTAGATTAAGAAATATTCCTTAATCATCCTTAGAAAGGAGGTAATCCAGCCGCAGGTTCCCCTACGGCTACCTTGTTACGACTTCACCCCAGTCGCTGACTATACCGTAGTCAAGGGTTTTATGCCTTGCCTTAAGGTAGAACCAACTCCCATGGTGTGACGGGCGGTGTGTACAAGACCCGGGAACGTATTCACCGCGGCGCGCTGATCCGCGATTACTAGTAATTCCAGCTTCATGTACTCGAGTTGCAGAGTACAATCCGAACTGAGGCATCTTTTTAGGATTTGCTTGATGTCGCCACCTTGCTTCCTATTGTAAATGCCATTGTAGCACGTGTGTAGCCCAACACGTAAGGGCCATGAGGACTTGACGTCATCCCCACCTTCCTCCAGCTTATCACTGGCAGTTCTTTCAGAGTGCCCAACTAAATGATGGCAACTAAAAGTGAGGGTTGCGCTCGTTGCGGGACTTAACCCAACATCTCACGACACGAGCTGACGACAGCCATGCAGCACCTGTGTTTCGTCCGGCCGAACCGAAAACTCTAATCTCTTAGAGTCGCGACGAACATGTCAAGTGTTGGTAAGGTTCTGCGCGTATCTTCGAATTAAACCACATGCTCCACTACTTGTGCGGGTCCCCGTCAATTCATTTGAGTTTTAACCTTGCGGTCGTACTCCCCAGGCGGTGTGTTTAACGCTTTCGCTGCGACACTGAAAATAAATTTCCAACGTCTAACACACATCGTTTACGGCATGGACTACGAGGGTATCTAATCCTCTTCGCTACCCATGCTTTCGTTCCTCAGCGTCAGTAATGATCCAGAAAGCTGCCTTCGCAATTGGTATTCTTTCTAATATCTACGAATTTCACCTCTACACTAGAAATTCTGCTTTCCTCTGTCATACTCTAGCTAAAAAGTTTTGATGGCAGTTCCAGAGTTAAGCTCTGGGATTTCACCACCAACTTTTTTAACCACCTACGAACTCTTTAAGCCCAGTAATTCCGAACTACGCTAGGTCCCTTCGTATTACCGCGGCTGCTGGCACGAAGTTAGCCGGACCTTCTTATTCGGGTACAGTCATTTTCTTCCCCGACGAAAGAGCTTTACAACCCAAAGGCCTTCTTCACTCACGCGGCATCGCTGCATCAGAGTTTCCTCCATTGTGCAATATTCCCTACTGCTGCCTCCCGTAGGAGTTTGGGCCGTGTCTCAGTCCCAATGTGGCTGATCATCCTCTCAGATCAGCTATAGATCAAAGTCTTGGTAGGCCATTACCCCACCAACAAACTAATCAAGTGCAGGCTCATCCTTCGGCGCATAAAGCTTTCTCCGTAAAGACTTATGAGGTATTAGCACAAGTTTCCTCGTGTTATTCCTCACCAAAGGGAAGATACCTACATGTTACTCACCCGTCTGCCACTAAGTATTGCTACTTCGTTCGACTTGCATGTATAAGGCGTGCCGCCAGCGTACGTTCTGAGCCATGATCAAACTCTCAAGTTTAAAAACGGCGCACACTAGCTTCTATATAAATACTAAGAATAATATTTATATAATGTTGAAGTGTGTACGACAAATTTTGGTAACCTTAACCGTCCACACTTCTCTTCTTAAAATATTAACAATTCAAATAGCTAATTAGGCTATAAAGCCTAATAAATAACATTTTTTACATGTTGAGTGTGACGCTTATATTGGAAATAATTTATAAATCAAGTTTTTAGATAAACAAAAAGTGTGTTAAAAAGTCATATAAATCAACATTTTTAGTCGATCAATATATTTGTGTTTACAAAAATTAAAAAAAAAACGAAACCACTTTCACATTTTATATGGTTGTTTTTATTAATTATTATAACAAGTCTCGTAACTTATTTTTATGAACAAAATAAAAAATCTAATTATAAAAATTTAAAAAAAACACTAAATAATTTCTATCTTCAGAAAACATTTGCAAAAATAACATCTAAATTAGAAAATAGGTATACAGAATTTCATTATATAGTCAAAGAAGGTGATAATTACGAAAGTATAATTAATAATATTGAAATCACGAAAAATGAGAGAAATTTATTTATTGAAACAGTAAAAAAAAACCCAAAAATTATAATATTAAGACCAAATCAAAAAATATATTTTAAGATTGACAAAAAACATAATCCAAAAATTATTGAATTCATTATCGAGGTTAACAAAAAAAAAGAAATTTATTTTGTTAGAGACTTAAAAAATAAAAATTTTAAATCAAAAATACTTGAGAAAAATTTAAACAAAGTAATTACTTACAGAGAAAGTAAGATTACAAATAGTTTATATCAAACAGCTATAAGTTTAAAAATAAAACCTTCTGTTATTATTGAGTTTGCAAGATTGTATGGGTTTCAAGTTGATTTTCAAAGAGATATTTGGAAAGATGATAGTTTTCAAATTATCTATGAAGAGTTTTTAAACGAAGATGGGATTATAGTTGAAACAGGTAATATAATTTTTGCTAATTTAAATTTACAAAATAAAGATCTAAAACTTTATAGACATGAATATGAAAAGAATAAAATTGATTATTTTGATGAAAATGGGAAAAGTATGAGAAAAACTTTAATGAAAACTCCAATTAATGGAGCAAGATTATCATCATCTTTTGGTAAAAGGAAACATCCCATTTTAGGTTTTACTAAAATGCATACTGGAACTGATTTTGCTGCGCCTACAGGCACACCAATTTTAGCTTCAGGAGATGGATTAGTTGTGAGAGCTCAGTGGTGTGGGGGTGGAGGAAACTGTGTAAAGATTAAACACAACAGTATTTATCAAACAGTATATGCTCACATGTCTAAGTTTGGAAGAGGTATAAAAAAAGGGGCGAGAGTAAAACAAGGACAAATCATTGGTTACGTTGGTTCGACAGGTCTTTCTACTGGTCCACATTTACATTACGAAGTTATTGAAAATGGAAGAAAAATAAACTCACAAAAACTTCGGCTACCATCTGGAAAAATATTGAAAGGTGATCAACGTAAAGTTTTTGAGGTAAATAAGATTAAAATAGATGTTTTAAAGTCTAATCTTATATCAAAAATGTAAACTATTTAGTTGAAGACTCCTCTTCTTTATTTTGAGTTTCAATTTCTGTTTTAATATGATTACTAACACTATTATCAATTAATCGTTCATTATTATTTCTTAAATTTTCTTGTGATATTAGAATTCTTGAAAAGTGCTCAGAGTGCTGTAAATAATTTTCAGACAATATTTTATCACCATTCGAAAGAGCTTCTCTAGCGAGATCATTATATTTCTCTACTAGTTTTGCTGCATTTTGATTATTTTTTCCTGGATGCCTTCTTTTAAATGATGATCCATTACTAAAATCTCCATTTGCTTTATGTCCATTTCCATTTCTTCTGAAATTTCTTTCACCATTAGGTTTAAATCGGCCTCTTCTATTATTATTTTTGAAATTATTCATTTTTATAATTTAGTACTAACTATGCATCTATCTTTTCCTGATAAGTCTTTAGAGATTTTATTAATATAGAAACCAAAATTTTTTAATAATTTTAAAGATTGATTTCTTTGTTTATGACCAATTTCCATAATTAATTTCCCATTTATTTTTAACAGTTCTTTACTTTTTATTATAATTTTTTTTATTTCTCTAAATCCATCAGAACCTCCTGATAAAGCTAATTTAGGTTCATGGGATTTTATATCATCATCTAATCTATTTAATTCTATACTATTTATGTATGGTGGATTAGATATTATTAAATCATAGTTATAAGATTTATATTTGTCAATATCGATATTAATAAAATTAATTTTATTTTCTAAATGATGTAATTTTGCATTAGTTTTGGCAACTATTATAGCTTTTTTAGATATATCTATAGCTGTTGCAGCACATTTAGGTCTCTCTTTAATTAAGGAAATTATTATACAGCCTGATCCTGTTCCAATATCTAGAATTTTTTTTGATTTATCATTTCCTATGTAATTTAAAGACTCTTCTATAATTAATTCAGTGTCAGGCCTGGGTATTAAAACTGATTTATTAGCTAAAAACTTATATTTCCAAAAATATTTATAACCAAGTATATATGCAATTGGTTCTTTAAGAAATCTTCTTTGCAAATAATTTTCAAATTTTAATATATCTTTATTTTTTAATTTATTATTTGTATTTAACAATATCTCATCTCTTTTTTTATTTAAAACTTTTGATAAGATTAATTCAGAGTCTAGATTAGGATTTTTAATTTTACTCCTTTTTAAATAATTCTCACCTTTTTTTAAAATTTGATTGTAATTCATATTTATATGTTACTAAGTTCATTTTCTTGAGCTTGAATAACCAAGTTTTCTATCATCTCATCAAATATTTCTCCCTCCATAAATTCAGACAATTTATGTAAAGTTAAATTTATTCTATGATCTGTAACTCTGCCTTGTGGAAAATTATAGGTTCTAATCCTTTCGGATCTATCTCCAGTACCTATTTTACTTTTTCTATCTTTGGACCTTTCATCATCTCTTTTCTGCCGTTCTAATTCATAAATTCTTGATCTTAGAATTTTTAATCCTTTTTCTTTATTTCGTATTTGTGATTTTTCATCTTGTTGACTTACAACTATACCTGTTGGTAAATGAGTAATTCTCACAGCAGAGTCTGTTGTATTTACACTTTGACCTCCAGGACCACTACTTCTAAATACATCAATTCTTAAATCTTTATCTTCTATTTTTACATCGACTTCCTCTGCCTCAGGCATTACAGCGACTGTAGCAGCAGATGTATGAACTCTTCCCTGAGTTTCGGTATCAGGAACCCTTTGAACTCTATGAACCCCACTTTCGTATTTTAATGAGGAATAAATATTTTTACCTTTAATTGACGCTATAACTTCTTTTAATCCACCAGCATCGCTTTTAGAAATAGATATGACCTCCATCAACCATTTTTTTTTGTGACTTACTTTTTCATACATCTTAAATAAATCGGATGCAAATAAACTAGCTTCTAATCCTCCTGTTCCAGCTCTTATTTCTATCATTGCATTTTTTGTATCTGCTTCATCCTTAGGCAGTAAAAATAATTTAATTTTTTTTTCATAATTTTCATTATTTTTTACAAGCTCATTCAATTCACTTATAGCTAGATCTTTCATATCTTTGTCAGTGTCATTATCATTAATTAAATTTTCCAGTTCATCTTTATTTTTCTGAAAATTAAAATAAGAAACTGCTTCTTTTATAATTTCACTTAGATCTGAGTATTCTTTTGACTTCTCTGCAAAAGATTTTTTATCAATTTCTTGAGAGGATAGTTCTTTTTCTAATTTGGAATGTTTTGAAATTAAATCTTGAACTTTTGATAAAGGTAGCATTATTTAGCTTTTTCGATTTCTTCTACTTTTTCTTCAACCAATTTTACAACCTTGGAAATCATCTCCTCACTTGATATTTTTTCGCTTTCAACTCCATTTAAATAAAGCATGTTATTACCCTTTCCTCCACCAGTAATACCTATATCTGTTTGTGCTGCCTCACCAGGTCCATTTACTACACATCCAATTATAGATAAAGAAATAGGAGTTTTTATATGGGATAGTCTGCCTTCTAACTTTTTTACAGTTTCGATCACATTAAAAGCTTGTCTAGCACAAGATGGACAGGAAATAATTTTTACGCCTCTATTTCTTAAATTAAGTGATTTAAGTATTTCATTTCCAACTTTTATCTCCTCTACCGGATTGTCAGATAAAGATACTCTAACAGTATCTCCAATACCACTCATGAGCAGCGATCCAAAACCAATAGAAGATTTTATACTACCAGGTAAAAATGTTCCTGCCTCAGTGATACCTAGATGTAATGGATAATCAGTAACCTCAGAAAGTTGCCTGTAAGCTTCAATAGATAAGAATACATCAGAGGATTTAACGCTTACTTTAAATTCATAAAAATCAAAGTCTTCCACAATACTAATATTTCTTAATGCACTCTCTACTAAAGCTTCTGGACAAGGTTCTTTATACTTTTCTAATAAGTCTTTTTCTAAAGATCCAGCATTTACTCCAATTCTAATTGAACAATTATTATTTTTTGCAGCATTAATAACTTCTTTAATTTTTTTTTTATCTCCAATATTTCCAGGATTTATTCTTAGACAAGCAGCTCCACTCTCTGCCGCCTCTATTGCTCTTTTGTAGTGAAAATGTATATCAGCAACTATTGGAATAGGAGAATTTTTAACGATATCTTTAAGGGCTTTCGATGAGTCTTCATCTGGACATGATACCCTTACGATATCAGCACCTGCTTCTTCAATTTGTTTGATTTGTTTAACAGTTTCTTTAACATCTTTAGTTAAAGTATTTGTCATTGATTGAACAGAAATTGGGTTATCTCCTCCAACTTTTACATTGCCAACATTGATTTCTTTTGTTTTTCGTCTTTTAATTTCTCTAAATGGTCTAATATTCATAATTTATTTATTTAATTTAAATTCTTTGTGTAGAGAAGATATTGCTTTTCTTACATTCTTTTTATCTATCAAAACAGAAATTTTTATTTCCGAAGTAGATATTACTTGAATATTTATTTTTTGCTTAGCAAGTGACTGGAACATTCTATAAGTAACTCCAGGAGTAGTAACCATCCCTACTCCAATTATTGATACTTTTGAAACATTTTTGTCAAATTTTAAATCTCTAAAATTTATTTTTTTATTTTGAGAAATAATTTTTTTTGTTTTACTAAGATCATCTGATTTTATTGTGAAAGTTAAATCAGTTTCTTTTCCATTAGCAGAAATATTTTGTACTACCATATCTACATTTATAGAATTTTCAGATAGAGGTTTAAAAATTGATGCTGCAATACCAGGCTTGTCTCTTACCCCTAAAAGTGTAACTTTAGCATCATTAGTTGTATTTGAAATACCAGTTATTATCTTATTATTTATTATATTTTTTCTTTTTGTTATTAGAGTGCCTTCATTATCTGTAAAAGAAGATCTCACCTCTATATTAACCCTATTCAATCTTGCATCTTGAATTGAGTGAGGTTGCATAACTTTAGCACCAAGAGAGGCCATTTCTAGCATTTCCTCATAAGAAATAACTTTTATTTTTTTAGCTGATTTAAGTTTATTCGGATCTGTTGAATAAACACCATCCACATCTGTATATATTATACATTTTTCAGCCTTGAAAAACTTAGCAAACATAATTGCGCTTGCATCTGTGCCTCCCCTGCCAATAGTGGTTATTCTATTTTTGTTATTAATACCTTGAAATCCTGTGATTATGGGGATCCCTCCTTTTTTTATATAACTAACAATTTGACTTTTGTTAATTTTATTAATTCTTGAAAATTTATGTTTTCCGTCAGTGTTGATAGGGATTTGCCATGACATCCAAGATCTGGAATTGAAACCCTTATTAATCAATTCTCCTGATATTAGTGCACAGGACACTTGTTCTCCTGAAGAAACTAAAACATCATATTCGGAGGCAGAAAAATTTTTGCTAATTTTTTTGGATAATTTGATTAAATTATTTGTCACACCACTCATTGCAGACGACAATACTATTACATTGTATTTTTTTTTATATTTAGCAATAATGTTTGCAACTTTTTTAATTCTATCAGTTGTACCAACTGAAGTACCTCCAAATTTTAATACAATTATTTTCATTGATAATTTCTATTAATATAAATTAAAATATATTGATAAAATACATCTTGATTGTAATGTCAATAAACAATGAAAAATAACACAATAAATAAAAAAGAAATAGAAAAATTTTCAAAAATAGCTGAGGAATGGTGGGATCCTAATGGAAAATTTAAGCCATTACATAAATTTAACCCCATCAGAATAAAATACATAAGAGATACAATTTTATCAGAGTTTAAAATTAAAAAAGAGCATCAGCCATTTAAAGGCTTAAGTATTTTAGATATAGGATGTGGTGGTGGATTACTATCAGAACCCATGGCTAGACTTGGCGCAGATGTAGTTGGTATAGATGCTTCTTTTAAAAATATACAAGTGGCTAAGTATCATTTGAAAAAAAGTAAGCTTAAAATTAAATATTATAATTCATCTCCAGAAAATTTAAAAGTTAAGAAAAGATTTGATATTATTTTGAATATGGAAATTGTTGAACATGTTGAAAATGTTGATTTTTTTATTAAAGAAAGTTCAAAGTTATTAAATAAATCAGGTGTGATGTTCATTGCCACCTTAAATAAAACACTTAAATCATATTTATTTGCAATTGTGGGAGCCGAATATCTTTTAAAGTGGCTTCCAATAGGTACTCACGATTGGGAGAAATTTGTTAAACCAGAATATTTAACAGATATTTGTAAAAAAAATTCATTAAAGTTAAAAAAAATTGATGGAATGACTTTTAATCCTTTTTTAAATAAGTGGTCTGTTACTTCTGACAAATCTGTAAATTATATTTCAGAATTCAAAAAAGTTTAATTTTTATCGTCGTCAATCCAGGGTATAATATCAGTATCTATTCCCTCTTCTCTTAATTCCTTAACATCTTTAAGTGAAGCACTACCATAAATCCCTTTTTTTGGTTTCTTTTTGTCATAATGAATAGATCTTGCTTTATATGTAAAATTTTCTCCCACATACTCAAAATTATCTTTTACGAATTTTTTGTAATCGGAAAGTTTTTTTCGAATATCTTTATATTTTTTTATTTCTTTTAGATTTTCTTTTTTCTTAGTATTCAATAAATTTGGTGACATCATCGACTTTTCAACATTCATTGAATCACAGGATTGACAATTTAAAAGTTTTAATTTTTGCAATCTATCATATTCTTTAGAAGTGCTAAACCAGCTTTCAAATTCTTGCTCACAATCATTACATTTAAGTAGATATTTAATCATAATTGTTATCTAAATATTAACCTTTAAAATTTCAATACAGCTAAGTCCTATAATCAGCATTAATTTCTATATATTTTTTTGTTAAATCCATCGTATACGATTTAAATTTTTTAATGCCCAGACCAATATCAACTTCAATTTCAATTGATTTGCCTTTCATGTATTCCATAACTTTTTCTTCATCATAAGATTTGTGTAAAGAACCCTTGTGATAAATTTTATATGGTCCAAAAGAAATAGATAATTTTTGTTCATTTATTTTAGAGTCGCTGTTTCCGATAGCCATAGCTACTCTCCCCCAGTTTGGATCTTCTCCCGCAATTGCTGTCTTGACTAATAATGAGTTTGCTATTTTTAAAGATATATTTTTTGCATCTTTTTCTGTTGTACAATTAATGCAATTAATAGAAATAAGTTTAGAAGCTCCTTCTCCATCAGACACAACTTGTTTAGCTAAATGTAATAAAACATCATGGATCGCTTTATTAAAATTTTTAAGTCTTCTATCACTATATTTTTTAATTTCTGAATGATTAACTTTACTTGTTGAAAATATAGATACCATATCATTTGTACTTGTATCACCATCACATGAAATTGCATTGAATGTTGTCTTTATATTGTTTTTTAAGACATCATTTAAGACTGAAGAGGATAAAGTTGCATCAGTAAATATATAACCCAAAGTAGTTGCCATATTTGGATAAATCATACCTGAACCTTTTGCTATTCCATAAATTTTAATTGTTGATGAACCAATTTTTGTTTCGGCCATTGATAATTTAGGTTTTAAGTCTGTTGTGATTATACCCATTGCAGCTTTCATCCAGATTAATTTATTTTGTGTATATTTTATTTTCTCAACTAATTCTGGTAACGAAGTTTTAATTTTTTCTAATGGAAATTTCTCTCCTATAGTACCTGTACAACCAAAAAGTATTTCTTTTGAAGAAATTTGTTTTGGAGCATCTTCATCTCTTTTCTGTATCTCGGTTAATTTTGAGGATAAGTCTAAAGAAATTTTCTTAAGTGCGTCATAGCCCTCTGGGCCTGTTAATGCATTTGCATTTCTAGTGTTAACTAATAATGCAAATATTTTTTTTGCTTTAATTTTTTTATTCCATTTTAGATTTTCTGATATTAACTTTGATTGTGTATATACAGAGGCATAATTTGCACCATCTCTAAAATAAAATAAAACTAATTCATCTCTTTTAAATTTATATAGACCAGCGCTGACTGCTGAAATTGAAACTCCATCAATATGATCTAAATCTTGAAAATCAACAATTTTAGAGCTTTGACTGCTATTATTTATAAAATTGTTTATGTTAAATTTCATGATATTTAAAATAATAAATTAATTACTATATATTTCTAATACTTAATTTTATATCAAAATGTTCAACCCACTTAATATATTTTCAAAACTTATTAAAAGCGGAAATGAAAAGGAACTGGGCCGAATTCAACAAATAGTCAATAAAGTTAATCTTTTAGAAAAAGATTTGGAAAATTTATCTGACGAAATGTTCCCCAAAAAAACTGAGAAACTAATTGAAGAAATTAAAAATGGTAAAAGTCTTGACGAAATATTGCCTGAAGCTTTTTCAATGGTGAGAGAGGCCTCTAAAAGAATTAGAAATGAAAGACACTTTGATGTTCAACTAATTGGTGGTGTTGTAATCCATGAAAATAAAATTGCAGAAATGAAAACTGGAGAAGGTAAAACATTAACCATAGCCCTTGCTGCTTTCCTAAACGCTCTAGAAAAAAAAGGTGTTCATATAGTAACTGTAAACGATTATTTGGCTAAGAGAGATAGCCAAAATATGGGCAAGATTTATGAGTTTCTAGGTTTAACTTGTGGATATATTAACACTGGGCAAGATGACTTGGAGAGAAAAGAAAATTATTCAAAAGATATAACTTATTCTACTAATAGTGAATTGGGCTTTGATTATTTAAGAGATAATATGAAATTTTCAAAAGAGTCCATGGTTCAGAGAGAGCATAATTATGCAATTGTTGATGAAATTGATTCTTGTTTAATAGATGAAGCAAGAACACCTTTAATAATTTCAGGGGCTACTGAGGATAAAACTAATCAATACATAGCGGTTGATAGATTAGTGAAAAATTTAAACAAAGAAGATTTTGAAATAGATGAAAAAGATAAAAATATTTTACTTACTAATAAAGGCATCGACAATGTTGAAAATATATTTTCAAATGCAGGCATACTAAAAAATGAAAACTTTTACGATCCAGAAAATCTTCATGTTGTTCATTTAGTTAATCAGTCATTACGTGCGATACATCTTTTTCAAAGCGGTAGAGATTATATAGTAAAAGATGGGCAGATAATAATTATTGATGAACAAACAGGTAGGCAATTGCCAGGGAGAAGATTTGGTGATGGACTTCATCAAAGTCTAGAGGCAAAAGAAAGTTTAACAATAAATGCAGAAAACCAAACTTTAGCATCTATTACTTACCAAAATTTTTTTAAACTTTATAAGAAAATATCTGGATGTACTGGTACAGCATTAACAGAGTCGGAAGAATTTTTTGAGATTTATAATCTGCCAGTTGTGTCAATACCCACAAATAAGCAGATGATAAGAAAAGATTGGAATGATCAAATATTTAGAACTAGTAATGAAAAAGATGAAGCAATAATAAATAAGATTATTGAATGTAATACAAAAGGACAGCCATTATTAGTTTTCACTTCAAGTATTAATAAATCTGAGCACTTCTCAAATCTATTAGATAAAAAAAATATAAAACACACAGTTTTAAATGCAAAAAATCACCAGAGAGAAGCTGAAATTATTGCAGATGCTGGAAAAAGAAACTCGATAATAATTACTACTAGTATTTCAGGACGAGGCGTTGACATAAAATTAGGAGGTCAAGATGAAAGCGACAAAGCTGAAATAAAAAAATTAGGCGGATTGTTTGTCATAGGCACAGAAAGAATGGAAAGTAGAAGAGTAGATAATCAAGCCAGAGGAAGATCAGGTAGGCAAGGTGATGAAGGTAGTTCTATATTTTACGTAAGTTTAGAGGATGATTTAATGAGAATATTTGGGTCTGAGTCCATGAATAATATACTTGAAAAACTTGGACTTAAAGACGGAGAAAGCATAGACCATCCATGGATAAATAAAGCATTAGAAAGAGCACAACAAAAAGTTGAAGCAAGAAATTTTGATATTAGAAAAACTCTCTTGAAGTTTGACAACGTTTTAAATGATCAAAGGCAAGTAATATTTTCACAAAGAAATGAAGTAATTGAGAATAAAGATTCTAAGCAGTATTCTGAAAATTTTCTAGACGAAATTATTGATGACTTAAAACTTAAGAAAACAAAAAAACTAGCTAATGCAGGATCAAATGAAATTAATATGCAACTAAAATCATTATTTGGAAAATCATTTGAAGATAGCGAAATTGAGGAATTAGTAAATTTAGAAAACAAGCAATTTGAAGATAAAATTAAAAATAAGTTTAAAAATTCAATAGATGAAAGAATAAAATTATTAAATGAGGAACAGTATTATGAAATTGAAAAAAGAATATTTTTACAATTAATTGATCAAAATTGGAAATTACATATTCAATATTTGGAACAATTAAGACAAGTCATCGGTCTAAGAACGTTTGGCCAAAGAGATCCTTTGGTAGAATATAAGAAAGAGGCATTTGCTCTTTTTGAAAATTTATTAAGTAAACTTAAATATGATTTAATTACAATTTTATTTAATTTAAAACTTATAGAAAAAAATGATGGTCAAAATGATATTCAAAATGAAAAAAGTATAAACACAAATAGTAATCCAAAATGCTTACTTGTAACGAATAGAGAGGGAAAAATTTCTAGAAACGAAAGATGTGAAGCAACAGGGAAAAAATTCAAGCATTGTTGTGGTGCTTTATAAAAGAATACCAAAAAATAATATTAATAAAACTGCAGCAGATACACCATAATAAATTTTAGAATTCTTTTTAAAGTTTTGGTAAATATTTTCTAATGCACTTGCCTTCATAGATAAATCATTTCTATCATCAGATTGTGTTGTAAATCCTTTATTTCTTCCAATTGACAAAAATTTATTTTTTCTATGAGTAAGAATTTCATCTTTATCCATTGTCTGAAAAAAATCTAAATTTTTCTTTAATGAGTCTCTTACATTATCCAAAATCAGATCTTTGTCTCTATGAGCACCGCCAACTGGTTCTGGAATTATTTCATCAATTATATTTAATTTTAAAAGGTCGTTAGATGACATTTTCATTGCAGTTGCAGCCTCTAAAGTTTTTTTTGGGTCTCTCCATAAAATAGTAGCACATCCTTCTGGAGAAATGACTGAGTATATTGCGTTTTGAAGCATAATCACTTTATTAGATGATGCTAAAGCTATTGCTCCGCCAGACCCGCCTTCACCAATTATAATTGCTATTGTGGGTACCGTTAACTTCATTGAGCATTCAATAGATTTTGCTATTGCTTCAGCTTGACCTCTTTCCTCTGCACCAACACCTGGATATGCACCTGGAGTATCTACAATAGAAATAATTGGAATTTTAAATTTGTTAGCTAACTCCATAAGTCTAATTGTTTTTCTGTAACCCTCTGGCCTCATCATTCCAAAATTATGATCTATTCTTTTGTTAAGATCTGATCCCTTTTCTTGACCAATTACTAAAACAGATTTACCATCGAATTTTGCAAAACCAGCTATAACAGCTTTGTCCTCACCATAATATCTATCTCCAGAAAGTTGGATAAAATCATCAAAAAGATTTTCAATGAAAAATTTTGCTTTAGGTCTATCTTCATGACGAGCAACTAATGCTGTCTGCCAGGGATCTAAGTTAGAATAAATTTTCTCTAGCTTTTCATTTATTTCTTCCTCGACTTTACTTATTTTTGAAGTATCAACTTCAGATAAACCTTCCTGATTATAGGGGTCTTTAAGTTTATCTAATTCCTCTTCCAGATTTTTGATATCTGTCTCAAAATTTAAATAATTTTTCATTTAAAGTGAGTATTATAAACAAAAAAGGCGATAAATTGTTAAAATAAACAATTTTGATTGCGCAAAAATGATAATTTATTATATGATTTTCAATTTATGAGAGAGCAATTCATTAAAATTCATAACTTATCTGTAGCAAAAGATCTAGCTGATTTTGTCAAAAATGAGCTTTTATCGGACACCAATATTAGTCCTGATGAATTTTGGAAAGGCTTTGACAAAGTAGTGCACGAATTAGCACCAAAAAATAAAAAATTACTTGAAATCAGAGAAACATTACAACAAGAAATAGATCTGTGGCATAAAAAAAATAGAGATCACGATATTGACTATAATAAATATAAAAATTTTTTAGAGGAAATAGGTTATTTAAAAAAAGAAGGTGAAGATTTTAAAATAACAAGTAAAAATTTAGATGAAGAAATATCTAATATAGCAGGGCCGCAATTAGTTGTTCCAATAATGAACTCCAGATATAGCTTGAATGCTGCGAATGCGAGGTGGGTAAGCTTATATGATAGTCTTTATGGATCAAATATAATAGAGTCTGAAGAAAGTGGAAGTGAAAAATATGATCCTTTAAGAGGACAAGAAGTGATTAAATACACTAGAAACTTTTTGAACAAATATTTTCCAATAAATGATCTTGACTGGAAAGATATTACTGGTTTAACAGTAAATAATAAAAAACTTTTAATTTTTAAGGAAAATAAACAATATAATTTATCAAATTTAGAAAAGTTTATTGGTTACAGAGGTGATGCAGCTAAACCAACTGCTATTATCTTAAAAAATAATAATCTTCATCTTGAAATAATTATTAATCCTAGAGCATTTAGTGCCGCAAGAGATGCTGCTGGTATAAGCGATATTATAATTGAATCTGCTGTTTCAACAATTTGTGACCATGAGGATAGTGTGGCCGCAGTCGATGCTGAAGATAAAGTAACTTGTTATAGAAATTGGCTAGGATTGATGAAAGGAAATTTAAAATCAATATTTGAAAAAAACGGTAAAGAATTAGAAAGAAAACTTAATCCAGATAGGAGTTACACCTCATTGAATGGTGAAAAGTTAAAACTTCACGGAAGAAGTCTTTTGCTTGTGAGAAACGTTGGACACTTAATGACAAACCCTGCAATCACTTTAAATGATGGATCAGAAGTTCCTGAGGGAATAATGGATGCTTTCATAACCTCAGCAGCTTGTATTCATGATTTAAAAAGAAAAGGTAATTCAAGAAAAGGGTCAATTTATATTGTTAAACCAAAAATGCATGGTCCAGAGGAAACAGAATTTACTAATTTAATTTTTACAAAAGTTGAAGAAGTTTTAAAATTAGAAAAAAATACAATTAAGTGTGGAATTATGGATGAAGAAAGAAGAACATCTGCAAATCTTAAAGAATGTATTAGAACACTTAAAGATAGAGTATTTTTTATAAACACTGGATTTTTGGATAGAACTGGTGATGAGATGCACACCTCAATGGAAGCTGGACCAATGATCAAAAAAGGAGATATGAAAGAGTCTAAATGGATTAAAACCTATGAGGACAATAACGTAGATATAGGCTTAAAATGTGGGTTTTCTGGAGTTGCTCAAATAGGTAAAGGAATGTGGGCCATGCCTGACAAAATGAACGAAATGATGGAACAAAAAATTGGACATGTGAATGCAGGCGCTAATTGTGCTTGGGTTCCTTCCCCAACTGCTGCTGCATTGCATGTTATGCACTATCATGAAGTAAATGTTTTTGAAAAACAAAAAGCAATATTAAAAAGAGAGCCATCAAAGTTATCTGATCTTCTTACTATTCCAATAGCAGATCGTCCTAATTGGTCTATCGATGAAATTAATACTGAAATTTCAAATTCTGCTCAAACTATTTTAGGTTATGTGGTCAGATGGATTGATCAAGGTGTAGGCTGTTCCAAAGTCCCAGATATAAATGATATTGGATTAATGGAAGATAGAGCAACCTTAAGAATTTCATCTCAACATATCGCGAATTGGCTTCATCATGGCTTATGTTCGAATAGACAGGTTCTTGAAATTTTAAAAAAAATGGCAAAAGTTGTTGATAAACAGAACAAGGACGACTCTAGCTACGAAAGTATGTCTCCAGAGTATGATAAATCTATTGCTTTTAAAGCAGCATGTGAATTAATCTTTCATGGAAAGTCACAGCCTTCTGGTTATACGGAGCCACTTTTACATTTAAACAGATTAATTAAAAAAAGCTAATTAAGATTCTATTTTTTTTCTATTTTTAAATGCAGAAATAAGAGTACCATCATCTAGATTTTCGATTTCTCCACCTACTGGTAAACCTTGGGCTAGTTTTGAAACTTTGACGTCAGTTTTTTTTAGACTATCTTGAATATAAAATGCTGTAGTTTGCCCTTCTACAGTTGCGCTAGTTGCTAATATTACTTCTTCAATATCATCTTTATTTATTCTTTCTATAAGAGAGTTAATAAGCAAATCCTCTCTATTACTATTATTATTGTTTGAGAGAGTTCCCCCTAATATATGGAAGTAACCTTGAAAAATTGAAGAACTTTCTATTGCCCACTGATCTGAAATATTTTCTACAACACAAATTTTATTATATTTTTTATCTACTATTTCACAATTGTTATAACTACACTCAATTGTATTAGGCTTTAATGTTCCACAAATTTTACATCTAACAACATTTTTAAAAACTTCACTCAAATTTTGAGCCAATGGCTTTAGTAATTCTTGTCGGTTATTAATCATTTTTAGTATTATTCTTTTTGCAGACTTAGGTCCTAACCCTGGTAATTTTGAAATTAGCTTAATTAAATTTTCTATTTCAGGAATATTTTGCATTTAAATTATAAAGGCCACTTAAATCCAGGTATTCCAAAATTTCCTGAAGCCTTAGAAATTTCCTCTGCTGTTTTTGATTTAAGTTGCGATTTTGCGTTATTATGAGCAGCAGTAATAAGATCTTCTAGTATTACTTTTTCTTCTTTTAAAACATTTTCACTAAGTTTAATTGAGATCATGGTTCCCTCTCCATTTAACGTAACCTTTACATCATTAGCTCCCGAGACACCTTCAACCTGGATCTTTTTAATGTTTTCTTGGCTTTCTTTCATTTTGCTCTCAATTTCTTTGGCTTTTTCCATTAATTTTGAAAAATCTGTCATTCTAATCCTCTTTCAAATCAACATTTATTAATTCTGCATCTGGAAATGCTTCGATCACTTTTTTATAGGCTTCAGACTTTTTAACATCATCAAATATTTTTTTCTCATCAATTTTATTTTTTTCTTTTTTTGAAATTTGTCCTTGTTTTTTTGATAGAGAAATAATCCATCTATTGGATGTCCATTCGTAAAGCTTGTTAGATAGATTTTTAATAAAGTCTTTGTCTAAGTTTTCATTAAAAGATATTTCTATTAAACCCTCAGAGAATGAAACTAAATTTGTATTAGTTTCAAGCTCATATTTAAGCTTAGCTTCTTTCCTTTCCGTACATAGATTTATCAAACTTTCAAATGAACCTATTTTAAGTTCATTTATTACTTCATCTTTATTTAAATTTGGTTCAATTTTTTCTTGTTGTGAAATATTTTTGATTTGATCTATTGTTTTATTTGTAATTTTTTTTTCATTTTCTTTAATTAAAGTATCAGATTTTTTTACAGTAGAGGTGTCCTCGGTATCTTTCTCCTTAAAACCTTTTATTCTCATTAATCTGAAAAGGAACATCTCAACTGATAAATTTGGATTTGAAACGATGTTAATTTCCTCAATTGTATCAAGTGTAAATTGCCAAAAAAGGATTATATCCTTTGAATCTAAATTTTCAGATATTGTGTAAAGATTATTAAAATCTTGGTCATTTAAAGAAAAATTATTTCCGTCTAATTTTATAAAATTAATATTTTTTAGGTAATATAAAACCTCAAGAAAATCATTCAAAAAAATTTTTGGATCTACACCGGAATCATAAATTTTTCTATACGACTCAAATACTTTCTTTTCATCACCACTAAACAGATTTTGTATTAATTCTATCAGAGAACTTTTATCAAAATATCCATAAATACTTTGTGCTTTATCCAGATTTAATTCCTCATCATTTTGATTGGCTACAAGTCCACGATCTAACAAAGATAATGCATCTCTAACAGATCCTTCTGAAATTTTAACAATTAATTTTAAAGCTTCATCAGAAACTTTACCACCTTCTTTGTCTTTAATCATTTTTATATAGTTAAAAAGTTCTTCGGATTTCACTCTAGAGAGATCAAAACGTTGACATCTCGATATTACTGTTACAGGAATTTTTTTTATTTCGGTTGTTGCAAAAATAAATTTTAAATAATTTGGTGGTTCCTCTAATGTTTTTAAAAGTGCATTAAATGCTTGTTTGCTTAACATATGAACTTCATCAATAATAAATATTTTATATTTAGCAGTTGTTGGTCCATATCTTGAAAATTCAATAAGCTCTCTTACATCATCAACGCCGGTCTTACTTGCAGCATCCATTTCCAAAACATCAATATGATTTGAGTTTGTAATTGCATCGCAGTTACTACATTTTTTCATACACATGTTTTCAATTCCATGCTCACAATTTAATGACTTTGCAACTATTCTTGCAAAAGTAGTTTTTCCAACACCTCTAATACCAGTAAATAAAAATGCATTAGGTGACTTGTCTGAAATTATTGAATTTTTAATTGTTTCAGCAATAACCTCTTGGCCAATTAAGTCCTCAAATACCTGAGGTCTGTATTTTAAAGCTAGTACGTTCGAATTTTCTGTCATTTTTAAGGAGACCAACCAACCTGGAAATTACTCACTACCCTTGCTATCTTTCGATCCTAGGGGATTTGTGGTAACACCACCTGACTGGCCTCCAACTTTATTATATCAATAAAAATTTCTATTCTACAAGAAAGTTATAGATTTATTTTTGTCTAAATTTATCGGATTTATAAACACCTAGAACGTGCATATCTTGGCAATGGAGACCCAATTCCTCAAGTGAGTTTTTGATTTTAGGAGACTCTATATGTCCATCAATATCACATAGAAAAAAATATGAGGAAAATGAGTTCTTTTCAGGAAAACTTTGTAGTTTACTCATATTAACTCCATTTATTGCAAATCCTGACAGTGCAGAGTAAAGAGCAGCAGGTTTACTTTTCAACTTAAATAATATTGATGTTATATGATTATCATTAGAAAAATCTGGCTGAAAAATATCTTTACCAAGTAATAAGAATCTAGTCACATTATCTTTATCATCTTGGACATTTTCTTGTAGAATTTTAAGACCATATATTTCTGCACTAAGGCTAGAAGCTATAGCAGCTTTAGATTTGTCTTTAGTTTCTGAAACAAATTTTGCTGAACCAGCTGTATCGGCTCTAACATTTTCTGTGAATTTTTTTTTCTTAATAAAACTTGAAGATTGGCTTAATGCTTGTGCATGTGAGTAAACATCTTTTATGTCTTCCATATTTGAATCTTTTAATCCTAATAGATTATGATTAATTGGAAAAAAATGCTCTGCATAAATATTTAATCTGTATTTAAAGATTAAATACTCGACACCAATATTTCCAGTTGTTTTATTTGACTCTGGAATTAAAGATTTTATTGAATTATCTTCACTAGACCTTTCAAAGCATTCATCAAATGTTTTGCAGGGTATGGTTTTACTCTCTGGATACATTTTTTTAGCACAACTTTCGCTGTAGCTTCCTGCAACACCTTGATAAGCAATTTTCATAATTTAATTTTTATATTCCATAATTTTTTTTATTTCTAGATAATCTTCAGCTGTATCTACACCAATTGGTTTAGTTTTCGCTAATCCTACATCTATTTCAATATTATTATCTATTAGTCTCAATTGCTCCAATTTTTGCAA
This sequence comes from uncultured Pelagibacteraceae bacterium, assembly GCA_902585265.1. Lineage (GTDB taxonomy): Bacteria > Pseudomonadota > Alphaproteobacteria > Pelagibacterales > Pelagibacteraceae > Pelagibacter. Next base: position 27,517 of record CACICY010000009.1, read on the forward strand.
TTTTTCATTCTGAGTTTGCTCTAATTGCACGAACTTTTCTAAATATGAAACATTATAAATATAAATTCCAATATGGTGATAAATGTTTTTTTTTGTATTTTCAATTTCTCTCGTGAATGATGATGCTGTTGAAAGATTGTTTTGATAAAGTTGCTCTTTTGTAATTACTTTTACAATATTTTTATTTAAGAAAAATTTTTCGTCTTCAATTTTACAGGCTAATGTTGAGATTTTAGATTTTTTTTCAATAGTTTTTTTCAAGAGATTATGTACATCTTCAATATCAAGCATTGGTTCATCTCCTTGAAGATTTATTACATATTCAATTTTTTCATCTCTTAATTCTTGATAAGCCTCAAAAATTCTGTCAGTTCCAGTTTTATGATCTTTTTTGGTTAAAATACATTTTCCGCCATGCTTAGTCACCTCTTCAAATATTTCTTTATCACCTGTTGCAACATAAATTTCTTCAATAAGAGATGATTTTGCAATTTTGTAAACATGATTGATAATTGAAATATTATTGATTTTTAATAAAGGTTTATTTGGTAACCTTGTTGCAGCCAATCTTGATGGGATTAAAATTACTGTATTGCTCATAAACTAAGTATTATGCGTCTTTCAGACGCAATAATTAAATTTAAATTTAGTTTTTTTTTTGTTTAACATGTTATACGAGGTTAATAATTAAAAATCATGGACTCATTTGAAATTAATAAAATTATAGCAGCTGTAGTAGTAATTTTCGTTGTTATATTTGGAATAACTAAAATTTCAGACATTATCTATTACGTAGAGAAGCCAAGTCAATCAGCTTATAAAGTTGAATTTGCTGAAACAGGTAGTACCAAAGCCTCCGCAGCAGTTGAAACAGTTGATATATCTGCTCTATTAGCCATGGGAAGTGTTGATCATGGAAAGAAAGTTTTTAAGAAATGTAGTGCATGTCATTCGATTAAAAAAGGTGGAAGAAATAATATTGGTCCAGCACTTTATAATGTACTAGGTAGAAATATGGGTGCTCTGGAAGATTACAAATATTCAAAAGCCTTGATAGCATTTGGAAAAGATTGGACATTCCAAGAGATGAATAGTTTTTTAATAAAACCTGCTTCATATATAAAGGGTACCAAAATGGCTTTCGCAGGATTAAAAAAAGAGAAAGATAGAGCTTCAGTAATTTTATATATGAATGCTAATGCTGACAGTCCATTAAAACTACCTTAGTTTGCCAAAACAATATAATAATATACTCTTTTGAACATAAACTCTGTTTAGAGCTTGTTGCCACACTTTAGATTGTTTCCCAAGAAATACTTCTTTTGTAACTTCATTTCCTCTTGGTAGACAATGTAAAAATATTGCATCTTTCTTGGCTAAATTCATAGTTTTTGTGTCCACTTTAAAATTTTTAAATGATTTAAGTTTCTTTTTCTTATTCACTTTATCGTTTAAAGAAATGATTTTATCTGTCATTACAACATCAGAATTTTTAATAGCTATTTCTTTTTTATTAAAAATTTTTATTTTTCCTTTTTGTTTTTTTATCAAAGAAATAAGCATTTTTTTTGGCTGATAGCTTTTAGGGCATGCAATATTTAGGGAAACAGAGAATTTTATACAAGCCTCTATTAGACTATTCATCATGTTGTTGTTTGCATCACCTATCCAACACAGTTTTAATTTTGAAATACTTTTCTTTTTAATTTCTTGAATTGTAAAAAAATCTGATAAAACTTGAGTGGGATGTGAAGATGGGCTTAAACCATTAATTATTGGTATACTTGAATATTTTTTGAATTGATCTAATTTTTTATCCGAGTCTGTTCTCAACATAAAAGCATTACCATAAGTTGATAAAATTTTAGATGTGTCTGCTATACTTTCACTACCGATACCTAGGTGCAATTCCTCTGGTCTTAACGTCAAGGATCCTCCACCTAATTGCTTAATTGCTAAGTAAAAACTTAATCTAGTTCTTAGGCTAGACTTTTCAAACATCTGTAAAAGAATTTTTCCTT
>CACICY010000010.1 GCA_902585265.1 uncultured Pelagibacteraceae bacterium
GAACCACTATAATTAACAATTAATTCATTTTTAAAGTCAGTTATAATAAAGTTAACTTCTGACTGATTAACATTAATTGATTTTTCTTTAACCATTCCTCCAACTCTTATTTTTTTTGGTGTCAACTCTGTTAAATTTTTTATTTCTGTAGGTGATTTAAAATAAACAACGTTTTCCTCAAGTGATTTAAAAACTAAAAATACAACTAAGATTAATGAAAAGAATATAGATAATATAAAGATGGCTCTTAATTTAACTTTTTTACCATACATGAAAATAAAAATTAAATTTTAGATGCAGATGAAGTAGCTAGTATTTCTTTATATGTCTCTTGTTTTTTTGCTATTTCAATTTTATCAGTATCTAAATTTTCAAAACGAGTCCTGAATTTCTTTTGCTCTTTAACAAGCTGAAGTTTGATTACTGAATATAAAATACAGAAACAAGAAAGAGTAAATGCAAAAGAAGACCATACATAGAGACCATATCCATTCATGTATAAAACTTCGTTAATCATAATCTATCTAATCCTTTATTTTTTATTTTTATCAGTTCTGTATTATATTTCATCAAAAATATCAAAAGCGAAAAAAGTGCAAATGCCGCAGTCATTATACCTAAAGGTAACAACATGGAAGCATGAATAGAAGTTTCTGTAAAAATATTTACTGAAGAAGGTTGGTGCAATGTTGACCACCATTCAACAGAAAATTTGATTATTGGGACATTTATTAAACCTATTATTGCTATGTACGAACTAATCTTTACAGCTTTTTCCTCATTGTCAGTTACCCTCCAACTTAGAAGAAACATTAAATAGAAAAAAGCAAGTAATAACATTGATGTTATTCTTGCATCCCATGCCCACCAGGTTCCCCAAGTAGGTTTACCCCAAATGGATCCTGTAACCAAAGCAATAACGTTAAAAACAAAACCAGATGGTGCTAAGCTTTTAGTTATTAAAGAAAGATTCTTATTTTTAAAAACTAAAATACCAAATGACAAAACAGCAATTAAAGAAAAAATTCCAAGAGAAATCCAAGCTGCTGGGACATGTACATACATAATTCTCACTGAGTCGCTTTGTTTATAGTCTTCAGGAGAAAGTATTAATGCCTCAACAAGACCAATGCTTATAATTACTAAAAAAATAATAAATATATACTTTTGTGTTTTATTTATTATTTTTAATAAGTTGTTTGGTTTTAAATACTTAAACATTTTCTGTTATCTATAACACAAATTTAAATTATGAAAATTTTTCTGGTGGGTTATTCTGACCAAGAACACAGAGGGAGATAAAATAAATGGGATTAAAGCATCCTTGGTCAAAATATAATTTATATTAGACATAATCTATGACGAAGGTTTGCACGAAATGTGTTTAAATAATGTAAATTAGCTTAATTAGAAGGCTTAAAGTAACCGGAGCCTTTTTTCCCTGAGAATATCTCATTGATTAGAGGGTGTTTAATTGGTTCATCAGAGTCATCCACTAATAAATTTTGCTCAGAAACGTATGCTTCGTAAGTGATTTCATCATTTTCAGCTAACAAATGATAGAATGGTTGGTCTTTTCTAGGTCTTACGTTTTTTGGTATAGATTCATACCACTCCTCAGAATTATTAAACTCAAAATCAACATCATAAATTACACCTCTAAAGTCGAAGTGCTTATGTTTTACAACGTCACCAATAGAAAATTTTCCTTTTTGAATAGTCACACAATAAATATGGATATTTAAAAATAAAAATCAATAAAAAAAATATGATTGTTTTATTATTCTGCTATTATGTAGCAGTGAATAAATCTGTTTTAAAATTTGTTACTGATTTAGGGCCTTTGGTAATATTTTTTTATTTTTATTACAATAATGATAAAAACTTAATTGTTGCAATACCTCCACTAATAGTTGCAACAATAATAGCAGTTTTAATTATGTGGATTGTTGAAAAAACAATTCCAAAGGTACCATTAATAAGTGGAATATTAATTACATTATTTGGTGGTTTAACAATTTATTTTGATGATCCTATATTTATTTACATGAAGCCAACAATAATAAATATTTTGTTTGGTCTTGCATTAATGTTTGGCAAATACTTTACAAATGAACCAGTTTTAAAAAAATTACTTGGAAAATCTATGCCCTTAAGTGATGAAGGGTGGGAGATTTTAAATAAAAGATGGACGTACTTTTTTTTTGGATTAGCGATTTTAAACGAAATAATTTGGAGAACACAATCAGAAGAATTTTGGGTTAACTTTAAAGTTTGGGGAATGTTGCCAATAACCTTTATTTTTACAGCTTTTCAAATAGGTATAATAAACAAATACAAACTGAATGAATAGAAATTTAAAATTAGTAGTAAATAATACAAATAAAGATGAAGATAAAAAACTTTTTTTTGAGAGAAATGAATTAAAAATTATTTTAGATCTTTATGCAAAAATGGTTTCCTCGGGCAATTGGAAAGACTATGGTCTTTCTATTTCAGGAAAGCAGGTAAGTTTTAGTGTTTTTAAAAATGCTGCTGAAAAAGCTATATACAAAATTTGTAAAAACTTTAAGCCTTCAAACAAAAATCTTAAATATTTAATTACAGATACTAATGGCAAGATACTTAAAAATTCTTACGATCTTAAGATGCTCTTGAATAAAGTTGATTGGAAAAAAATTTAGCTTTTATCTTCTTTGACCGAATAATCTCAAAAGCATTATAAATAAATTTATAAAATCTAAATATAAAGTTAGTGCTCCCATAACAGCTTTTTTACCCATTAACTCACCGCTGTCAGAGGCAGCATACATGTTTTTAATTTTTTGTGTATCGTATGCCGTTAAGCCAACAAATACTAAAACACCTATTATTGATATTGCAAAATACATCATTGATGATTTTAAGAATATATTTACCACTGATGCAATTATAATTCCTATTAAACCCATCATTAAAAAAGATCCCATCTTAGTTAAATCTCTTTTTGTTGTATAACCATAAATACTCATTGCTCCAAATGTTGCTGAAGAAATAAAGAATACTCTTGTTACACTTAAACCTGTGTAAACAAGTAATATTGAAGAAAGAGATAATCCCATTAATGCAGCAAATACCCAGAAAGTTGTTTGAGCTCTTGAAGCACTCATTTTATTAATTCCAAAACTCATATAAAAAACAATTCCTAATGGGGCTAACATTACAATCCATTTTAAACCTGATAAATAAATTGCATTTCCAAATTCTGTTAATCCAACAATTGCTCCATTTGGATCTGTTACAACAGACATTTTAAATGATAAAAGTGCGATTATTCCAGTAAGCAATACACCAGTTGCCATGTAGTTGTAAACTTTAAGCATGTAGGCTCTTAAGCCTTCATCCATAACAACAGTTTGTTTGGCTGTTGATGCTTTATTTAGAATATTATCTTTATTGAATTCCATAATATTTATATAAGATTTTTTTTTAAGATTTTCAAGTCGTCAAAATAAATGTAACAAATACTACATAAGTATGAATTATAAAAAACTAGGAAATACAGACCTAAATGTGAGTACAATTTGTCTTGGGACAATGACTTGGGGTGAACAAAATACTCAAAATGAGGCATTTGAACAAATGGATTATTCTTTAGATAATGGAGTAAATTTTTGGGATACGGCAGAGTTGTATGCCGTGCCCCCGAAAGCAGAAACATATGGTCATACTGAAAGTATTATTGGTAATTGGTTTGAAAAAACAAAAAAAAGAAAAGACGTAATACTGGCGTCAAAAGTGGGTGGTCCTAGCAGAAAATATATGAGAAATGGAGAAAATAGTTTTACTGGCAAAAACTTAGAGAATGCTCTTCATGGAAGTCTAAAGAGATTAAAAACTGATTATATTGATCTTTATCAACTACATTGGCCTGAAAGAAACGTAAATAACTTTGGAAGATTGGGTTACGAGCACAAAGAAAATGACTGGAATAAATTTGAAGATGTTTTGGAAAATTTAAAAAAATTTATTGAGGAAGGCAAAATTAGGTATGTTGGTTTGTCAAATGAAACTCCATGGGGAGTTATGAATTATCTTCAACTTGCTAAAGATAAAGATTTACCAAGAATGATGTCAATTCAAAATCCATACAGTTTATTAAATAGGTCTTATGAAGTTGGTTTAGCAGAAGTATCTATAAGAGAAAATATAGGATGTTTATCTTATTCACCTTTAGCCAGTGGTTATTTAACAGGCAAATATAGAAATAAAAAATTTCCAAAAGGATCAAGAATGGAAAGAGATTTTGATTTTTGGACAAGATATAGAAAACCAAATATGGAAGAGGCTGTTGAAGATTATTACAAAATTAGTCAAAAATTTGACCTTGATATGAGTCAAATGTCTATAAAATTCTGTGAAGTTCAAGACTTTATGACTAGTGTAATTATTGGAGCAACAACTATGGAGCAGTTGAAAACTAACGTAGAAAGTGTAAAAGTGAATCTTGATAGTGAAGTAATAAAAGAAATTAATAATGTACAAAAAAAATATCCCAATCCATGTCCATAATTAAAAAATTATTTTTAAAAACACTTACATTGACAGTATTTCTAATGACATCTGTCCAGTCAGAAGACTTAACAAAGTTAGGAACTTTTAAAGATTGGAATGCTGTTGCAGTTTTTAATGAAACTGGAAAAATCTGTTTTGCTTATTCTATACCAGTAAGCCAGTCTCCTAAGGCAAGCAATAGAGAAGCAAGATTATTTGTATCCTTTAGACCTGAAGATAAGATTTCTGATGAAGTGAGCATAACATCTGGTTATGATTTTAATCCACAAAACGCAATTTTTGCTACATCGGGTAAATCAAAATTTGAGTTTGACCTACCACAAAATAAATTTGCTTGGATTTCTAGCGGAAAAACAGAACAAAAAATAATTAAAAGAATGAAAAAGGCATCTAGATTAATGATAACAGCCTACAAACAAAGTGGCACAAGAACTACAGATGACTATTCATTAATGGGATTTACCAAAGCTTATAACGCTGCAAAAAAAAGCTGCACTTAAATGAAAAAACAAAAGAAGATTGTACTCGCCTATTCAGGTGGTTTGGATACGTCTATCATTCTTAAATGGCTTCAGGAAAATTATGATGCTGAAGTTATAGCATACACTGCTGATGTTGGGCAGGAAATGGATAGAAAAAAAATAATTAAGAATGCAAAAAAATTGGGAGTTAAAAAAATCATAATTCAAGATCTAAAAAACATTTTTGTTAAAGATTATGTGTATCCTATGATAAGAGGTCATGCTCTTTATGAGGGTGTTTATTTATTAGGTACATCTATTGCAAGACCACTGATTGCAAAAGATCAAATTAGAATAGCTAAAAAATTTAATGCTTATGCTGTCTCACATGGTTCAACAGGAAAAGGAAATGATCAGGTGAGATTTGAACTTGGATATCATTACTTTGGTCCTAAAATTAAAATAATTGCTCCATGGAGAATATGGAAATTAAAATCAAGAACAGATCTCATTAGTTATGCAAAAAAACATGGAATACCAATCCCTAAGGATAAAAAGGGAGCACCACCGTTCTCAGTTGATGATAATTTATTTCATACTTCAACAGAGGGAAAAGTTTTAGAAAATCCTAAAAATTCTGCACCTGAATTTATTTTTCAAAGAACAACTTCTCCTGAAAAGGCTCCAAATAAACCAAGGTTTATTACTATTAATTACAAAAATGGTGACCCTGTTGGTTTAAATGGAAAAAAATTATCTCCAGCAAAAGTTTTGGATAAATTAAATCTATTAGCTGGAAGAAATGGAATAGGAAGAGTGGATTTAGTCGAGAATAGATTTATTGGAATAAAGTCTAGAGGAGTTTATGAAACTCCTGGAGGAACATTATTGCTTGTGGCACACAGAGCAATAGAATCTGTTACTCTAGACAAAAATACAATGCATAAAAAAGATGAGGTTATGCCAAGGTATGCAGAGCTTGTTTACAATGGTTATTGGTATTCTAAGGAAAGATTTAAACTTCAAAAAATAGTCGATTTAAAAAGAAATAAAGTAAATGGATCAGTTAGACTAAAACTTTATAAAGGTAATATTACAATTCAATCGAGACAAACTTCCAGTAATGCTTACTCGATGAAAAAAGTTTCTTTCGAAGAAAATAAAACTTTTAATAAATCAAATGTAGAAAGATTTATTAACTTTCATAAGAAAAAATTAAGATAAAATAAAGAAATTATTTTCCAATAATAAAGGATTCCAGTTAGGTTTTTTTGAGCTATTTACATTTTTTAAATTTAAATTATTAAAAATAAGATTTAAAATTATGAATTTAAAACCAACAAGACAAACAGCTATTGAAAATCTCAGTACCTTTATTGAAGAAAATTTAGAGGAATATTCAAGGCTAAGAAATTTTGATTTTGGTCCTGACAAAAGATCAAATACATCTTGCTTATCACCATATATTACACATGGGGTGATTAATGAAAAAGAAGTGATTAGTAAGTCACTGGAAAAATTTTCCTTTTCAAAAAATGAAAAATTTATTCAAGAAGTTTTATGGCGAACATACTGGAAAGGTTGGTTGGAACTAAGATCAGGAGTTTGGGATGATTATTTATTAGATTTAAAAAGAATAAAAGAAGAGTTTAAAGATAATAAAAGTTACTTAAATGCCATTGAAGGTAACACTGAAATTGTATGCTTCAATGAATGGGTAAATGAACTTAAGACTTATAATTATTTGCATAATCATACCAGAATGTGGTTTGCGAGCATTTGGATATTTACACTAGACCTGCCTTGGCAACTTGGTGCTGAATTTTTTATGCAACACTTGTATGATGGTGATACTGCATCTAATACATTGGGCTGGCGTTGGGTTGCAGGTATTCAAACTCAAGGGAAACATTATCTTGCAAGTGAATGGAATATTAAAAAATTTACAAATAATAGATTTGAAAATATTAAACTTAACGAAAATGCACCTCCAATAATAAATGATAAAAATTATACTATTCTTCATAAAACTTTTGAAAATCCGATAAATATTGAAAAGAAAAACTTACTAGTTTTTGAAAATAACTTAGCATTTGAAATCACTGACTTTGCAATTCAAAAATTCAAAAAAATTCTTCTTATTGATAATAAAAATGAAAATAGAAATATTAAACTTAGTGAAAATGTAGTGAATTTTAAGGCTAGTTTGATTGAGGAACAAAAAAAAAGGTTAGAGGAAAAATCAATTAATTGTGAGATTATTGATATAAACGAAATTAAAAACTTAGAAAGTTGTTACTGCCTTTATCCAACTGTTGGAGAAAATTTAGATTACATAAATCAAAACTCGCTAAAAAATATTGAGTTTCTTTTTAGAAAATTAGATCAAAATTCATGGAAGTTTTGTAACAAAGGTTTTTTTAATTTTAAAAAATATATTCCTAAAATAGTTAAAAACCTTGAGTAAATTATAATTGAAATTTTTTTAATTTATGAGATAAAAATAATATGCAGAACCCACAAATATTAGAATTAATTGAAAATTTAAAGGGAAGAAGAAACTACGAAGAAAAAAAAGCTTCTAAGCTAGGTTTTAACTCTCTTTATGCATATTTTGAAAACAAACTTTTGCAAGAAAAAACTGCTATAGAAGAAAGTGCAAGAGAACTAGAAATAGCAAAAGCTGAAGCAGAATTATTAAAAGAAGAAAAAAGTAAGCAAAAGAAAACTTGCGGCTGTTGTTAAATTCCTAAATTTTTTAAAGACTGAAATTCACCAATTTTAAAAATAATAGCATCTTCTTTTTTAAAACCATATTTTTCTGCATTATCTTTAAATCTTACGGGTGGCTCCATTATTGGCTCTAAAGATAAAACAAAAGTACCCCAGTGCATTCCTAAAACTTTTTTACTTTTAAGGTCTCTTGCAATACTTAAAGCCTCTTCAGGGTTAGTATGATAAGAAGATTTATCTTTATTTGGAGATAATGGATAAAAATTATAAGCACCAATATTAATAAAAGTTAAATCAATAGGCCCATACTTCTCACCTAATTCTTTATAAACATTTCCTACACCAGTATCACATGCAAAAAGTATTTTTTTATTTTTATATTCAATTAAAAAATTTCCCCACAATGTTTTGTTAGTATCTGTCAAACTTCTTTTTGACCAATGTACCGCAGGAACCAATGTTACTTTTAGATCCTCATTAATCTTAATTTCATCATACCAATCCATTTCGTTCACATCTTTATATTTGTTTCTTGTAAAATATTTTCCAAGTCTTAAAGGAAGTAGAACCTTTGCATCTTTAAAAGGAAATTTTCTTATTGTTCTCATATCTTGGTGATCATAATGATTATGTGTCAGAAGAAATAAATCAGTTTTTGGAAGTTCATTTAGGTTTAAGGCTGTTTTGCTAAATCTTTTTGGACCAAAAATTAAAGGTCCTGCATTTTTTGAAAATACTGGATCAGTTATTATTGTTGTATTTCCTAGCTTAATTAAAAAAGTTGCATGTCCTATCCAGCCAACATAATCGTCATTTTTTAGATTTTCTAAATCTGAAAGTACTTTTTGTTTTTCAATAGCGTGACCTTCAGGAATAGCCATATCAAGTTTTTTCTTTTCCTTATTAAATATTTTAAATGACCACTTAAAATTTGAGTTTCTCTCTGGAGATCCTTCAGGATTTCTAAAACTACCGTCTGGTAAATGATGATAAGGTGTTTTTTCCATAGCTTATGTAAAAGAATTATAAATAAAAAATATAACAATTAAAATTGTTAACTTTGACAATAATCTTTAATTGTTTAAGGTTCTTTTGAAACACTCAATTGTATTTTTTAACAAACAAGCAATTGTCATTGGTCCAACTCCTCCTGGAACTGGAGTTAAAGCTTTTGCAACTTTTGAAACTTCTTCAAAATCAACATCACCTACTAAACCATTTTCTGTTTTGTTTATTCCAACATCAATTACTATTGCATCTTTTTTCACCCAATTACCTTTTATAAGTTCAGGAATTCCAACAGCAGCAACAATAACATCTGCTTCTAAACATTCATGCTGAAGGTCTTTTGTTTTTGAGTGAGTAATTGTTACCGTACAATCTTCTTGAAGTAAAAGTTGTGCCATCGCTTTACCATTTAAGTTTGATCGCCCAATCATTACAGCCTTTTTTCCTGTTAAGTTAGGTTCTATTTTTTTTAATAAATAATAACATCCAAGAGGTGTACAAGGAATTGAACCTTGGTATCCAGATGAAAGATTACCAACATTCATAGGATGTAAACCATCAACATCTTTGTGTGGTGAGATAGTTTCTATAACGTGTTGCTTATTAATATGTTTTGGAAGCGGCAATTGAACCAAAATTCCTGAAACAGTTTCATCTTTGTTAAGTTCTTCAATTTTATCTAAGACTGTTTTTTCATCTACAGTATCTGGGTATTTAATAACTTCAGATTTTAAACCAACTTGCGTTGCTGATTTTTCTTTGTTTCTTACATAAATCTGACTTGGAGCTAAATCTCCAATTAATATCACTGTAAGACCTGGAACTTTGTTATATTTTTCTCTCAGGCCATCTACTTCTGTTTTTAATTCTTCTCTAAGTTCAGCAGATTGTTTTTTTCCGTCTATTAAAATCATGATTATTAAAAAATAAGTGGTGCTATGTAGAGTTTCATACACATTTCTACAAACCAGATCAACAAAAGAAGAATGATAGGTGATATATCAAAAGCACCTAGACTGGGCAAAAACCCCCTTATTTTATTAAGTATTGGATCAGTAAGCTTATAAGTAAACTCTAATATTGAATAAACAAATCTATTTGAAGTATTTAAAACATTAAAAGCTATTAACCAGCTTATAACAACGTTAGCGATTACTACATAAGAATACAATTTTAATAATTGTAAAGCTAAATAAAAAATAGCTATCATTTCTTCTCTACATATACAGAAGTGCTTGGGAAAGCAAAAGATGCTTTATTACCCTCAACAATTTCTTTAATTTTAATTGCCAGTCTTTCTTTAACCAACAACATCTCGCTCCAACTATTTGTCTTTGTATAACATCTTACATACATATCTATTGAGCTATCAGCAAATTTATCAACCCTAACTGAAACACCAACTTTAGTATCATAATCTTCTGAACCATTTATAAAATCTTCTATTTCATTTCGTATAGTTTTTAATTGTTCAACGGTAGAGTCGTACTGAAGAGTTATCGTCCAACTAATTCTCCAATTTGTAATTTGACTTTTATTAATTACAGCATTCTCTGCAAACTGGAAATTTGGAATAATTGCTAAAGACTTGTCAAATTTTCTTATAACAGTTGATCTAAAACCTATTTTTTCAACTACACCCTCGATTATTCCTTCAACCTCAATCCAATCACCCATTTTAAATCTTTTTTCAACAAGTACTAAAATTCCTGATATTAAATTTTTGAATAAATCTTGTGCTCCTAAAGCAACTGCAACACCGAATAAACCAAGTCCTGCAATAATTGGACCAATTTTTATTCCCCATAATTCTAAAACAGCTGCAGCTCCTAAGATTAAAATTAAAATTTTTAATGATTTAATAATCCAGCCAATTAGTTCTCTAGTTAAAATCTTATCAAATCCACTTAGTATGTAGGAAATTGGTTCAATAATTTGATGAATAATCCAAAAAAGTAAAATCGTAATCAACGTTCTATTTACGTTATCTAAAAATAACCTCGTATCTTCTGCAAAAGACATATAGTAACTTGCAAAAAATACTCCAAGAACAATTGGAAGAAATCTAGCTGGCCCCTCCATTGCCTTAACGAAGGTATCATCAAGTTTATTTGTAGTTCTTTTAGTAATTAGTTCTAATTTTTTAATGATTAGTTTGCTAATTAACCCTCTAAAAACTAAGAATATAAAGAATATTCCAAGACCTATTAAGATCTCAACAAAGTTTACGCCTAAAATTCCCTTTTGCCATACAGACAAGAAAAGTCCTGAAAAATTCTCAAAAACACCCATGACTAAATTTTATATAGCAAAAACTCTTCTTCACCAGAATTAAATAGAAAAATTTTTTTCCACTTTATCTCATTTAAAATTGCTGATGCTTTTTCACCCATACACATCAAATTGGTATCCATCCAACTGTCTAAAAGATCATATTTTTTAAGTAAATTTAATAAACTCTTAGCACTATTTTCTGAGTAAACATAAATTATATCAGGGATTGAGGCTTTTAATTTTGCTCTGAATTCCTCTTTTATTTCTTGAGTTGATGAAACCGTATAGTTAATCAATCTCTTTAAAGAATAACCTTCAGAAATTAGATCTTTATCTAACCTACTAGAAACTATTTTACCACTTACGTAAAGAAGTGACCCATTTTTTGGGTCAAAATTTTGTAATATCAATTCTTTTAAATTATTTACGTTTCCTTCTGCAGAGATAATATTTTGAAAACCCTTTAGCTTTGCAACTTTTTCTGTTGCAGAGCCAACACAATAACAATCAATTTTTTTATCAACTCTATTTAAATCTAAACTCTTAATAGCATTTGAACTTGTAAATATTATTCCCTTAAATTGTCTATAATCAGGTTCATCGTATTTAATTGGTTCAACTTTTATCACAGGTAAATGAGAAACTTTATGTCCCAAAGAACTAAATTTTAATATTAATTCTTTACTATCCTCTAGTGGTCTAGTTAATAAAATATGCATTTTACCTTTTATAAGATCCCTTTGAATCTGATTTTAATTTTTCTCCAATTTTAATACTTAAATCTTTAACCATTTTTTTATTTTCGCTTTCTTCAACAAAAAATCTTTGTTTGCCATCTACTGAAAAAAGTTCAGCTTTTATATTTATAAGATCATTATCAATCTTTGCATACACACCAACCGCTGTATCACAGTTACCCTCGAGTATTTTTAAAATTTTTCTTTCAGCATTTGCAATTATTCTCGATTGATCATCATTAATCTTTTCTAAGATATTTATTATTTCTTGATCATTTTCTCTACATTGTATGGCAATAATACCCTGTCCAGCACACGGTATTAGTTCTTCAGTATTAAATTCGTGTGTAATTTTATTTGTCAAACCTAAAGCTTCAATACCAGCTTTAGAAAGTAAAATTGCATCGTAATCTCCATTCTCTAATTTCTTTATCCTAGTATCCACATTTCCTCTTATTAATTTATAATTCAGATCTGATCTAATACTTTTTAATTGGTATTCTCTCCTGTAAGAAGAAGTACCAATTATTGAATTAGGTTTAAGGTCTTGAAACTTAATATTGTTATTGCTAATAAAAATTTCATTAGGCGAATTTCTTTTTAAATAAAAATTTGTAATTAGTCCCTCTGTTTCAATCGATGGCATATCTTTTAAAGCATGAACAGCTATATCAATATTATTGTTAATTAATTCTATTTCAATTTTTTTAGAAAATAATCCTTTTCCTCCAATGTTTGACAACCTATCCTTTTGGTTTTCATCTCCACTGGTGACTATTTTTTTTGTTTCTATGTGACTTGATGAAACTTTTTTAAGATTGTTTATCACTTTTTCGGTATAAATTTGAGCTAACTGACTTCCTCGAGTACCAATAATAAATTTATCTCTTTTCATAATTCTTATTTTTATTACATTCTTATAGTTTAATTGTATTAATTATAAATATTTATGAATGAAAAAAAAATAATCCTTGGAATTGAGACTAGTTGCGATGAAACTGCAGTATCAATCATAGAAGAAGATAAAAAGGGTAAGATAAAAATATTATCTAACGTAGTTTCAAGTCAAATTAATATTCATAAAGAATTTGGAGGTGTGGTTCCTGAGCTTGCAGCACGATCTCATGTTGAAAAAATTGATTTAATTGCAAAAAAAGCAATTGATGAAAGCGGTTTGGATTTAAGTGATGTTTCTGCAATTGCTTCAACATATGGTCCGGGCTTAGTTGTTTGCCTTACTGTTGGTTTAAATTTTGGCAAAGCATTATCGGCAAGCCTAAATATACCTTTTATTGGTGTAAATCATCTTGAAGGTCATGCTTTAAGTCCAAAACTTAGCACAAACTTAGATTTTCCATATTTATTATTATTAATTTCAGGAGGACATACGCAATATCTTAGTGTGAACGGGCTTGGAAAATATAAAAGATTAGGAACAACAATTGATGATGCTTTAGGGGAAGCATTTGACAAAATAGCAAAACTTTTAGGAATTGAATTTCCTGGAGGACCAAAATTAGAAAGTTTTGCAAAGAATGGCGATGCTAATAAATTTAAGCTTCCTAAACCAATTATAAATAAGGGAGGATGTAATTTATCATTTGCAGGTCTTAAAACCGCGATTTTAAGGATATCAAGCACTGTAAAGTCAAATCAAGAGAAATATGATCTTGCAGCATCTTTTCAAAAAACAATTGAAGAAATTTTAGAGATTAAAACACAAATAGCCTTTGATGAATTCAAAAAAATTAGCAAAATGAAAAGTAAAACTTTTGTTATAGCTGGAGGTGTTGCTGCTAATAAAGGTATTAGAAAGAAATTAATAAAAATTTGCAAAAAGAATGATTTTAGACCAATTTTTCCTGAGCCGAAATTATGTGGAGATAATGCAGCTATGATTGCACTTGTTGGACTAGAAAAGTATAAAATCAAAAAATTTGATAATTTAGATCTCCCAGCAAGTCCAAGATTGCCACTTGATGAAAGAGCTAAGTTTTTAAAAGGTGCTGGAGTGAGGTTTTAAATGTCAAAACGATACAGTGGTAAATCTTTCAAAGACTCAAGTGTAATGAAGAAAGCAAAGCTATCTTTTAAAGAAAGAAGAAAAAATAAAAAAGAGAAAAAAAAAAATAAATATGCAAAATAAAGTAAATTTTTTTATAACAGCTTCTTATGTAAAACAAAATAATTTAAACCATCATAAAATTTTAGAACAAGCCTACAAAAAGAATATGATTATTGATAAAGATGATAAACTTTTATCAAACTTTATAAAGCATATTAAAAATATTGACGAAATTAAATCACAATTATATCAAGATGTATTTGCATCTTTTGTAATTGGGGATGAATATGAAAAATCTTTTTTAGAATTTGGAGCAACAAATGGTATAGATTTATCTAACACATATATTCTTGAAAAGAATATGAATTGGAGCGGCTACTTATCAGAGCCAAGTCCACAATGGCATGAGGAGTTAAAAAAAAATAGACCAAATAATAAAATTATTACTGAATGTATTTGGTCTAAAAGTAATGAAAATTTAGATTTTTTTGTTTCAGATGTTGGAGTTCTTTCAACAATTAATGATTTTAAAGAAAGTGATAAAATTTCGATGCCTGGCAATACAAGAGAAAGAATACGAAATGGAAAAATTGTTTCCATAAAATCTATTTCTTTAAATGATGTAATTGAGAAGTCATTTAGTTCAAAATCACCATCTTATATCTCCATAGATACAGAGGGATCAGAATATCAAATTTTAAAGTCTTTTGATTTTAAAAAATATAGACCTATAGTTTTTACTATTGAACATAACTTTACAGAGTATCAAACTAAAATTAACAAACTGATGCTTTCAAATGGCTATGTTAGAGTATTAGCTGGTTTAACAGCTTTCGATGGTTGGTATGTTACAAATGAAGCTTATAATCTTTTAAATAAATAGTTTAATGAAGTACTGGTTAATGAAATCTGAGCCTGATGTTTGGTCGATTGATCAACAAATCAAAGCTGGAGAAAAAGGAGCTGACTGGGATGGTGTAAGAAATTATCAAGCAGCAAATAACTTAAAAAAAATGGAAAAGGGAGATCTTTGTTTTTTTTATCACTCAAATATTGGAAAAGAAATAGTTGGTATAGTAGAGGTCATTAAAACGGCATTTATTGATCCAACAGATAAAGAAAAAAGGTTTGTTGCGGTTAAAGTTAAATTTAAAAGTAAACTACAAAATCCTGTAACGCTTGAAAAAATCAAAAAAACTAAGGCTTTAGAGAACTTATCTCTAATTAGACAAAGTAGACTGTCAGTTATGCCTATTGATACTAAAAGCTGGAAAATAATTTTGAAGATGGGTAAAATTGATTAAAAAAAATTCATGCCTAAGAAAAAAAAAGTTAAAAAAAAAGTAATCTCTAAAAAACCTAAAGAGACAATTTATAAAACTAAGAAAGAGTGGATAAGTAAGGCTACAGTTAATAAATCCCAATATACAAAAAAATATAACGAGTCTATAAAAGACAACGATGGATTTTGGAAAAAAGAAGGAAAAAGAATTGATTGGATTAAACCTTATAAAAAAATTAAAGACGTTAAATATAGTAAAGATGATGTTCATATCAAATGGTTCTATGATGGAACTTTAAATGCCTCAGCGAATTGCATTGATAGGCATCTTAAAAAGAATGCTAATAAGACTGCAATTATATGGGTTGGAGACGATCCTAAAATTCAAAAAAAAATTACATATAAAGAACTTCATAAAGAAGTTTCAAAAGCAGCAAATGGATTAAAAAATTTGGGAGTTCAAAAGGGTGATAGAGTAACAATTTATCTTACCATGATACCAGAACTTGCCTACACCATGCTTGCATGTGCTAGAATAGGTGCAGTTCACTCAATAATATTTGGTGGTTTTTCACCAGATAGTATTTCTGGTAGAATTAACGATTGCGAATCTGATTATGTTATAACTGCAGATGAAGGTGTAAGAGGTGGCAAAATAATACCTCTAAAATCTATTACAGATGAAGCTTTAGAAAGCTGTCCCAATGTAAAGAAATGTATCGTAGTAAAGAGAACTGGTACCAAAAAAATTGATTGGTTTAGTGATCGTGATGTTTGGTATCACAAGATGACAAGTAAAGTCTCAGTAAAATGTGAACCTGAAGAAATGAATGCTGAAGATCCATTATTCATTCTTTACACATCGGGTTCAACGGGGAGGCCAAAAGGTGTGCTACATACAACTGGTGGATATATGGTTTATGCATCAATGACTCACCAATATATTTTTAATTATAAGCCTAAAGATATTTACTGGTGCACAGCTGATATAGGCTGGGTCACAGGACATAGTTATATTATTTATGGTCCACTTGCCAATGGTGCAACTACAATTATGTTTGAAGGAATACCTACATATCCTGATACATCGAGGTGGTGGCAAATAGTTGATAAATATAAAGTAAATATTTTCTACACGGCACCAACAGCAATCAGAGCTTTAATGAGGGAAGGTGATAAACCTTTAAAGAAAACATCTAGAAAAACTTTAAAACTTTTAGGTACTGTTGGTGAACCAATTAACCCTGAAGCTTGGGAATGGTATTACAAAACTGTTGGTGATAGCAGATGCCCAATCGTTGATACTTGGTGGCAAACGGAAACAGGTGGCATTTTGATCAGTCCTCAAACTGGTGCAATAGATTTAAAACCTGGTTCTGCAACAAAACCGTTTTATGGAATTAAACCAGAGATCCTAGACAAAGATGGTAAAGTTTTAAAAGGAGAAGCACAAGGTAGACTTTGTATATCACAATCATGGCCTGGACAAATGAGAAGTGTGTATGGTGACCATCAAAGATTTATAGATACTTATTTTTCACAGTTTGACGGAAAATATTTTACAGGTGATGGCTGCAGAAGGGATAAAGATGGCTATTATTGGATTACAGGAAGAGTAGATGATGTAATTATTGTTTCAGGGCATAATTTAGGTACCGCAGAAATAGAAAGTGCGTTTGTAGCTCATCCAAAAGTAGCTGAAGCAGCAGTAGTTGGTTACCCACATGATATTAAAGGAAACGGGCTGTACTGTTATGTAACTTTAAATGTTGGAGAAAAAAGTACTCTTGATTTAGAGAGAGATTTAAAACTTTGGGTAAGAAAACAAATCGGTCCAATAGCAACTCCAGACTTAATTCAATTTGCTCCAGGACTTCCAAAAACAAGATCAGGTAAAATAATGAGAAGAATTCTGAGAAAAATCGCTGCTAATGAACATGGTCAATTAGGAGATACAACTACTTTAGCTGATCCTTCGGTTGTTGAAAGCTTAGTCGATAATAGAAAAAATATCTAAATCTTTATTAGTTTAGAAAACTCTTCCTTAATATTATCCCATTTCAAAATCATAGAATTTAGAACTATCTTTCTATCTATTGATTTTAACTCATTTGCAACTGGAGCCCAATTATATAATGCGAGAGCACTTTCATTAAATGGCCAAGACTTATAATAGTCATCCCATTTAATTTGATCTAATCTTTTTTGAAAACTAACCCGCGCTTCATCAACAATTTCCTTAGGCATACCATTCTCTAATTCTTTGTCCAAAATATTATTATAAATTTCAGAAGCTTTATTAGTTTCTCGAAAATTATAAAAAACATTTAAATACGAAACAGTGTAAAAAGATAAATCTTGAAGTGAAATTGCATATACGTTCCATTTGGCTGTGTTAATTGATTTTAAAAATTTTTCATCATCAAAATGGAGAACCCATTTCGTGCCCATTCTAGTTTTTAAATAATTATATAAAGTAACTTGTGATACCCATGCTGATTTTTGCTGAATAAATTCTTTCAAATCATCAACATTTTTTATTTTTTTCTTTGGCAAAATGCCTTTGAACATTGCAACTAAATAAACTTTGAAATCTTCAAGTTTTATATCTTTTAAGTTGAATCTGTATTTAAGGGCCATTTATCTACTTAATATGTTGATGTATAATGTAAAAATGACACAATATCGAGTGTTTTTAGGGGTTTAAATAAATTTGATTATCGGTATGGTTCTTTCTTTAACCTATAGGAGAGAGAAAAAATGTCAAAACATGAACAACACTGGGAAAAAACCAGGAACTTGCTCTTTATTACATTAGCAATTTGGTTTGTTTTCTCAATTGGCATCTTTCTTTTCGGAGCCGAAATGCAAGAGTCAAGCATTAGACCATTTGGATATCCTTTAACGTATTGGTTTACATGTCAGGGATCGCTTGCAATCTTCGTCATTCTAATTTTCTGGTTTGCCGGTCGACAAGAGAAAATAGATGATGAATTCGGATTTACTGAAAGAGAGGGTGATCAATGATAAAAGGTAAATTTATAGATAACTTACCTAAAGTCTATGGGATATATACTGGAGGTTTTTTAGTATTTATCATCATAATGGCAATAGCTGAACAAGCTGGAATGACAGCAAAGATGATTGGTATCTTTTTCGTATCATTTACAGTTTTGATTTATGCTTTAATTGGTTGGTTATCTAGAACACTTCAAACAGATGCTTATTACGTAGCTGGAAGGCAGGTACCTACCGTATTTAATGGAATGGCAACTGCAGCAGACTGGATGTCTGGTGCATCTTTTGTAGCCATGGCAGGTGGTATTTACTTCAAGGGCTATGGTTATATGGCACTACTTGTTGGATGGACTGGTGGATATGTACTAGTTGCTTCTTTATTAGCACCATATCTTAGAAAATTTGGATGTTATACTGTTCCAGATTTTATAGGAACTCGTTATGGTGGTAACTTAGCAAGATTTAGTGCTGTTATAGTTTTAACCGTTGCATCATTCACTTATGTGACTGCTCAAATTAACGCTACAGGAACAATTGCTTCTGTTGCTTTAGATATTCCATTTGAAATTGCAGTTTACGTTGGATTAGCTAGTATTTTGATGTGCTCAATGCTTGGTGGAATGAGAGCAGTAACTTGGACACAAGTTGCTCAATACATTGTACTAATTATTGCTTATTTACTTCCAGTATTCTGGATAAGTAACAATATTGGTGCAGGTTTCTTCCCACACTTCATGTTAGCTGACGAAGTAGCAAGAATTGCAGAACTTGAAGGTCAATTTGGATTTGTTAAAAACTCAGCTGCAGATTTAGCTACAGTTCCAAAAGGATTGTCTGCAATTACTAAAGCTCACTCATCAGTTAATGCAACACCTTGGGCGTTTATTTCATTAGCAGTATGTATGATGGCAGGAACAGCTTCATTACCACACGTTATGATGAGATACTTCACTACTCCAAGTGTAAGAACAGCTAGAAGATCTGTAGGTTGGTCGTTATTCTTTATATTCCTACTTTATTCTTCTGCTCCAATGTTAGCTACTCTATCAAAAATTTCATTGATGGATCCTAGCTTGGCTACTGGAATTATTGGTAAATCAATAACTGAAGTTCAAGCTCTTGACTGGTATCAAAACTGGAACCAAGCGAAGTTGATGTTTGTAAGTGACTTTAATGGCAATGGAACTCTAGAACTTAATGAGTTCTTTATGAAAGGTAGTGCTGTTGTATTAGCAACACCTGAGATTGCTGGATTGCCTTATGTAATATCTGGACTAGTTGCTGCTGGAGGTATGGCTGCTGCCATGTCAACTGCGGATGGATTAGTTTTAGCTATTTCAAATGCGTTATCACATGATGTTTACTACAAGATCATTAATCCAAAAGCTGAAACTGCAAAAAGATTAATTGTTGCAAGGGTATTACTTGTACTAATTGGTTTTGCAGGAGCTACAATTGCTGCACTAGAGATACAAGGTATTTTAGGTTCGGTAATTTGGGCTTTTGACTTTGCGATGTCTGGACTATTCTTCCCACTTGTACTTGGTGTATGGTGGAAGAGAGCTAATGCACCAGGAGCTGTTGCGGGAATGCTATTAGGACTGATCTCAGGAACTGCGTATCTAGTTTGGGTACGAAGTGGTGGATCTGGGTTCTTAGGCATAACTCAACTTACTTTTGGAATAGTTGGAGCAGCTGTAAGTTTAGTTTCTATGATTGTTGTCAGTTTAATAACTACAGCACCAGACGCAGCTACTCAGAAAATGGTTGATGATGTTCGTGTACCAAGTGGTAAAACCATACTTGGAAAACAACATTAATTAAAATATATTATTTTAGGGGCGAAAATTTCGCCCCTAGATAAGATCTAAAATGTCAGCAAACTTTCATCCCTTAGTTTATATAATTGATTATATCCTTGGAGTTATAATGTGGACTTTAATTGGACGAGTCGCAATGAATATATTTCAGAAAGAAGATTCACAATTTTTCTTTATGAAAGTATTTGTGAAACTTACAAACCCACTTATAAAAATATTTAAACCAATTACCCCAAGCTTTATTATAGGACCTTTAGTACCACTTTATGTAGCTTGGTTCTTTTACATGGGTCGTTTCTATTTAATGCCTTATTTACTTGGTTATTCAGTTATGGGTATGCTTTCATTCCCTCTTGAAAGTGAAATTGCTCGAGAATTATATAGAATATTTAGTAAAAACTAATTTAAATAGAACAAAAAATTGATACTAATATTTTTAGTATCAAATGAAAAAAATTCAAATTTCTCCATCTATATTATCTGCTGACTTCAGTCAGCTTGGCAGTGAAATTAAGAAGTTAGAAGAAGGTGGAGCCGACTTAATTCATGTTGATGTAATGGACGGTCACTTTGTTCCAAATTTAACAATAGGTCCACCAGTTATAAAAAACTTAAGAAAATATACCAAGCTTCCATTTGATGTACACCTAATGATTTCTCCAGTACATGGGTACATCGAAAATTATGCAAATGCTGGTGCTGATATAATAACTATTCACCCTGAAGCTACTGAAAACTTAAAAGAATCTATAAGTTTAATAAAAAAATTTGGCAAAAAAGTTGGTGTATCTTTAAATCCTAAAACTGAAATAAAAACTTTAATTGATGAAATTGACAACATTGATTTAGTTCTTGTCATGAGTGTTAACCCTGGTTTTGGTGGACAAAAATTTATGCCTGAAGTTTTAGATAAAATAAAAGAATTGAAAAAAATAAAAGACAAAAAACAATGTCACTTTGATATTGAAGTTGATGGAGGAATTAATTTTAGTAATTCAAAAATAGTTATAGAAGCTGGAGCTGATATTTTGGTATCTGGAACCGCAGTTTTTAAAGAGAACGATGGGGATATTAAAACCAATATTGAAAAACTAAAATCAATGTAAAATGTTTTTAAAAAGTTCTTTTAATTATATCAATGAATTTTATTTTATTTTTAAAAACCAAATACGAAAAATTTATTTAAACTCATCTCTTTACAATAAAAAAATTTCAAGAGTTGATGAAAATGTTTTAGTTTATCAACCAAGTCTTAATATACTTAGTTCATTAATAAAATACGAAAAACAAAAAAAAAAGATTGAAGATTTTAATATTCAATCAATATGGGAAAATAAAGATTTAAAATATAATGATTTCAAAAAACTTCATAGTTTTTATTGGTTATTTTCCATAGACCTTAAATCTTCTAACGAAGTTACTCAGTCAATTATTGAAAATTGGATTAAAAAAAACCAAAACTTTGAAACAAAAAGTTGGGAAATAGATATACTTTCTAAAAGAGTAATAGCTTGGATATCAAACTCAAAAATAACATACAATGAATCTGGAAGTAACTATAAAAATACTTTTAACGAAATAATCAGTAAGCAAGTAAATCATTTAATGAATGAAATTGACAGATCATCTGATTTAAACAACAAAATGATTGGATGTACAGCTATAACTCTCGCAGGCATAGCTTACAAAAACAATAAGTTTTTGGAGTATGGATTAGATTTACTTAAAAGAATTATTAATACTTCTTTTGATAATAACTACTTTCCAAAATCAAGAAATATAAGACAAATGGTTTTTTATTTAAAATATTTTGTTTTGATAAGAGAGCTTTTAAAAGACTCTTTAAATGACATTCCAGAATACTTGAATGAAATAATTCATTTCCTTGGTAAATCCTATGATTTTCTTTGGGGGTCATTAAACCAGAGTTTATTATTTAATGGAAATAATAATTCAAATAATGAAGACTTTGACGAATATTTATCTCTTTTTAGATACAAGTTTAAACATGATAAGTTCGAAATATCTGGATATACAATCTTAAAAAACAAAAATACAGTACTAGCTATGGATACAGGAAGCAACCCAGCAAGAAACTACTCCGAAAATTACCAAAGTGGACCATTATCATTTGAATTTTTTTTTAAGGGTAAAAAACTAATTACAAACTCTGGTTATTTTCAAGATCATAACCATCAACTGAATTCGATTTCAAAATCAACTGCAGCTCATTCGACCTTAATTTTAGATAACTCTTCAACCTGTAATTTTAAAAAAAAAAGTAAAGGTCCTAGTATAGTTACTAAAGGATTTAAAACCTTTGGTAATGAAGTGACTTATCAAAAAGATTACTGGGGTATTAAATGTTCTCATGATGGATATTTATCAAGATACGGGTTGATTCATCAAAGAAACATAGAATTTGATATAGATAAATGTATTCTTTTTGGAAAAGAAAAACTTATTAAAAAAAAAAATTTTAAGGTTACGAACTTTGAAATAAGGTTTCATCTTCTACCA
Organism: uncultured Pelagibacteraceae bacterium; assembly: GCA_902585265.1. GTDB lineage: Bacteria > Pseudomonadota > Alphaproteobacteria > Pelagibacterales > Pelagibacteraceae > Pelagibacter. Next base: position 22,473 of record CACICY010000010.1, read on the forward strand.
AATATCAAAGTTACAAAGCTTCAAGATAATAAATCGGTTTTAATTGAATTAGAAAATTCTGGCTGGAGGTTCTTTTCAAAAGATGGATTAATAGGGGTCGAAACTGGGCTATACTTTGGTAATAAAAATAAATATGTTGAGAATCAGAATATTTTCATATCAGGTATTACTCAAAATAATGAACAGTTAATTGAATGGCAAATTAGTAAAATATGAGTAATAAAATTAAAAGAGCCATTATATCTCTCTCAGATAAATCAGAAATTCAATTAATATTAAATACACTTAAAAAATATAAGGTTCATATTATAAGTTCAGGGGGTACATCTAAAGAGATTAAGAAATTAGGCTACAAATGTACTGAAGTATCAGAATATACTCAAACAGATGAGATTTTGGATGGGAGAGTTAAAACGCTTCATCCAAAGTTATATGCTGGCATTTTGAGTAAGAGAGATAACAAAAATCATAAGAAAGAACTCAAAAAAAATAATTATGATGCGATAGATCTAATTATAGTTAATTTTTACCCATTTGAAGAAACATTAAAAATTACAAAAAATCGCAATAAACTCATTGAAAATATAGATATAGGGGGCCCAACTCTTGTTAGAGCAGCAGCAAAAAACTATAAATATACAACTGTTTTAACCTCTCCACGTCAATATAAAGAATTTATTTTAGATTTAAAAAAAAATAAAGGTTCCACAAGTTTGGAATTTAGAAAAAAACTATCTCGAGAAGCATTTAATTCTACGGCTTATTATGACTCTGTAATTTCAGAATATTTAAATAATATAAGTAATGATTATTTTCCTCAAAAGAAGACTATTCATGGAAATTTAGTAGAAGTATTGCGGTATGGAGAAAACCCTCATCAACAATCAGCAATTTATAGTAAAAATAATAATTTAGAGATATCACAATTAAGTGGAAAAAAATTAAGTTATAATAATTACAATGATATTTATGCAGCTTTAAATATTTCACAAACACTTCCAAAAAATAATGGAACTGTAATTGTAAAACACGCAAACCCTTGTGGTGTTTCAGTAAATAAAAATAAAATAGAAAGTTACAAAGAGGCTCTTACTTGCGATCCCATAAGTGCATTTGGAGGAATTGTTTCTTGTAATTTTAAAGTAAATAAAAAAATAGCTTTAGAATTTAATAAATTATTTTTAGAGGTAATTATTGGACTTGGATTTGATGAGGACTCTCTGAAAATTTTAAAAAAGAGGAAAAATTTAAGATTAATTGATGCATCAAAATTAGGCGGACAAAATTCAAAAAATGTTACCAGTCATTTCGACTCTTTATTACTTCAGAGTACAGATAATAAAATTTTTACTAAAGATAATTTTAAAGTTGTATCTAAAATCAAACCTACAAAAAAAATTTTAGATGAACTATTATTTGCTTTCAATGTATGTAGAAATGTAAAATCTAATGCGATTGTTTTATCAAGAAATAGTTCAACTGTTGGAATAGGATCAGGTCAACCAAGTAGATTAGATAGTTGTAAAATAGCAATTGAGAAAATGAAAAGATTCCAAAAAATTAGTGAAAACGACATAATCATAGGTGCATCTGATGCATTTTTTCCCTTCGTGGATGGAATTGAAACCTTGGTTCAAAATGGAGTAAGTGCAATCATTCAACCTTCAGGATCTATTCGTGATAAAGAAATCATTAAATTTGCAGATAAATTAGGCATCATACTGGTATTTTCTAAAACCAGACATTTTAAACACTAAAATTAACTAAATTTTATCAATTTTTGCAGCAAGTACAAAGTCGCTTTCATGTAGTCCATTAATTGCGTGTGTTTGTATTTTGATTTTAGCGTAGCCCCAACCAAACCATATATCAGGATGGTGACCTTCTTGCTCAGCTATTTCTCCAACTTTATTAATGAAAGATTGACTTTCTAAAAAATTATTAAATTTAAAGTCTTTAATAATATAATAATCCTTTTTATCCTCTGAATTTACATCCCAACCATCAACTTTTTTAAGATATTTATGTATTTCCTCAATATTAAAACTTGGTATTCCTCCTTCACATGGAATACATTTTTTGTCAGCTAAATCACTCATAAAATTTATTATAAATATTTACTTTTTAATTGCAAGCTATACATAATTAATCTTTTTTAAAAAAGAATTTTTTGAACATTAAACCAATTATTAATAACAAGAAAATTATTTAAAGAAAATCCTTTTATCGTATCATGAGAAACTCCAGAATTCTCAATACCGTCTTTTGTATTTTCTAAATCATATTTCTTTTCATTATCTAACCATTCATTAGGCATAGGCATCATTTCTGATTTTTTTTTAAAAATTTTTTTATATTCGGGATATTTTGATGCATATTCATGACAGCCTCTCTTACTTTCAATTAAAATTTGTTCATCAAAATAAATACTTAGAATCTTTTTTGTTTCATTTTCTACTTGAAAAACTTCCTCTAGACTTTGACAATAGATAATACTTTTAAAAATATCAGTATCTGATTTCTTATCTATCATATTTTTTCTATTAAACTTATGGAAGAAAGTTATTTGGTCAAAAATTAAAGACATCTTTAATAAATCATAAAAATTTTTTGACTCTATTACTACTTTATAACACTCGAAACAGTATTTTGGTATAGAATTGTATTTAAAAAAGATTGCTTTATGTCTCTCACAATTAAGATTTATTGATTTAGTTCTATAAATTTGAACTTTATTGTAAGAAAGGTCCTTTAAATCTTTAAGTACGACTTTTTTACAATTCTTTAAATAATTAATAACTTGTTGATCTGTTATTTCTTTTGAAAAATCAATTTTATTAGAAACTTGTTTAACTTTTTTATCAATATCACTTATAAAATTTGAATTTTTGTCATCAGGTTCATAAAAAGAAAGTATTTCAATTATTTTATCTCTTGCTAATTTATAATCGTTTTTAATAATTATTGCTTTATTTAAAAAATTATAAGATTTTTTCAAATCCTTAGTTTTAAAAAATAATAATCCTAAATTATAGTAAGCAGAATAAAAATTTGGTTCAAGATTAATTGCTTTTTCAAAATTTAATATAGAATTTTCTAAATCATTAAGTCTAAAATTTATAAGCCCTAGAATATTATGGTATTGAGGAATATTATTTAGATTTGGAAATTTAAATTTACTATTATTAGCTAACAATAAAGAATCTTTCAGAGAAATTTGGCTGTAACTTTCTATAATTTTATTTAATTGAATAAATTCATCCTTGTAATTTAAAGTATTCATTTCCAAATATTTCTAGCAATTTTGGAGCGGGCAATGGGACTCGAACCCACGACCTTCTCGTTGGCAACGAGACGCTCTACCACTGAGCTATGCCCGCCTGTTCTATAAGTATTGAAAGTATTAGCTTTTTAACAATTAAGCAAGGGGCAAAATGATTAGCATTAAATGTCAACTGTGTTCATCAGTTTTGCTGAAATTTTTTTAATTATTTAACCACTGATAGTTTTTTTTATAATCCTCAAATAAAGGATAATATCTTTTATATTTATCGTAGTTGTATGAATGAATTCCAGATCTTAATTGAACATTACTACTAGTTTTAATAAATAAGTCGTCTCTTTTGTGGAATTCAAATATTTCTTCATTCCAAGTTAGGTCACAAAATTCAAAAATTTTTTTTGTTTCTAAATATTTGTCATTATTTAGATTTTCTAAAGATATAGAAATTATATTTAACGGATATTTTTTCTTATAATAATCTATAATTCTTAAATATATATCTACATAATCTAAAATACCTTTGATAGAATGAGCCCAAGATAATTTAGCCAAAAGTTTTTCATAAATCGCAATTATATTATCATGTATATTTCTTGTAGAATTTATAAATTTTGCATCAGGAAAGACTTTTAATATTGTTTCAATATTAAAAAAATTATCTAGTGACTTGTCAATTATTTCTTTTTTACTTTCTGAAGTATTAAATTGTGAGTATCTTTTAAATAAATAATCTTTTAATTCTATAATATCTAATTCAATATTATTCACATTATTATAGTTATTGTTGTTGAAGAGATTTTTTTTTTTAATTTGTTCCAGTATGCCCATATGAAAGAAAGAACTTTCTCCAAACGATAAATAATTATTGTTATCACTAGAAATAATACTTTCAATTAAAGTAGATCCTGTTCTTGGAAGGCCAATAATAAAAATTGGTTTTGTATATTTTTGCTTTTCTGAATTATCTATATTTAAAAATTCTATTTTATTATGGTACTTTTGCATTATTTTTTTATAATAAAATTCTGATTCTTTGTTGTATTGCAAATTTGAATTAAATATTGTTTTGTGAGCGTCCTCTAATAACATCAATTCTTCTTTTAAGTTATTTTTATTAATTTCAAACTTCGAAAGTAAAAATTTACTAATCGCAAGTTCTGTTGAATTTTCTTTTACATTAAGTGAAATGTTTTTTATTTTATCATAATACTCATCTTTAAGGAATTTTGATTTCAGCTGGTATAAACCATAATAACTTCTTATCTGATTACTATCTAATTCAATTGATTTTAAATAATTAATTTTTGATGACTCAGTATCACCCATTGTTTGATACAGAACAGCTAATTTAAGGTATGCTGAAATATTATTAGGTCTTAATTTTAAAGATTCTTCGAAAAATTGAATACTTTTATCTAAAATTCTTAATTCAAAATAAACAAGGCCTAAAAAATAGAAAACCATAAACTTATCTTTCTCTGTTTTTAAACCATTTTTTAAAAGTTTTTCTGCCTCCCTGAAATCTTGTTTATACATTAATTTTTTAATAACTTCTAAATTCATAAATATTTATTAGAACTTTATTTTCATTCTATTGAGAGTTTCCTGCATAGGAGCTAAATAATTATTATACTTTTTCCATGCTAATGATGTATTTTTTTTTATACCTTCTCTTACTTGTTGAAAAGACGCTGTTGTTACAGGCCTCATATTTTTATCATAGTTTTTAATTTGATCTTCCCAATTTAAATCTAAAAAATTTAAAATCTCTTTTGAATTATTTTCAAAATCATTAACGAAATTTTCATAATTAATATTTAATATATTTTTTGCATATTTTAATCTCCAAAAATTCATCAAATCAAAATATAATGAGTAATATTTAGCAATATCTTTCTGACTTAAGTTAAAATCCATACCGCTATCAACAAATGAAGTTTTATAATTAGACCAACATACTGCCATAGGATTTCTCTCAACATGGATGATTTTTGCTTCTGGAAAAGCATTAATTATAAATCCCACCCATCTGAAATTGACTGGCAATTTATCAATAATATAATTTTTATCTGATATTCTGTTTATTTGATCAATATATAGATCCCGGATTTTTGTAAAATAACTCTCTAAATTTTTAGGTTTTTTAATGCCAAGTTTATCTATAATTTTAGGCAGAAAATCCAACTCCCCTGCTCCATATATTTTTGAATGACTGGATAATATCTGCTCTATTAGTGAAGTTCCAGATCTTGGCATTCCAATAATAAATATTGGTCTACTTATAAGTGTATCTTTATAATTTATATCAATATTTTCAATATTTTCAAAAAAGGTTTTTATCTGTTTAAATTGAATTTCTGTCTTATCAAAAGAAAATTTCGAATTTTTCTTTTTTAAAGAATTT
>CACICY010000011.1 GCA_902585265.1 uncultured Pelagibacteraceae bacterium
GTAAAATATTTTGAAGATAAAATTAAATCAAATAGATCAGTTGACCTGATAAAGTATATAAAAAAAAATAACAAAAACACTGATATTTATTTCATAATGGGAGCAGATAGTTTAATTAATTTTCATAAATGGAAGAATTGTGATTTGATCTCATCTATTTGTAACATTCTGGTATTTGATAGAGACAGATATAAGGCTAAATCACTTAGTTCTAGAAGCTTTAAAAAATATAGTAAGAAAAGCTTAAAATTTATAAAATTTAATAAGGTCAATATTTCATCTTCTAAATTAAGAAAAATTTGATACTCTTTTATTAATTAATGGACAAAATCTCTTCTCTTCACAAAGATGTGGTAAATCTCTTAGATGCAAATAAAGCCCTAGATATTGTTTCAATAGATTTAGATGGAAAATCATCAATAGCTGATCAAATGATAATAGCTAGTGGAACGTCTTCAAGACATATCCAAGCTTTATCAGAGCAAGTATATGAATACTTGAAAAAAAATGGTGTAAGTAATTGTAAAATTGAAGGAAGAGAAAGTAGTGATTGGAAACTTGTAGATGGAATAGATCTTATTATTCATATTTTCAATCCTGAAAAAAGAAAATTTTATGAATTAGAAAAAATATGGTCTGAATTAATTCCTAAAGAAAAAGTAATTATATAATGAAAAAAGTTAAAACATATTTTTTATCATTATTTATTTTTTTTTTCGTTAATAATATTGTTATCGCATCAGAAGAGAATGATATTTATAAAAAAATTGATGTTTTTTCAGAAGTCTTAGATAAAATTAATAAAGAATTTGTTGATGAGGTGAACCAAAGTGATGCAATGGATGCTGCAATCAATGGTGTTCTTCAATCCTTGGATCCTTATTCTGCGTATATGTCACCAGAATCTTATCAAAGTATGCAAACAGAAACGAGTGGAGAATTCGGAGGACTGGGAATTGAAGTGAGTATGGAAGCTGGGGTAATAAAGGTAATAACACCTATGGACGATTCACCTGCGGCTGAAGCAGGAGTTAAGGCTGGTGATTACATTGTAAGAATTAATGATATCCAGGTTCAAGGCAAATCTTTAAGTGAAGCAGTTGATATAATGAGGGGTCCTGTTGGATCAGATATTGAAATAACAGTTAGAAGAAGGGGTGAACGAAAGGCATTAGTTTTTAAAATTACTAGAGAAAAAATTAAAGTTTCATCAGTAAAATCTGAGTTATTAGATGATCGAACTGGTTATTTAAGACTTACTTCTTTTAATGAAAACAGTAGTGGTCAAATTAGAGACAAAATTAAAGAGTTTAAAAAAAATGAAAATGTTAAAAATTATATTTTAGATTTAAGAAATAATCCTGGTGGACTACTTTCTCAGGCAATTAAAATTACAGATTTTTTTATAGATAGTGGAGAAATTGTTTCAACAAAAAGTAAAAGAAAATATGAAAGTAGAAAATTCTTTGCAAGAAAAGGTGATATATTAGATGGAGATACAATTGTTGTCCTAATAAATTATGGTTCAGCATCTGCATCTGAAATTGTAGCAGGAGCACTAAAGGATCACAAAAGAGCAATAATAATTGGAGAAAATAGCTATGGTAAAGGCTCTGTACAATCAATCATTCCTCTCAAAAATAAAGGTGCAATAAGATTGACTGTATCTAAATACTATCTTCCATCAGGAAAATCTATATCAGAAATAGGTGTCTCGCCTGATATTGAGGTAGCTGAAGGATCTGATGACTTTAGGTTTAATACTGACACAGACAATCAACTTCAATTCGCTCTAGAGCTTTTAAACGGTTAAAATGAAAGAGAAATATAAAAATTTACCACTTAGAAGTGGTGTTGGGATAGTTGTTTTAAATAAAGAAAATAAAATTTTTGTTGCAAAAAGAATAGATAATAAAAAAAATTTTTGGCAAATGCCACAAGGTGGGGTTGATAAGGGTGAAGACTTTTATGAAGCTGCAATTAGAGAATTAAAAGAAGAAACTAGTATTAAATCAGTAAGTTTAATTAAAAAAATTGATGGCTTACTTACCTACCACTTACCAAATGAATTATTAGGAATTATTTGGAAAGGTAAATTTAAAGGTCAAAAACAACAATGGTATATAATGAGATTTAATGGTGAAGAAAAAGAAATTAATATTAATACAAAACATCCAGAATTTCTTGAATGGAGATGGGTAGATCCAGATAAAATTACTGAACTTGTGGTAGAATTTAAACTACATGTATACGAAAAAATTCAAGAAGAAGTAAAAAAAATTTTAGTTAATTGATTTTAATACTTCAAGTTTTTGATCAAGCAAATATTTTTCCTGATCATTTATATCAGACTTATTAAGTTCTTCCTCTGCAGATTTCTGAATTTCTGAAATTTTTTCTTTATCAATGTCTTTCAAATTTAAAATAAGACTTGTAAGTATAGAAAGATTATTATCTTTAAATTCAATTATTCCATCATTTACATAAAAACTTTCCTCGCCAGACTTTGAAAATATTTTAATTATTCCTGGTTTTAAAAAAGAAATAATAGAAATATGGTCTTTTAAAATCCCTATCTCACCTTCAAATGCAGGGACAACTACCTCGGTGACATCATTTTTTGATAAAAATGATTTTTCAGGGTTTACTATTTCTACAGAATATTCTTCGCTCATTATGCAGCAGCTTCGTTAGCTAAACTCTCAGCTTTTTGAATTGCTTCTTCAATAGTGCCAACCATATAAAATGCAGCTTCTGGTAAGTGATCATATTCACCTTTGCAAATAGCATCAAAGCCTTTGATAGTTGACTCTAAATCTACAAGCTTACCTGGCGAGCCAGTAAATACTTCAGCTACAAAGAAAGGTTGAGATAGAAATCTTTGTATTTTTCTAGCTCTAGCAACAACTAATTTATCTTCTTCTGACAATTCATCCATACCTAAAATTGCGATAATATCTTGTAAAGATTTATAAGTTTGCAGAACTTTTTGTACTTCTCTAGCAACTCTATAGTGTTCGTCACCAACTATTCTAGGATCTAAAATTCTAGACGTTGAATCCAATGGATCTACCGCTGGATAAATTCCAATTTCAGCAATCTGTCTAGAAAGTACCGTTGTTGCATCTAAGTGAGCAAATGAAGTTGCAGGCGCAGGGTCAGTTAAGTCGTCTGCAGGAACATAAATTGCTTGAACGGATGTAATTGAACCTTTATTCGTTGTTGTAATTCTTTCCTGCAAGTTACCCATATCTGTTGCTAATGTTGGTTGATATCCTACAGCTGAAGGTATTCTACCAAGTAATGCAGAGACCTCAGATCCTGCTTGTGTAAATCTAAAAATGTTATCAACAAAGAATAGTACATCTTGACCTTCTTGATCTCTAAAATATTCAGCAACAGTTAATCCAGTTAAAGCAACTCGTGCTCTTGCACCTGGAGGCTCGTTCATTTGTCCATAAACTAGTGCTGCTTTAGAACCTTCTCCATCAGTTTTAATAACACCAGAATCTATCATTTCATGGTAGAGGTCATTTCCCTCTCTAGTTCTTTCTCCTACTCCTGCAAAAACTGAAAACCCACCATGAGCTTTTGCAACGTTGTTAATCAATTCCATAATTAAAACAGTTTTACCAACTCCAGCTCCACCAAATAAACCAATTTTACCACCTTTTGCATAGGGTGCTAAAAGATCAATAACCTTTATTCCTGTAACAAGTATTTCAGTTTCTGTTGATTGATCATTAAATTCTGGTGCAGCTCTGTGAATTGGCCAGTTATCTGAACTTTTTACTTCTCCTCTTTCATCTATAGGCTCACCTATTACATTTATAATTCTTCCGAGAGTCTCGGGACCTACTGGAACTTTAATTGGAGCAGCTGTGTCTGTTACCTCGTCTCCTCTTTTAAGACCCTCTGTTGCATCCATTGCAATTGTTCTAACACTCGACTCCCCTAAGTGTTGTGCAACTTCTAAAACTAATCTATTTCCACCATTATCGCACTCTAGTGCAGTTAAAATTTCTGGTAGTTCTCCATCAAATTTTACGTCTACTACCGCCCCAATAATCTGTGTTATTTGTCCTTTTCTCATAATTATAAACTTTCTGCTCCTGAAATTATTTCTATTAACTCTTTAGTAATTGCTGCCTGACGACTTCTATTATACTCTATAGTAAGTTTGTCAACCATTTCACCTGCGTTTCTGGTTGCATTATCCATTGCACTCATTCTTGAACCTTGCTCGCTAGCTGAATTCTCTAACATCGCTTTAAAAATCTGAGTTGAAATATTTTTTGGTAACAAGTTGCTCAATATTTCATCTTCTTCGGGTTCAAATTCATAGTTATCCTCTGATGAATTTTCCTCCTTTTCAGATGTATTTAAAGGAATAATTTGTTGTTCTTTAGGTATTTGAGTAATCACATTTTTAAATTGGTTATAAAAAATTGCACATATATCAAATTCCTTTTTTTCAAATTTTTCAATTACTATCTTTCCAACTTTATCAGCGTCAAAATAATTTATATTTTTCGATTCTTTAAAAGAAATTCTCTCAATAATCTTATCACCATAAAGACGTTTAAGTTGGTCATAACCTTTGGTTCCCACTGTAATAATTTTTAAGGTTTTTCCCTCATCCAAAATTTTTTGAAAATATAGTTTAGCCTTCTTAATAATATTCGTATTAAAACCTCCACAAAGACCTCTATCTGATGTCATTACAACACATAAATGCACTTTGTCTTCCCCAGTCCCAGATAAAAGTTTTGGAGCATTTTCAATATCTGATATGCCATTTGATAAATTTAAAATAATATTATTCATTTTATCAGAGTAAGGTCTTCCTTTCTCAGCATTTTCTTGTGCTCTTCTCAGTTTTGCAGCTGCAACCATTTTCATTGCCTTTGTAATCTTTTGCGTAGACTTAACACTTGATATTCTTTTTTTTAGATCGTCTAAACTAGCCATTATTTTTTATGTGTTAAAATCTTTCTTAAGTTGTAAAATAATTTCATTCAATTCTTTCTCTTTATCGTCTTCAAGTTTTCCTGAAGCAGTGATTGACTCAATTATATCTGGCTTTTCAGCTTTGCATTTTTCAATAATTTTATTCTCGAAACTTGCAATATCCTTTTGTTCAATATCATCAAGATGTCCTCTAACTCCACAAAATACAGAAATGACTTGTTCTGCAACTGTCATAGGAGAATATTGATTTTGCTTTAAAAGTTCAGTTAACTTTGATCCTCTATTAAGTAATTTCTGAGTAGAGGCATCGAGGTCTGAACCAAATTGTGCAAACGCAGCCATTTCACGATATTGTGCAAGTTCTAATTTCATTGACCCTGAAACTTTTTTCATTGCTTTAGTTTGAGCAGATGATCCAACTCTTGATACAGATAATCCAACATTTATAGCAGGTCTTATTCCCTGGTTAAAAAGTTCAGTTTCAAGAAATATTTGACCATCAGTAATTGAAATAACATTAGTAGGTATGAATGCAGAAACATCTCCACCTTGAGTTTCGATAATTGGAAGAGCCGTTAATGATCCTCCACCATGTTCATCACTTAATTTTGCTGCTCTTTCTAATAATCTACTATGTAAGTAAAATACATCTCCAGGGTATGCTTCTCTTCCAGGAGGTCTTCTTAATAGAAGTGACATTTGTCTATATGCAACAGCTTGTTTTGATAAATCATCATATATAATCAAGGCATGCATACCATTATCTCTAAAATACTCACCCATAGTGCATCCAGTATAAGGTGCTAAAAATTGCAAAGGTGCTGCATCTGATGCGGTTGCTGCAACTATTGTTGTGTATTCCATCGCACCAGCTTCTTCTAGTGTTTTTTCAATCTGTCTAACTGTAGATCTCTTTTGGCCTACGGCCACATAAATACAATATAATTTTTTCTTCTCATCACCTGACTCGTTAATTTTTTTCTGATTTATAATAGCATCAATTGCAACTGCTGTTTTGCCTGTTTGTCTGTCACCAATAATTAATTCTCTTTGTCCTCTTCCAATTGGAACTAGGCTATCAATTGATTTAAGACCAGTCTGCATTGGTTCACTTACAGATTTACGTGGAATTATGCCAGGAGCTTTAACCTCAACCCTACTTCTTTTTAAACTTTTATCTAACGCACCTTTTCCATCAATTGGATTTCCTAAGCCATCAACTACTCTCCCAAGTAATTCTTTTCCAACTGGTGTGTCAACAATTGCACCAGTTCTTTTTACAGTATCACCTTCTTTAACTGCTTTATCATCACCAAAAATCACTACACCTACATTTTCACTCTCAAGGTTTAATGCCATTCCTTTTGAGCCGTCAGAAAATTCTACCATTTCTCCAGCTTGAACATTATCTAATCCATAAATTCTTGCTATACCATCTCCTACAGATAAAACTTGACCAACTTCTGTAACCTCAGCCTTATCCCCAAATTTTTTAATTTGTTCTTTTAATATTTTTGTAACTTCTGAAGGATTTATTTCCATTTAAGCCTCTATTATTGTATTTTCGATTTGTTGTAATTTATTTTTAATAGAGGTATCTACCATAATACTACCAACTTGTATTATTAAACCTCCAATTAAACTCTTGTCATATTTATAGTCTAATTTTATTTTTGCGTTAAAATTTTGGGACAATTCATCTTTAATTTTAATTACTTTTTCTCCTGATAATTCTTTAGAGGAAATTAATTCAGCTTTTACTTCACCTCTTTTTTTTGAACAAGTATCAACAAAATCTTGAAGAATTGTTTTTACATAAAAAAATCTTCTTTTAGATATTAGAAAACCTAAAAATTTTGATATTAAAGAGTTTAATTTATAATTTTCAGCAATTTTGTTAATTACATTCTGAAGTTCATTTACAGAGTTAGTTGGATCTTTTATTAATGAACTGAAATCTTTGCTTTCATCTATTAATTTTAGCAAAGATATTGATTGTTTTTCAACCTCATCAATTGAATTACTTTCTTCACAAAGTTCATATAATGCCAAAGAATACCTGCTTGCTGTAGTTGCTGAAAAACTGTTATTTTTGCTCAATTTTAACTCTTTGTTTTAGAAAATTTTTTGGGATTAAGTAGCATATGAGTTTAGTGTCTTCAAGTAACAGATTGACTAAATAATGCAAAATTTGTCCATTAATTGAAGGTTATTGGGTCAACATCAACTGTTAGTTTTATTTCTTTAGGTAATTTGTATGCAATTAAGACTTCACTCAATCTTTTTTGAATATTAGAACCCTTTTTAGATCTTATCAAAAGTCTCTGCCTATACTTTTGTCTAACTCGATATATAGGTGCATTAACAGGTCCCAAAATTTTTTCGTTCAAGGATTCTGATAAAATATTTTTTATATCCATTGACTCTTTTTCTAAACTTCTTTCATTTGAAGAGGTGAGTATTAATGAAATAAATCTTTCAAAAGGTGGTAGATTATTTTTCTCTCTTAATTTTAATTCATTTTCTAAAAAAATAAAAGGATCAGGATTTGTTATTTGATTTATAATACTTTGGTTTGAGTTATATGTTTGAAAATATACTTTAGCTGGTTTACCAGTTCTTCCAGCCCGTCCAGATAATTGGTGATAGAGTTGTAAGTTTTTTTCTGCAGTTCTTAAATCGTGTCCATTTGAATTAAGATCAATATCTAAAATAACAATGCAGTTTAATTTTGGGAAATGAAAACCTTTAGAAATTAATTGTGTTCCAATAAGTATATCAATTTTTCCTTTAACAATATCTTCTAATTTTTTTTTAGAAGATTTTTTATTCATGGTATCGCTTGAAAAAATTGATATTTTTTTATTTGGAAATTTAAGTTTAACCTCTTCAGAAATTCTCTCAACACCAGGACCACTAAAAACAAAATCGCATACCTCACCTTTCTTACAATTTCTACTTAACTGAGATTGGAAACCACAATAATGACAAAGTAATTTATTTTTATGTTTGTGATATACTAAATTTATTGAACAATTTGGACAGGAATAAACATTTAAACATTTCTTACAAAGAGCATACGGAGCAAAACCCCTTCTATTAATAAAAAATAATACTTGGTCATTTTTTTTTAAGTGATTATTTACCTTTTCCAAAGTTTCATTGGCAATCCATGATTGTTTTTCTAACTTATTTTTATTTAAGTCTATTATTTCATATGAAGGTAAATTTGCATCTTTATATCTTTTAGTTAAACGTGATACATTATATTTTTTTTTCTTAACATTTGCATATGTTTCTATTGAGGGTACAGCAGTAACAAGATTGATAGGGATGTTTTCAAAATTAGCTCTAGCAATTGCCATGTCTCTTGCATTGTAAATTACTCCTTCGTCTTGTTTGAATGATTGATCGTGCTCTTCATCTACAATTATAATTCCAAGATTTTTAAATGGTAAAAATAATGAGGAACGAGCACCAATAATTACATTAATTTTTCCTGATGATACTCCACTCCAGATTATTTTCTTCTTTTTAGGTGTTACTCCAGAGTGCCATACTGCAGCACTAAAACCAAAAAATTCTTCAAATTTATTTTGAAATTCTGCAGTTAAACCTATTTCAGGCAATAAAATCATTGCTTGTTGCCCTTTTTCTAATAATTGTTTTATGTGCTTAAAATAGACAATCGTTTTTCCTGACCCTGTAGTTCCTTGTAAAAGATGGACTCTAAATTTATTATTTTTTTTTGATATATCCTCAAAAGTTTTTCTTTGATCTGAAGAAAGAGTAAACTTATTTACAAATTTTTGTTTAGTATAAGGTAAATAATTTTCATCTTCGTAATTAGTAATTGCTTCTCCACTTAATAGATGTAATTTTAAACACATTCCTTTTGGCACTAGGTTATATTCTGAAAACCAATTCAAAAAAGTTATTGTTTCCTTTTTAAGTGGTTTAATTTCTATTTTTTTAAGAATTTTTTTCACCTTAAAATTTTTTTTGTTTGTTTTTTCGAACGTGTCCCAAATAACTCCTGTTATTTTTGATTTTCCAAATGGTACATAAACATAGTCTCCAACTTTAAGATCTATGTCGCTTTCATATGTAAAAGGGAAATTGAATATATTAGGTATTAAAACAGGATATTTCATAAATAAATTATGAAATATATTAAGAGTGAATTTGTCTTTTATCTACCGATAATGCAGCTTCTTTTATTGCTTCTGAAAAAGTAGGGTGAGCGTGACATGTTCTTGCAATATCCTCAGAACTAGCGCCAAATTCCATTGCAACTGACATTTCTGCAATCATTTCTCCAGCATGAGGTCCAATTATATGTACTCCCAAAACTCTATCTGTTTTACTTTCAGCTAATATTTTAACGAATCCCTCTGGTTCATTTATTGCTTTGGCTCTTGAGTTTGCAATAAAAGGAAATTTACCAACTTTAAAATTTATTTTTTTCTCTTTTAATTCTTCCTCGTTTTTACCAACATAGGCTACCTCTGGTGAAGTATAAATTACACCTGGTATGACATCATAATTCACATGACCTGACTGTCCAGCAATTAGCTCTGCTACAGCTATTCCCTCCTCCTCAGCTTTATGAGCCAACATTGGACCATCTATAACATCTCCTATTGCATAAATATTTTTTACACTGGTTTCAAAATTTTTATTAACTTTTATTTTTCCTTTTTTATCAAGATTTACTCCAATTTTTTCTAAATTTAATTTGTCTGTATAAGGTTTTCTTCCAACAGAAATCAAAACTACGTCAGCTTCAATTTTATTTTTTGAGTCTTTATTCGTAGTTTCAATTACTACTCCTTGGTCATTTTTAGTAATTCTTTCAACCTTAGTATTTAATTCAAATTTAATATTCTGTTTTTTTAAAATTTTCATAAATTCACTTGAAATTTCTTTATCGAGTCCTGGAGTGATGTGATCTAAATATTCAATCACATGAACTTCAGTTCCTAATCTAGACCAAACAGAACCCATCTCCAATCCAATATACCCACCCCCAACAACAACCATTTTTTTTGGAAGTTTAGAAATACTTAAAGCTCCTGTAGATGAAAGAATTTTTTTTTCGTCAAAATCTATTCCTGGAAGGGATAAAGGCTCTGAGCCTGTGCTTATTATAGTTTTATCAGTTTTAATTTTTATTTCTGATTTATCATTTTTGACTAATATTTCATTTTTTTCATTAAAAGATCCCACCCCTTTAATGTAAGTAACTTTGTTTTTTTTAAATAAAAACTCTACTCCTTTTGTAAGTGTTGAAACTGAACTATCTTTGTTACTCATCATTTTTTCCAGATTAAGCTTAATTTCTCCAGTTTCGATGCCAATATCAGAGAAGTTTTTAGCTCTATGAAAACTTTCTGACATATTTAATAAGCTTTTAGATGGAATACATCCTATATTAAGACAAGTGCCTCCCAAAGATCCTCTGGACTCTACACATGCAGTTTTTAATCCTAATTGTGATAATCTAATTGCACATACATATCCTGCAGGTCCTCCACCAATTACAGTAACATCAAATTTTTCAGCCATTAGATATTTAAAAATAATCTCCTAGGGTCTTCTAAATTTTCTTTAACAGTTTTTAAGAACGACACAGATTCCTTTCCATCAATAATTCTATGATCATAAGACAAAGCCAAGTACATTATAGGTTTTATTTTTATCTCACCATTATCATTCACTGGTCTTTCTACAATATTATGCATTCCTAATACGCCTGATTGAGGTGGATTTAATATGGGTGTTGAAAGCATAGAACCATATACACCTCCATTGCTTATAGTAAAGGTACCACCTTGTAAGTCCTCAATAGTTAGGCTGCCCTCGTTTGCTTTTTCAGATAATTTTTTAATTTCTTTTTCTATTTCAGCAAATGACATCTCATCTGCATTTCTAAGCACTGGAACTACTAAACCCCTTTCAGTTCCAACAGCGAAACTAATATTATAATAATTCTTATAAATTATGTCTTGATCTTCAATCTCAGCGTTAATTGCTGGAAATAATTTTAGTCCAACGACACAAGCTTTAACAAAAAATGACATTAGACCGAGCTTTATTCCGTATCTGCTTTTGAAATCTTCTTGGTTATTTTTTCTCATTGCCATAATCCCAGACATATCTACCTCGTTAAAAGTAGTTAACATTGCTGCATTTTCTTGAGCTTGTTTTAATCTTTTTGCAATTGTTTGTCTTAAACGGGTCATTTTAATTCTTTCTTCTTCACCGTATTGAATTCTTCTCTGGTTGGGTTGTGGGTTGGCTCCCATCATAGTAATTAGATCACCTTTTAAAATTCTTCCTGCTTTACCTGTTCCCTTTACATTATCTAGGTTGATGTTTTTTTCTGCAACCATTTTTCTAACTGCAGGTGAAAGAATAATTGGTTGTTGTGAGGTTTCCTCTGTTTCTACTTCTTCAGTTAAAAGTAAAGGCCCTTCTTCTAATAGCTCCATCGATTTATCCTCGGTTAATACTAATGGTTCTTCTAACGTAGTTTGAGGTTTTTTTTCTATATCTAAATTAATTACATTGCTTTTCTGATCTTTAAATTCTTTCTCTTCATTATCCTCAAGTTGTTTTTTGCTTTCGGGTTCATTTTTAATATCAACATTCCCCTCAGAAATTAAGCCCAAAACAGCTCCAACTTCAACTGTATCTCCATCTCTGAAACTAATCTCTGATAATGTCCCACTAATAGGGGAAGGAACTTCTAAATTTACTTTATCAGTTTCCAGTTCAACTATTGCTTCATCCGCCTGAACTGTTTCACCTTCTTTTTTCAACCATTTAGAAACTGTTGCTTCTGTAATACTTTCACCTAAAGTAGGTACTAAAATTTTTTCACTCATTAATTAAATACTTCATTTATAATTTCTTGTTGCTCAAGTTGATGCCTTTTAGCATATCCAGTGGCTGGTGATGCATCAGGACTTCTTCCAATATAAGAAACTTCGTTATTTTTAGCTTTAATGGTATCCAATGTCCATTGTATATAATCTCTCACTGAAAACCATGCACCCATATTTTTTGGCTCTTCTTGACACCAATAGAAATTAGCATTTTTAGCGTATGGTTTAAGTTCTTTTACTAAACTTTTAACTGGAAAAGGATAAAGTTGTTCTATTCTAAACATTACCACATCATCTCTTTTTAGCTTTTCTCTAGCATTTAAAAGATCGAAGTATACTTTTCCTGAACAGATTATAACTTTTTTAATTTCACTAGATTTTTTTAATTTAATAAAATTTTTTGATTGATCACTTAATGCATGATCCCACATTATTCTGTGAAATGATGTTTGCTTACCAAAATCATCAATGGTTGATACACAAAACTTATTTCTTAACAAAGATTTAGGTGTCATAATTACAAGTGGTTTTCTAAAATCACGATGTATTTGTCTACGTAAAGCGTGAAAATAATTTGCTGGTGTTGTACAATTCATAACTTGAAGATTATCATTTGCACACAATTGTAGAAATCTTTCAAGTCTAGCTGATGAATGTTCTGGTCCTTGACCTTCATAGCCGTGAGGTAATAACATGACTAAACCTGAAGCTCTTTGCCATTTTCTTTCACCTGAAGAGATAAATTGATCAATTATAACTTGTGCACCATTGGCAAAATCACCAAATTGAGCTTCCCAAATAGTAAGAGTATTTGGTTCTACTAAACTATACCCATATTCAAATCCTAAAACTGCAAGTTCAGATAAAAAACTATCTACTATTTCAAATTTTTTTTGGTTTTTTGAAATATTATTTAAAGGAATATATCTAGAGTTATCCATCTGATCTCTTAAAACTGAATGTCTCTGACTAAAAGTACCTCTACCAGAGTCCTGTCCTACAAATCGAACTGGAAAACCTTCATCTAATAATGAACCAAAAGCTAATGATTCAGCAGTAGACCAGTCAATATTTAAACCATCATCGACAGATTTTTTTCTAGTTTGCAAGATTTTGCTAATAGTTTTGTGAATACTTATTTCTGCTGGAACGATATTTATTTTATTTGAAATATTTTTAAGTATTTTTTCATCTGCTCCAGTAATTCCTCTTTTATCTTTCCCCTTTTTAGGTTTATAACTGGACCATGCTCCCTCAAACCATTCAATTTTAGGATTGTAATCTTTAGCTGTCTTAAATTGATCATCTAAAAGATCTTTAAATTTTTTTTATTTGATTATTTAAACCTTCTTTAGATATTAAATTTTCATTAATAAGCTTAGATCCATATATATTTGCTGTTGATTGATGTGATCTAATTTTTTTATACATCAATGGTTGAGTGAATGATGGCTCATCTCCCTCATTATGTCCAAATCGTCTGTAACAAACTAAGTCGATGACTACATCTCTATTAAACTTTAATCTAAATTCAGTTGCAATTCTTGAGCCATAAACAACAGCCTCTGGGTCATCTCCATTAACATGGATGATAGGCGCATCAACCATTTTTGCAATATCTGATGGGTGAGGTGAAGATCTTGCAAACCTTGGACTTGTTGTAAATCCTATTTGATTATTAACTATTATATGAATAGTTCCACCTGTATTGTGTCCAGGTAAACCCGACATTGCAAAACATTCAGCAACAACACCTTGTCCTGCAAAAGCAGCATCACCATGAATTAAAATCGGAATTACTTTGTTTCTCTCAGTATCTTTATGAAAAAATTGTTTGGCTCTAGTCTGACCCAATACTACTGGATTAACTGCTTCCAAATGCGAAGGATTATCTGTTAGACTTACATGAACAGAATTTCCATCAAATTCTCTATCAGATGAAGCTCCCAAATGATATTTCACATCGCCAGCACTGTCTTCATTGGTATTATTTAATTCACCAGCAAATTCATTAAATATTCTTTTATAAGATTTTTGCAAAACGTTAGCTAAAACATTTAGTCTTCCTCTGTGAGACATTCCAATTTTGACTTCTTTAATATTTGACTGACCGCCAATTTTAATTATTTGCTCTAACGCAGGTATCAAACTTTCACCACCATCAAGACCAAATCTTTTTGATCCCACATATTTGGTATGCAAAAATTTCTCAAATCCCTCAGCTTGTATTAATTTGTTTAAAATTGCACCTTTACCATTTACTGTAAATTTGAATGCATTTTCATCTTTTTCAACTCTATCACGAAACCATTTTCTCTCTGTTGGATTTGAAATATGCATATATTCGTAACCAATATTTCCACAATAAATTTTTCTTAATACGGAGAGAATTTCTTTTATGTTAGAATATTCTTTATTTAAGACACCATCTAAGTAAATTTTTTTACTATAATCATCTTTTTTAAATCCATAATTTTCAGGATGTAGTTCGTCAAGATACTCACTTTCTCTCATTTCTAATGGATCAACTTTTGATAATAAATGACCACGCTGTCTATAAGCTCTAATCAAAGAGACTGCTTTAATAGAATTACTGTTACTTGCAACTATATCGTTTTGATATATTTCTTTATTTTGACTTTCTAGAATCTCGATTTCATTTTCAAATATTTTACTCTCATCAATTTTATTTTTACTTGGACTCCAAGATGGTCCATTAACCTCTTTAACAATTGAATTAATATCATCACCAATATCTATAAAATATTTTTTCCAACTTTCAGGTAAATTTGGATCATTATTTACATACTTCACATACATTTGTTCTATAAATGCACTATTTGATTTATTAAGAAATGAAGTTTTTTTGTATTCTAAATTTTTAGATGATGACATTTTTAAATATAATTATACACGAATAAGGTGTTATCAATTAGATAATTTATTCAATAGAGTTATTCCAATTTCAGATGGTGATTTTGCCATTGTAATACCAGATTTTTCCATAATTTTAATTTTTTCATCAGCGTTACCTTTTCCCCCTGATATTATTGCACCAGCATGACCCATTCGTCTGCCAGGAGGTGCTGTAATTCCAGCTACAAATCCAACCATTGGTTTTTTTATCTTATGATTTTTTATAAATTCAGCAGCTTCTTCTTCGGCAGTCCCTCCGATCTCACCAATCATTACTATAGACTCAGTTTTTTCATCATTTAAAAACAGATCTAAACAATCAATAAAATTTGTACCATGTATTGGATCTCCACCTATTCCTATACATGTAGATTGACCAAGGCCATTTTCTGAGGTTTGGGCTACAGCCTCGTAAGTTAATGTTCCTGACCTAGAAACAATTCCTACTGTTCCTTTTTTATGAATATTTCCAGGCATTATTCCAATTTTACATTCATCAGGAGTTATTATACCTGGACAGTTGGGACCAATAAGTCTCGATTTAGAGTTAAAAAGTCTTCTTTTTACTTTAAGCATGTCTAAAACTGGAATTCCCTCACTTATACATACAATCAATTCTATAGATGAATCAATTGCCTCTATAATTGCTGAAGCTGCAAACTTTGCAGGAACATAAATCATTGTTGCATTTGCACCTGTCTGATCTTTAGCTTCTTTAACAGTATTAAATACTGGTCTTTCCAAATGAATTTGACCTCCTTTTTTAGGAGTAACTCCACCAACCAAGTTAGTTCCATACTTAATAGATTGTTCAGAATGAAAAGTTCCATGAGCTCCAGTGAAACCTTGACAAATTACTTTTGTATCCTTGTTAATTAAAACTGACATTATTTAATTGCCTCAACAATTTTTTTTGCTGCATCGGATAAATCATTTGCAGAAATAATCTCTAATCCTGAATTATCTAAAATTTCTTTTCCCTCTTTGAAATTTGTACCTGCTAGTCTCACTACTAAAGGAACTTTAATTTTAATTTCTTTTGCTGCATCTACAACACCTTGTGCGAGTACGTCACATCTCATTATTCCTCCAAAAATATTTATTAGTATTCCTTTTACATTTTTGTCAGATAAGATAATTTTAAATGCTGCTGAAACTTTTTCTTTAGAGGCACCACCACCTACATCTAAAAAATTTGCAGGCTCTTCTCCATATAATTTAATAATATCCATAGTAGCCATTGCTAATCCAGCACCATTTACCATACATCCTATATTTCCATCCAATTTAATGTATGCAAGATCATATTTGCTTGCTTCAATTTCAGTTTCTTCTTCTTCATTTAAGTCTCTAAGTTTTTGAATTTCTGGATGTTTAAATAATGCATTTTCGTCAAAAGTCATCTTTGCATCCAAACATACAATTTTGTTTTTTTTGGTTAATATGAGAGGATTTATCTCTACTAAATTTGCATCTGTATCAATGAACATTTTGTAAATTGATTTTATTAAATTGATTGCTTGTTTACTTGCATCTTTGTCTAAATCAAAAATTTTAATAATTTTGTTACAGTCTTCCTCTGAAATACTTTCATTAAAATCTACTTTAGTAGTGATTATTTTCTCTGGTGATTTTACAGCAACTTCCTCAATATTCATTCCCCCCTGATCACTGGAAATAAATGCAATTTTCGCAGATGCCCTGTCAACAAGACAAGACAGATAGAATTCTTTTTCTATTTCTGATGCATTTTCAACATACAATCTTTTCACTTCTCTTCCTGAGGGTCCAGTTTGATGAGTAACTAATGTTTTACCAAACAATTTTTTCGCTTCCTCTTCCAAAAGAGCAATATTATCAACAATTTTAACTCCTCCAGCCTTTCCTCTACCTCCTGCATGAATTTGAGCTTTTAATACATACTTATCGGCTTTGAGATTTTTTACTTTTTCAATTAATTCATTTACATTAAAAGCATAAACGCCTTCGGGTACAACCGCGCCATACTTTTTAAGTATTTCTTTTGCCTGGTGCTCGTGGATATTCATTTAATCTTTGTTTAAGTCAGGGTCTATTTTAGATGCTGCATCCCATAATTTTATTACTGCTTCTACTGAATTATTAAACTCAGTTTTTTCATTTTCATTAAGGTCGATTTCCTCAATTTTTTCAACACCTTCATTTCCAATGATAACAGGAACGCCTGCATATACATTATTAATTCCATACTCTCCATGTAAATATGCTGCGCATGGTAAAAGTTTTTTTTGATCTTTTAAAAATGCTTCGGCCATCTCAACTCCAGATGCTGCAGGTGCATAAAATGCTGATCCTTTTTCTAGATATTTTACAATTTCTGCACCACCGTCTCTAGTTCGCTGATTAATACTTTCTAATTTTTCCTCAGAAATCTTTCCCTCTTTCACTAACTCCATCAATGGTTGACCAGAGACTTTGGTAAATCGTGGAAGAGGTACCATTGTATCTCCATGTCCACCCATTACCATAGCATCGATTTCTTTTACAGGCACATTTAATTCTTCAGATAAAAATAGCTTAAATCTTGAACTATCCAATATACCCGCCATCCCTACAACCTTATGAACGGGGAGTCCTGAATATTTTTGAAATGCCATTACCATTACATCCAATGGATTTGTAATACAAATTACAAAGGCATTAGGCGCATTATTTTTTATTCCTTCTGCAACTTGTTTAATAATTTTTAAATTAATTCCTAATAGATCGTCTCTACTCATTCCAGGTTTTCTAGGAACACCTGCTGTAATTATAATAACATCTGATCCTTTTATATCTTCATACTTATCTGTTCCTGAAAATTTTACATTAAATCCATCTACCGAGGAAGATTGGGCTATATCTAAACCTTTTCCCTTTGCTACTCCACTTGCAACATCAAATAAAACAACTTCATCCACCAGTTCTTTTAAACCAATTAAATGAGCTAAAGTTCCCCCAATTTGACCTGCTCCTATTAAAGAAATTTTACTCATTTTATTTCATTGTTGGCATAATAAATTCAGGATTAGATCTAATTCCTGATGGCCATCTAGAAGTGATAGTTTTTAATTTAGTATAAAATTTTACACCTTCCATACCATGAGTTCCACTATCTCCAAATAATGACCTTTTCCATCCTCCAAAACTATGGAAAGCCATTGGAACTGGTATTGGAACATTTATCCCTACCATTCCAACTTGAATTTTGCTTGCAAATGTTCTTCCTGCATCCCCATCTCTAGTATAAATGCTAACTCCATTTCCATATTCATGCTCATTAATCATTTTTGTAGCTTCTTCAAATGTTTTTACCCTAACAACAGACAAAACTGGTCCAAATATTTCCTCTTTATAAATTCTCATATCAGTAGTCACATGATCAAAAAGACAACCACCAATATAAAAACCATTTTCATATCCCTGCAATTTCAAATTTCTTCCATCAAGAACAAGTTTTGCTCCTTCTTTAACTCCTAGATCTACATAGCCTTTTACTTTTTCCAAGTGTTCTTTGGTTACTAAAGGGCCCATCTCCGATGATTTATCCATACCAGGTCCAATTTTTAATGCTTCAGCTTTTTTTGATAATCTTGAGACTAACTCATCACCTACATCACCAACCGCTACTGCTACAGACTGCGCCATACATCTTTCTCCAGCTGAACCATATGCAGCACCCATCAAACCATTCACGGCACCATCTAAATCACAATCTGGCATTACAACTAAATGATTTTTTGCTCCACCTAATGCCTGGACTCTTTTTTCATTTTTAGCTGCATTTTCATAAATGTACTTAGCAATAGGAGTTGATCCAACAAAACTTACAGCTTTAATATTTTGGTTTGTTAATATCGCATCAACAACCTCTTTATCACCGTTTACAACATTAAAAACTCCCTCAGGAAGACCAGCTTCATGAAGCAGTTCTGCCAATTTCATCGGGCATGAGGGATCTTTTTCTGATGGTTTTAAAATAAAACTATTACCACATGCTATAGCTAATGGAAACATCCACATCGGTACCATTGCTGGAAAATTAAATGGGGTTATACCAGCTGCAACTCCCAAAGGCTGTCGCATTGAATAACTATCAACGTTTGTTCCAACATTTTCAGAAAACTCTCCTTTAAGTAGGTGTGGAATTCCACATGCAAACTCAACAACTTCTAATCCTCTTATTAATGATCCTTTAGCATCCTCATAAACTTTTCCATGCTCTGAGACTATTAGTTTAGCCAGTTCATCAAAATTTTTTTCTATGAGCTCTTTAAATTTAAACATTATTCTTGCTCTTTGAAGTGGAGGATTTAACGACCAAGTCTGAAAAGCTTTTTGTGCAATTTCTACTGCACCATCTAAATCTGCTTTTGAGGCTAAAATAACCTCAGAGTCTTGTTCCCCAGTAGCAGGATTAAAGATTTTTCCTTTTCTCTCTGAATTACCCGATATTACTTTTCCACCAACAAAATGTTTGATTAAATTCATGATTGAAATTATTTAATTAAGTAATTAAGCTGTTGCAAGCATTTTCTTTATCTCTGCAATAGCTTTTGCAGGATTTAAGCCCTTGGGACAAGCATTTGTGCAATTCAAGATAGTATGACATCTATAAAGCTTAAGTTCGTCAGCAACCTTTTTTAGTCTTTCTTTTCTGTCCTCATCTCTACTATCAATTATCCATCTGTAAGCTTGAAGTAAAACTGCAGGACCTAAATATTTTTCACCGTTCCACCAATAACTTGGACAAGACGTTGAACAACATGCACACATAATACATTCATATAATCCATCTAATTTTGCTCTGTCCTCTTTAGATTGGATATTCTCTTTATCATTTACTTTTGAAGTTTTTAACCAAGGTTCAACAGACTCATATTGTTTATATAATGTGCTTAAATCACCGATTAAATCTTTTAAGACTTTTAGATGTGGTAAAGGATAAATATCAATATCTCCATCCAGTTCAGAATGGGACTTCGTGCATGCTAAACCATTTTTTCCATTCATATTCATCGCACAAGATCCACAAACTCCATGAGCACAAGATCTTCTGTAAGCTATAGAAGGATCTATTTCATTTTTTATTTTGTTTAAAACATCAAGGACTTTAGATGAACAATTATCCATATCAACTTCATAAGTATCAAGTCTTGGATTTTCATTTTTAGATGGATCCCATCTATAAATATTTATTTTTCTAATATTTTTTGAACCTGTTTTATCTTTATAATATTGACCTTTTTCTACCTTTGAGTTTGCAGGTAAATTTAATTGAACCATTAATACACTCTTTCCTGTGGAGGAAAATATTGCACATCATTTGTAAGTGTTGATCTATGAACAGGTCTATAATTAATTTTAGTTTTTGAACCATTACACCAAGACAGAGTGTGTTGCATATAATTCTCATCATCTCTTTTTGGAAAATCTTCTCTTGCATGAGCTCCTCTGCTTTCTTTTCTATGATACGCAGAGTCCATTGTAGTTATTGCTTGTCTTATTAAGTTGTCAAATTCTAGTGTTTCAACTAAATCAGTATTAAAGATTAATGACTTATCTTTTACAGAAAGAGAGTCCATTCCATCATAAGGTTTTCTAATTTCATCAACGCCCTCCTTTAATGTTTTCTCAGTTCTAAATACAGCACATTTTGATTGCATCGTTTTTTGCATTGAAAGTCTTAGTTCAGATGTTGGATTTGAACCTTCTGAGTTTCTTAATTTATCAAATCTATCTAAACATCTATCCGTTTCATTTTTATCAATTTCTTCATGCTTCATTCCGGGTTTTACTAACTCTGCTGCTCTTTTCGCTGCAGCTCTTCCAAAAACTACTAA
This sequence comes from uncultured Pelagibacteraceae bacterium, assembly GCA_902585265.1. Classification (GTDB taxonomy): domain Bacteria; phylum Pseudomonadota; class Alphaproteobacteria; order Pelagibacterales; family Pelagibacteraceae; genus Pelagibacter. The sequence continues at coordinate 20,639 of CACICY010000011.1, forward strand.
ATCTATTAATGAATTTGAACCTAATCTATTTGCACCGTGAACAGAAACACATGCTGCTTCGCCAATAGCCATTAACCCGGGTACAGTTTTTTCAGATCCATTTAGTGTAAGAACCTCTGCTTTATAATTTGTTGGTATTCCACCCATATTATAATGCACTGTGGGTACTACTGGTATAGGCTCCTTGGTTACATCAACGTTTGCAAATAATTTAGATGCTTCTGATATTCCTGGAAGCCTCTCATCTATAACTTTTGGGTCCAAATGATCAATATGAAGATGAACGTGATCTTGTTCTTTTCCTATACCTCTGCCTTCGTTAATTTCTACTGCAATTGATCTACTCACGACATCTCTAGATGCTAAATCTTTTGCTTTAGGAGCGTAACGCTCCATAAATCTTTCTCCTTTTGAATTTACTAGATAACCACCTTCTCCTCTTACACCCTCTGAAATTAATGTTCCATGACCATAAATACCTGTTGGATGAAATTGTACAAATTCCATATCTTGTAATGGTAATCCAGCTCTTAAAGCCATAGCATTTCCATCTCCAGTGCACGTATGAGCTGAAGTAGCTGAGTAATACACTTTTCCATAACCACCTGTTGCTATAATTGTTGTATGGGACTTAAATCTGTGAATTGTTCCATCATTAAGGTTCCAAGCAATTATACCTTTGCATGCTCCATCTTTCATTATTAAATCTAGTGCGAAGTATTCTATAAAAAATTCGGTATGATGTTTTAAAGCTTGTCCATACAATGTGTGAAGTATTGCATGTCCAGTTCTATCTGCTGCTGCACAAGTTCTTTGCACAGTCTCATTTCCATAGTTTTTTGTCATGCCACCAAAAGGTCTTTGATAAATTTTGCCATCATCTGTTCTGCTAAATGGAACTCCATACTTTTCTAATTCTAGAACAGCAGCTGGCGCTTCCTTACATAAATATTCTATAGAGTCCTGGTCTCCTAACCAATCAGCACCTTTAACAGTGTCGTACATATGCCATCTCCAATCATCTTCACCCATATTTCCAAGTGCTGCTGAAATACCACCTTGTGCTGCGGAGGTGTGGCTTCTGGTTGGGAACACTTTAGAGACACATGCAGTTTTTAATCCCGCTTCACTTAATCCTACAGCTGCTCTTAGCCCAGAACCACCTGCACCTAGAACAACAACATCATATTCATGATCAATAATTTTGTATGCACTCATAACTATAAACTAAATATTAAGATAATGATTAATAATGGAAATACTATAGCAAAGATATTTAAAGATTTATTTGCGGCATTTTTGATTTTTTGATCTTCGATATAGTCCTCAAAAACCTCACTAATACTTAGTGCAGAGAAAAAATATGCAAAAATCAAAAAAAGACTTAACAAAAACTTTGAAGGTTGAGAAGACACAAACAGTAATACCTGTTCAAAGCCTTTGTCGTAAATAGAAGCTAGATTAATCGCAAACCATAGCATTAATGGCACTAATATTGCTGAACTTACTTTTAAGAACAACCATTTTTTTGTAACTGATCCCATTAAATTAAAACTCTTCCAATAATAAAGATTATTACAGTAAGTGGAAATGATCCGATTAGCACAATTAATCCTGTTATTTTTGTAGTTTTTTGCTCAAAACCATAACCTAAATCCATAAACAAATGTCTTATTTCACTAAGCATTTGAAATGAAAAAGACCAAATAATTCCAAGACAAAAAAATTTGCCTAAAAAAGATGATAAGAACAAATTAATATTCTGATAACTCTGTTCACCCAATAATAAATAGGCTATCCATATACCTATTAAAGTTATAGTGAAAAAGTTTATTATACCAGTTATTCTGTGTGAAATTGAAACCAGTGAGGAAATGTGCCAATTATAAATTTGTATATGTGGCGATATTGGATTTTTATTTTCCATAAAAATCTTTTTCTACTAAAGCCTCAGCAATTTCAACTGCATTAAGTGCAGCACCTTTTAATAAGTTATCAGATACAACCCACAAATTAATTGAATTTGGTTGAGAAGAGTCCTCACGAATTCTTGATATGAATGTTTCAAATTTGTCTTCAGCTTCAACAGGCGTAATGTATCCTCCATCTTTTTGCTCATCAACTACCTTACATCCTGGTGATGATGATAAGACATTTCTTATTTCTTCTAAGTCATGTTTTTTGTTAAATTCAACATTCACACTTATGGAGTGAGAAACAAGAACAGGGATTCTTACACAAGTAGATGTTATATTAATTTTACTATCTAAAATTTTTTTTACCTCATCATGATTTTTTTGCTCTTCTTTTGTGCTTCCATTTTCAAGAAAACTATCGATATGTGGTATAGCATTAAAAGCAATTTGCTTAGTAAAATTTTTTGACTCAACATCTTTATTTTCCAAGACTTCTTTAGTTTGGGATATAAGTTCATCCATTCCTGCCTTGCCTGCTCCTGATACAGATTGATAAGTTGATGCAACTATTCTTTTTACATTATACAAATCGTGTAATGGTTTGAGAGCTACAACTATTGGTATTACTGAACAATTGGCATTTGCTATAATATTCTTATTTTTAAATTTAGGTAATTCTTTGGAATTTACCTCTGGAACAATTAAAGGAATTTCTGGATCTTTTCTAAAGAATTTTGAATTATCTATTACAATTGTTTTTTCTGCTGCAATCGGTGCCCATTTTTCAGCAATTGAAGAACCAGCTGCAAAAAAAGCAATTTTTACTTTTGAGAAATCAAATTGTTCTAAATTACTAACAGTATGCTCTTTTCCTAAAAAATTAATTTTTTTTCCTTCACTATTTGGAGACGCAACTAAGTACGCCTCTGTTATTGGAAAGTTTTTTTTTTCCAAAACTTCTATTAATTTTCGACCTACGTTTCCTGTCGCTCCTACTATTGCTATATTCATGATATTTTAAAGTTTTATACTAAATGAAAGGTAAATCACAAACTTTTCCATGAAAATCAGAGCCATTTATATTGATTTTAAAGGATTTCGAAGTCTCAAAGTGTGGTTTGTTAATCATTGCAATCCCAATGACTTGTTTAAAAGTTGGATTGTAACAACCAGATCTTAATTCTCCAATTACATTATTATCTTCATCTACTAGATCCATTGAGCCATTAACACTTATTTCCTTGGCATCAATTTTTACTCCCATAAGTTTTTTTTTAATTCCTTCAGCTTTAATTTTTTTTAGTTTTTCTTTACCTAAGAAATCAACATCACTATCTATATTTACATACTTGTCAAAACCACACTCATATGGATTATCTCCATTGTCCATATCGTTACCATGGGAAAGTAAACCACTCTCAATACGTTCGATAAGGTTTGGTCCACCTGGTCTAATATTGAATTCCTTTCCAATTTCAAAAAGATGATCGTATAGTTTTAAACCTGACTCGTTGTGTTCCATATAAATTTCATAGCCACCTTGTTTAGACCATCCAGACTTTGCAATAAGGTGTTTATCGCCACCAAATTCAAA
>CACICY010000012.1 GCA_902585265.1 uncultured Pelagibacteraceae bacterium
GCTAAATCGCAAAAAGTTGATTTAGAAAAAATATCTATTACAAAACTTGCTGATCAATTTCATCAATATCTAACAGAAAAAGAAAATTTAAATTTAGAAATAGCTTCTGAATATTTGTTAATGGCAACTTGGCTTACTTATTTAAAATCAAAATTATTACTTCCTGAAACTGATGAGGATGAGTTTAAAGCTTTTGAAGTTGCTGAGAAGCTTAAACTACAATTAAAAAAATTAGAATTAATTAGATTACTATCTTCTCAAATGTTAGATAGAAAAAGACTAGGTAGAGATGTTTTTATGCGTGGATCTAAAAGTGGTGTTAAGTCAATTTATGATAAAAAAGTTTCTTTAACATTATTCGAATTATTAAAATCATATTCAGGGATAGTCATGACTAAAGATTTTCATACTATGAACATACCCAAACTTCCTGTTTTTACTACTGAAGATGCTATTAAAAGAATAAAAGAGTTCTTTGGCACGCTTAATGATTGGAAAAATTTGTCTGAGTTGGTTCCTTCTGGATTTAACAAGTCTCCTAATTTAAAAAGAACCGGTAAAGCAGGAATTTTTGCTGGATCTTTAGAATTGGTAAAAGAAGGAAACATATCTTTGAAACAAAAAGAATTATTCGATGATATCTATGTTAAGGAAAATTAATGAACAAAATTAAAAAAAATAATATTGTAAGTTTTCCAACTAAACTCACCGATGTAGAAAGAGAGATTGAGGCTATTGTATTCGCTGCTGCTGAACCTCTTTCAGTTGAAACAATAGAGTCTAAATTATCAAAACAAACTGATATTCAACAATCACTGGAAAAACTAAGAGATTTCTACTCAAATAGAGGTATTAATTTAATTTGTATATCTAATAAATGGTCATTTAGAACTGCAGTTAATTTATCTTCTTTAATGTCAGAACAAAAAACTGTTGAAAAAAAATTATCTAGAGCTGCAATAGAAACTCTTGCTATTATTGTATATCATCAACCGGTTACAAGGTCTGAAATTGAAGAGATAAGAGGGGTAGCTTTTGGAACTAATACTTTAGAAATTCTAATGGAATTAAATTGGGTTAAACATGAAGGTAGAAAAAATGTTCCTGGTAAACCAATACAATATGGAACCACAGATGAATTTTTAAGTCATTTTAATCTGCAAAAATTGTCAGATTTACCGACCGTGAATGAATTAGGTTCAGCAGGATTAATTGATACATCAAGTGTAGACGCATCAATATTTGGAACAGGCAAATTTTTTAAAGAAAAACAAGTCGATAAAAAGGAAAATATTTATTCTGATATTGATGAAATGTTAAGCAGTACCCTCAAATCTGACGAAACCTAAAAAATCACTTTTAATAAATCAATAATAAGGTTATAAATAATTTATGAGTATAGGATTTTGGCAAATAGCAATTGTAGTAATTTTAGTAGTGTTACTTTTTGGCAGAGGAAAAATCTCTAGCCTGATGGGTGATGTTGCTAAAGGGATCAAAAGTTTTAAAAAAGGTATGGCTACAGATGTTACTGATGAAGACCAAACTAAAAATATTTCAGAGAATCAAGACTCTAATAAAAAAGAATAACAAATGCCGTCAATTGGCTGGCTAGAAATACTAATCATAGTCTCAATAGCAATTATTGTAGTAGGTCCTAAAGATTTTCCTTACATGTTAAAAAAAATTGGTTCATGGATTGGTTCAGCTAAAAGATATGTTCGTGATGTCCAAGGACAAGTCAGTGATTTAACAAATGAAACTTTAAATACTGATATAGACGATAAACCTAAATCAGAAAATAAAGAGAAAAAAAAAGATGAGTAAGGATAAAGAGGGAAGTTTCATAAGTCATTTAACCGAATTAAGAAAAAGATTAATAAACTCGTTTATATTTTTGGCTATTTTATTTGTAATTTGTTATTATTTTTCTGAGTACATTTATGGATTTTTAGTTGAACCATATGCGAATGCAGTAAAGGATGACGACACAAATAGAAGATTAATATTTACTGCTCTTCAAGAAACATTTCTAACATACTTAAAGGTTTCTTTTTTTGCTGCTTTTTTTATTACAAGCCCATTTATACTAATCCAAATTTGGAAATTTATAGCACCTGGTCTCTATAATCATGAAAAGAAAGCTATAATGCCTTACTTGGTGGTAACTCCAATTCTATTCTTGCTTGGAGGTATGTTAGTTTATTACTTAATAATGCCTTTAGCTATAAAGTTTTTTTTATCCTTCGAGAGCTTAGGTGCAGCAACCAATCTACCAATTCAATTAGAAGCTAAAGTAAACGAATATTTATCATTAGTAATGAAGCTTATTTTTGCATTTGGATTAAGTTTTCAATTACCAGTAGTATTAAGTTTATTAGCTAGAATTGGGGTAGTGAATTCAACATTTTTAAAAGAGAGAAGAAAATATGTTGTTGTAATAATATTCGCAGCAGCAGCTATATTAACTCCACCAGATCCAATTACTCAAATTGGTTTGGGTATACCATTATTAATTTTATATGAATTATCAATAATATCAGTAGGAATAATTGAAAAGAAAGCAGCAGAAAAAAATGCACAATATTAAAGATATCAGAAATGACTTCGAAAACTTTAAGGAAAGACTTAAAAATAGAAACATTGATATAAGTCTTGATAACATATTAAGTTTAGATGGGGAAAATAGAAAACTTATTCAAGAAAAAGAAAAATTTGAAATGGAAAAAAAGTCTATTTCAAAATCGAAAGACCAAAGTTTATTCGAAAAATCAAAAGAGCTTTCTTTAAAAATTGAAGAAATTAATAAAAATCAAACAAAATTACAGAGCCAGATTACTGATATTTTATCATCTATACCAAATATACCATTGAGCGATGTCCCGATAGGACAAGATGAAAATTCTAACAAAGAAATTGAAAAAAAGGGCCAAATAAAAGAATTTAATTTTAAGCCAAAATCTCATTATGAACTAGGAGATAAATTAAATATGCTTGATTTTGACTTAGCAACAAAAACTACTGGTTCTAGATTTGTTTTTGTTAAAAAAGAATTAGCTCAATTAGAAAGAGCAATATCAAATTTTATGATTGATACACATACTCAAAAAAATGGTTATACAGAAATATCGCCTCCATTAATTGCAACTGCTGAAACAATGTTTGGCACTGGACAATTGCCAAAATTTGAAAATGATCAGTTTGAAATTAAATTAGACGAAGGTGATGGAAGAAAGTTTTTAATACCAACCGCTGAAGTAATTTTGACAAATATTGTAAAAAATCAAATTCTAGAAAAGAATGAATTACCAATTAGAGTAGTCGCATCAACACCATGTTTTAGAAAAGAAGCTGGTAGCTATGGTAAGGATACCAAAGGCATGATCAGACAACATCAGTTTTATAAAGTGGAACTTGTAAGTATTGTTGAAAACGATAAATGTTTAGAAGAATTAGAGAGGATGTCTAACTCTGCTACAATGATATTGGATGCGTTAAAACTTCCTTATAGAAAAATTGTTTTATGTACTGGTGACATGGGTTTTAGTGCAGAAAAAACCTATGACATTGAAGTTTGGCTTCCATCTGAAAATAAGTATAGAGAGATTTCAAGCTGTTCATCTTGTGGTTCATTCCAAGCAAGGAGAATGAAAGCTAGATATAAAGGACAAAACAATTCAAAAGAATTTGTTGGCACTCTTAATGGTAGTGGATTGGCAGTTGGTAGAACCATGATTGCTATTATGGAAAACTATCAAACAGAGGATGGATCTATTTTGATACCTGAAGTTCTTAAGCCATATATGCCAAATATAGATAAAATTTCTATCAATTAAGAGTTGAGTTTGAATAATAGATAGGATAAATAGCCTTAACTTAATAGGATATGTTATGGATGCTGGAATTGGACAATTTATACCATTAGTTTTAATTTTTGTTATTTTCTATTTTTTTCTAATTAGACCTCAACAGAAAAAAGTAAAAGATCACAAAGCCATGGTTGAGGCTCTTAAAAGAGGAGACAAAGTCATAACCTCTGGAGGAATAGTTGGTACCGTTGAAAGAATAATTGATAACGAAAAAGTTGAGGTAAAAATTTCTGATAATGTTAATGTCGAAGTTGTCAGAGCAACTGGAATTCAAGGTTTAGTAAGTTCTACAGAACCAAAAAAATAACATCATAAAAAAGTGTTATACTTTTCAAAATTACGAATAATTTCAGTAATTGTTTTTACAATTATTTTTTCCTATTTCGCTTTTTCAAATTTTGTTAAATTTGATGACAAATTTTTTTCAAAAAATATAAATTTAGGTTTAGACTTACAAGGTGGATCTTACTTACTTCTTGAGATAGATAATCGACCAGTAATTACTCAAAAACTACAAGCAAAAATAATTGAATTAAAGAGATATTTTAAGGAAAAGCAAATAACTCTTAAAAATTTTTCACTAAAAGGTGATACAATTTTATTTGAAACAACAGACAATGAAATTGAAAATGTCAAAAATATTTTAAATGATAAAGAAAGTGATGTTAATACTTATTATCCAACATACAAATCTCATGAATTCGATGTTTTAGAAGATGGAAATCTTTTTTCATTAGATTATTCTAGATATGGTTTAGTCTTATTAAAAAATTCTTCATTAGATCAGGCAATTGAAATTGTAAGAAGAAGAGTTGATGAAGTTGGAACAAATGAACCTAATATTCTAAAAAGAGGAAATGACAGAATTTTAGTTGAATTACCTGGTTTAGATGATCCAAATAGAATTAAATCTTTACTTGGAAAAACTGCAAACCTCACATTTCAATTTATTTCACAAAATAATGAAGAGTCGTTTGGAACAGAAAAACTATCTTTTGAAGATGGTTCCAGAGACGCAATTGTAAGTAAAAGAATAATTTTAAGTGGTGATAATCTAGTTGATGCAAAGCCAACTATGAATTCTCAAACAAATGAAACAGTAGTTTCTTTTAGTTTAGATAGAGTAGGTGCCAAAAAATTTGGTAAAGCAACTAGTACGGGGGTTGGCAAACAATTGGCAATAGTTTTAGATGGTAAAATAATTAGCGCTCCTTCAGTTAGAGAACCTATAATTGGTGGTTCTGGACAAATTTCAGGTGACTTTACCTTTCAATCTGCAACAGATCTTGCGTTGCTACTTAGATCTGGAGCTCTGCCTGCACCTTTAAATATAATTGAAGAAAGAACGGTTGGACCAGATTTAGGTCAAGACTCAATAGACGCTGGTATTTTATCTTTATTTATAGGTTTCCTGCTAGTGATTTTATTTATGATTTATAAGTATAGAGCATTTGGATTAATTGCTAATTTAGCTCTTGTTTCAAATCTCTTTTTGCTAATTGGTATTCTAACTTTGTTTGAAGCAACATTAACCTTGCCTGGAATTGCAGGTATTATTTTAACTGTTGGTATGGCTGTTGATGCAAATGTTTTGATTTTTGAACGTATCAAAGAAGAGACTAAAAATGAAAAAAATCCAATAATAGCTTTTGATGCTGGATATACAAAATCAAGAACAACTATTTTAGACGCAAACATTACAACTCTAATTGCAGCATTCATTTTGTTTTTTATGGGATCAGGACCTGTAAAAGGTTTTTCTGTAACTTTAGGTGTTGGAATTTTAACTACTTTGTTTTCAGTTTATTTTATAGCAAGATTGTTAACTTCTTTATATGTAGTCAAAAATAAAGATAAGGAGCAGCTACTTTAAAATGAGAGAAATTTCTTTTAATAAGTTTTATAGAAAATTTAATATATTATCACTTGTTCTAATAGTGATTTCATTAATATTTTTAATTTTTAAAGGTTTAAATTATGGTGTTGATTTCAAAGGTGGTACTTTAATTGAATTAAGAACTACAGATAAAACGAATAATATTAGTCTTATTAGAGATAGCTTTAATCAAATGAATTTAGGTGATGTATCTGTCAAAAAATTTGGCAATGAAACAGACTTTATTGTTAAGTTTGAAAAGCAAAATTCAAATGATCCTGAATTTATTAAAAATATTCAAAATAAACTTTCAAGCTCTATTGGCGATGTCGACTTTAGAAGAGTAGAAAATGTTGGTCCAAAAGTAAGCTCAGAACTCTTAAAATCTGGAATTATAGCTATAAGTTTGTCTCTTGCAGCAATGTTATTATATATTTGGATAAGATTTGAATGGCAATTTAGCTTGGGAGCTATTTTAGCTATATTTCATGATGTTATAATTACATTAGGTATATTTTCTATTTTCTCACTTGAAATAAACCTTTCTATCGTTGCAGCTGTTTTAACTATTGTTGGTTACTCTATGAACGACACTGTTGTTATATTTGATAGAGTAAGAGAAAATTTAAGAAAGTTTTCTGATATCAAAATTTTTGAATTAACTAATATTTCAATTAATGAAACTTTATCTAGAACGATAATTACATCTGTAACTACGCTGTTGGCTCTTTTATCAATTTACCTATTTGGTGGTGAAATACTAAAAGGGTTTTCTTTAGCGATGATATTAGGAGTTATTTTTGGAACCTATTCCTCAATATACATTGCAAATCCAATTCTAGTAGCGTTGAATGTCAGTCAGAGAACTATCGTTAAAGAAGAAAAAGATTAATATAGGTTTTGAGCTATTACCATCGTCAGAAGCATTGGCAAAGATAGAAGTGTGTTTGTTCTAGAAAATAGCATCGCAGTTTTTGCAGATTTAGCCTTCACATCAGGTTCTACTGTTACAATACCCAAAGCTTTCTTTTGGTTAGGCCAAATTACAAACCAAACATTAAAAGCCATGATTATGCCTAGCCACATACCAATTCCTATGGCAGTTGCTTTACCACCGCCTGATCCAATTCCTAATGTCATCGCTTGATGAACATAACCATTTAAATAAGCTAATATAAGCCCTGATATGACCGTAACTAAAGCTGCCCATCTAAACCAAAATAGAGCTGCAGGAGCTATAACTTTTCCAATAGCTGGTTTTTGTTCATCAGGTATTTTAGCCATGTTTGGTATTTGAACGAAATTAAAATACCAGAGTAAACCAATCCACATTATTGCAACAATGACATGTATATATCTAAATAACCAACTCCAAAAAACTACGTCGATATCAAAACCACCGTTCCCAAAGTATAAACCTAAAAATAGCAAAATGGATAATGCTAAAGAGATATGAACTGTTTTAGATAATGATTGAAGAATCGAAGTCATAATATTTATATTTTATAACATTTTTAATTAAAATTTAAGCAGTTTTTTTGAACTTATTGTCCAACATTGGTTTTAAAAATTTACCTGTATAACTATCTTTAACATTGATAATTTCTTCAGGCTTACCTTCAGCTATGATATTTCCTCCCTTTACACCACCATCTGGCCCCATATCAACTATATAATCAGCAGTTTTAATAACATCTAAATTATGTTCAATAACAACGACAGTATTTCCAGTTGCAACAAAGGTATGTAAAATTTCTAATAATTTTTTAATATCGTGTTGATGTAGTCCTGTAGTTGGTTCATCCAATATATATATTGTTCTTCCTGTTGACCTTTTAGATAATTCTTTTGCTAACTTTATCCTTTGAGCTTCACCACCTGATAGTGTAGTAGCTTGTTGACCAATTTTTATATATCCTAATCCAACTTTCTTAAGTGTTAGTAATTTTGTTTTTATATTAGAGATGTTTTCAAAATATTCACAACCTTCATCAACAGTCATATTTAAAACATCTGCAATGCTTTTATCTTTAAATTTAATTTCTAGTGTTTCTCTATTATATCTAGTTCCCTTGCATTCATCACAAGTTATATAAACATCTGGTAAAAAGTGCATTTCATAGGTTATTACTCCATCTCCTTCACAAGCTTCACATCTTCCTCCCTTGACATTGAATGAAAATCTTCCAGGTTTGTAGCCTCTGCTTTTTGACTCTGGCAAATTTGTAAACCAGTCTCTTATTGGACCAAATGCACCTGTATAAGTAGCCGGATTAGATCTTGGTGTTCTTCCAATTGGTGATTGATCTATATCTATAATTTTATCGACTAATTCAATACCTTTAAAACCTCTAAAAGGTTTTGGAATTTTTCTAGATTTGTTATTGTTAAGTGTGAGGTTTAAAGCGTTGTAAAGGGTTTGAAGAATTAATGTTGATTTACCGCTTCCAGAAACACCTGTAACACATGTAAAACTTCCAAGCGGAATTTTAAGATTCACATTATTTAAATTATTTCCACTTGCTCCATTTATTTCTAAAAATCTTCCGTTCTTAGCTAATCTTCTAGTTCTTGGTATTGGTATAAAGCTTTTGTTTGATAAGTATCTTCCTGTAATACTATCGTTATTATTTAATATATCTTTATAAGATCCTTGTGCAATTACTTCGCCTCCTTTATTTCCAGCCTCTGGGCCAAGATCAATAATGTGATCTGCATTTTCCATTGTTTCAGTATCATGCTCTACAACAATTACTGTATTTCCTAAGTCTCTAAGTCTTTTTAACGCATTTATTAATTTAACATTATCTTTTTGATGTAAACCGATTGATGGTTCGTCAAGCACATATAATACTCCAGTTAATCCTGAGCCTATCTGCGAAGCTAGTCTTATTCTTTGTGCTTCACCACCGGATAGTGTTCCAGACTCTCTTGATAAAGTTAAGTAGTCAAGACCGACATTAAGTAGAAAATTTAATCTCTCATTAATTTCTTTTAAGATATGCTGAGCAATTTTAAGTTGACGTTTATCTAATTTTGTCTCGAGCGATTTAAACCATTCTTTTGCATCAAATATAGATTTTTCAGTTACCTCACTAATATTAAGTTCGTTAATTTTAACACAAAGAGCCTCATCTTTTAATCTGTGCCCATTACATCTTTCACATTTTGTGTCTGATTGATACTGGGATATTTCTTCTCTTTTCCAATCACTATCTGTTTCTAAAAATCTTCTTTCTAAATTATTTACTACACCTTCGAATGTTTTTTTATGTGAATATTTTTCATATCCATCATCATAAGAAAATTTGATTTCTTCATCATCAGATCCAAATAAAATCACATCTTTAATTTTTTTTGACAGTCTTGACCATCTATCATTTAATGAAAAACCATAATGTTTTGCTATAGAAGCTAAAGTTTGTGCATAATATAGTGAGGATGATTTTGACCAAGGCTCTATAGCCCCATCTGCAATAGTTTTCTTTTCATCAGGCACAACTAATTTTGGATCTACATTTAATTTAACACCTATGCCTTCGCACTCTTCACATGCACCATATGGACTATTAAAAGAAAAAAGTCTTGGTTCTATTTCTTCAATTGTAAAACCACTTTCAGGACAAGCAAATTTAGTTGAAAAGATTAAATTTTCAGTTTTTCTAAATTTTTTTGGAAGCGTTTCATCTTCATATTCTACAAACATTAGTCCATTTGCTAGATTAACAGCAGTTTCAACACTTTCAGCCAATCTATTTCCTAATGAAGCGTTTAAAACAATTCTATCAACTAGAACTGCTATATCATGTTTTAATTTTTTATTAAGCTCTGGGACTTCATCTATGTCATAAAGTTTATTATCAACTTTAATTTTTCTAAATCCTCTTTTCTTATAGCCAAGAATATCTTTTCTATATTCTCCTTTTCTTCCTCTAACAACTGGTGCATATAAAAAAATTGTTGATTTTTTTGGGAGTGTTTTAATTTTATCAACAATTTGACTTATAGTTTGAGAAGTTATTGGCAGTCCTGTGAATGGTGAATAAGGGATGCCGGCCCTTGCATAAAGAACCCTCATGTAATCATAAATTTCTGTAACAGTTGCAACTGTAGATCTTGGATTTTTTGATGTATTTTTCTGTTCAATTGAGATTGCTGGACTTAATCCTTCAATTAAATCAACATTTGGTTTTTTCATCTTATCCAGAAACTGCCTTGCATAAGCTGATAAGCTTTCAACATAACGTCTCTGTCCTTCTGCATATACAGTATCAAAAGCTAAAGATGATTTTCCAGATCCTGATAGGCCAGTGATGACAACAAATTTTTCTTTTGGAATCTCTAGTGTAATATTCTTTAAATTGTGCTCTTTTGCACCCTTAATAACTATCTTTTTAAGCATAATTTTTGTTGCTTTAGATTAATATAATTAATATTCAAGTTAATAAGTGATATAATAAACATTCTTAAATATTAAAATATTATGGCTGGAAGTTTAAATAAAGTATTATTAATTGGTCGTTTGGGCGCAGACCCAGAAGTAAAGCAAATGGTGAACGGCAAAAGCGTTGCAAGACTTAGTCTTGCCACTAGCCAATCCTGGAAAGATAAAAATACTGGAGAAAAAAAAGAAAAAACTGAATGGCATAGAGTAGTGGTTTTTAATGAAGGTTTGGTAAATGTCGTTCAACAATATTTAAAAAAAGGTGCACAAGTGTACGTTGAAGGACAGCTTTCGACAAGAAAATGGAAAGACGAGCAGAGTGGTCAAGATAAATACTCAACTGAAATTTTAATACAAGGATATAACTCTTCCTTAACTATGCTTGGAGGCGGTAATCAAAACAATTTAGCTTCACAAGATAATAAACAAAATTTTGATGATAGCCCCTCACCAGATCAAAGTGGCTTAGACGACGATATTCCATTTTAATTAATATGGAAAAAAACGAAATTCTAAAGATAAATAATAATATTAAACCAATCTCTATGTATGATGAGATGAGTTCATCATACTTGTCTTACGCTATGAGTGTTATAGTAAGTAGGGCATTACCTGATATTAGAGATGGATTAAAACCAGTTCATAGAAGAATAATATATGCAATGTACAAAGGTGGTTTTGATTGGTCAAAACAATTTAGAAAATCTGCAAGAATTGTTGGAGATGTAATTGGTAAATATCATCCTCATGGAGATCAAGCTGTTTATGATGCACTAGTTAGAATGGTTCAAGAATTTTCAATGAGTTTACCTTTAGTTGATGGGCAGGGTAATTTTGGTTCTATAGATGGAGACCCACCTGCAGCAATGAGATATACCGAAACTAAACTTGCTAAAGTTTCACAGTTTTTAATTGATGATATAGAAAAAAATACAGTATCTTTTAAAAGCAATTACGATGAAACAGAACAAGAACCAGTTGTATTACCAGCTCAATATCCAAATCTTTTAGTTAATGGTGCTGGTGGAATAGCAGTTGGTATGGCAACAAGTATACCTCCCCATAATTTAGGCGAGGTTGTAGATGGAACATTAGCTTTAATCAAAAATAAAGACATTAAAATAAGTGAATTAATGAAACATATTCCTGGTCCAGATTTTCCTACAGGAGGATTAATAATTGGAAAAGATATAATTAAACAAGGATACAAAACTGGCAGAGGTTCTTTTAAAATTCGAGGAGAAATTTCAGTTGAAAATTTGAAAAATGGTAGAGATAGATTAGTAATTTCTTCAATTCCATATCAGGTAAACAAATCAAATTTGAACGAGAGAATTGCAGAACTTGTTAGAGACAAAAAAATAGAAGGTATAAGAGATATAAGAGATGAATCTAATAGTGAGGGTATAAGGGTATCAATTGATCTAAGGAGAAATATTGAGCCAGAAACAGTTAAAAGACAATTATATAAACATACAGCTATTGAGTCCTCTTTTGGTTTTAACTCATTAGCAATAGTTGATCAAAAACCTAAGACTTGTAATCTTAAAGACTTTTTAGACAATTTTTTAAAATTTAGACAAGATGTAGTTATTAAAAGAACTAAATTTGATCTTAAAAAAGCAGAGGAAAGAGTTCATATATTATTAGGGCTATCTGTAAGTGTCGAAAATATTGATAAAGTTATTAAAATCATTAGATCATCAAAAAATCCAGAGGAGGCAAAAAATTCTCTTTTGAAAACTACTTGGAAAATAAACGAAGCGTCAAAACTCATAAAATTAGTTGATAGCAAAAATTATAAAGGAAAATACTTATTATCTACCGATCAAGTAACATCAATACTTGAACTAAGACTTCAAAAATTAACTGCAATAGGCATCAATGAAATAGAGATAGAAATAAAAAAATTAGCTGATGATATCACTAAATATAAAAAAATTATCAATTCAAAAAATGAATTACTCAGAGTAATAAGTAATGATTTGCAGACAATAAAAGATAAATTTTCAGTTCCTAGAAGAACAAAAATTATAGATGCCGTTTTAAATTATGATATTGAAGAAACAATACAAAAAGAGTCAGTAATAATAACAATAACACTACAAGGATATATAAAAAGAGGTGCTCTTAGTGGTGTCAAGCAACAAAAAAGAGGTGGAAAAGGAAAAACAGGTATTAAAACACGTGATGAAGATTCTGTTGTTCAAACATTATCCGTTGATACGCACACATCATTATTATTTTTTTCTACAGAGGGCTTAGCCTACAAAGTTAAAGCCTGGAAAATACCAGAGGGTTCAGCCTCATCTAAAGGTAAATCTCTATTTAATATATTACCTTTGAAAAATCACCAGTCTATAAGTTCTATTATGCCTTTTCCTGATGAAGATGTTGATAAAAAAGATATGCACATAATATTTGCAACTAGCAAAGGAAAAATAAGAAAGAATAATTTGGAGGATTTTTCATCTATTAACGCATCTGGTAAAATCGCGATGAAACTAGATTCTGATGATAAAATTGTTGGAGTTAAGATATGTACTGATGATCAAGATATAATGCTAAACACAAAATTTGGTAAATGTATAAGATTTGAAACAAAAAAACTTAGAGTTTTTAAAGGTAGATCCTCTAAAGGTATAAGAGGTATTAATCTTTCCGAAAAGGATACAATTGTTTCATTATCTATAATTGATAAAGACAATACTAAAAAAAGTAAAAATAAGACTAAAGATGAAAAATCGGAGATTAAAGCAAAAGAAAAATTTATCTTATCAATTACAGAAAATGGTTATGGTAAAAGAACATCTCATTATGATTTTAGAGTTACAAATAGAGGAGGAAAGGGGATAATAGGCATTGTTAATTCTCCAAGAAACGGTAATGTCTCCTCATCTTTTCCAGTGTTTGAAGGTGATCAAATATTAATTTCTACCAATAAAGGTAGAGTAATAAGAACCGCTGTAAAGGAAATAAGGATTGCTGGAAGAAATACTCAAGGGGTAAGAATTATTAAATTAACTGGAGATGAAAAGGTTGTCTCCTCAATTAAATTAGATGATAATTTAGTTTAATGAAAAACATAGCTATATATCCAGGAACATTTGATCCAATAACAAATGGTCATATCGATGTTATTAAAAAAGCCTTAAAATTAGCAGATAAAATAATTGTTGGTATTTCGGATGGTAATGAAAAAAATTTTTTATTTCCAATAGATGAGAGATTAAAAATTGTTACAAAAGCTTTATATGGAGATTTAAAACTTCCAAAAAAAAAAATTCAAGTAATTAAATTTAATTCATTAACAACTGAATTATGTAAAAAATATAAATCAAATCTAATTCTAAGAGGCTTGAGAGCCGTATCAGATTTTGAATATGAGTTTCAACTAGCTGGAATGAATAGAAAATTAAACAGTAATGTAGAAACAATATTCCTTATGTCGGATGTTGAAAATCAGATTATTTCGTCAAGGTTTGTTAAAGAAATAGCTTTACATAAGGGTGATTTAAGAAAATTTACAACTAAAAGTACCATCAAGTCACTAAAGGAAGTTTATGCTTAAAAGAATTTACATTTTATTTTTGTCAATATTTTTATTAACAACAGCATTAAATGCAAAGGAGAATACAATGATACTTAAATTAAAAGATGGAGATGTAAAAATTGAATTATTTACAGATGTGGCACCGAACCATGTACAAAGAATAACTGAACTAGCTAATAGCGGAAAGTATGATGGAGTTGTTTTTCATAGAGTAATCGATGGTTTTATGGCTCAAACAGGAGATGTTCAATTTGGAAATTCGTCTTCTGAAAGTTTTAACCTAAGTAGAGCTGGTATGGGTGGTTCAGATATGCCAGATCTTAAAGAGGAGTTTAATGATTTACCTCATGAAAGAGGAACGTTATCAATGGCAAGATCTTCAGATCCAAATAGTGCAAACAGTCAGTTCTTTATATGTTTTGGTCCTACTCCGCATCTAGATAGACAATATACAGTATTTGGAAAAGTTATTGAGGGTATGGAGTTTGTTGACATGATTACCAAAGGTGATGGACCCAATGGATCTGTTTCTAACCCAGATAAAATCATTAGCTTTAAATCTGAGTAGAATTTGATGGATGGAAGACATAAAAAAGAATTTTTCTTTTAGCGTAAAACATCAAAATAAAAATTATCGTGTTGGATTAATTCAAACGCATCGTGGAGAAATAAACACTCCCACTTTTATGCCAGTGGGTACACAAGCCACTGTTAAAGGTGTTTTTATTGATGATATCATTAAAACAGGAAGTGAGATAATTCTATCAAATACATACCACTTAATGATAAGACCTGGCACTGAAAGAATAGAAGCTGTTGGTGGACTTCATAAATTTATGAATTGTAAACTTCCTATTTTAACTGACTCCGGTGGTTATCAGGTGATGTCTTTATCTAAATTTAACAAAATTGATAGAGATAAAGGAGCAATTTTTCAATCACATATAGATGGAAAAACTTTTATATTAAGTCCCGAAGAAAGTATTAAAATTCAAAAAAAACTTAACTCAGACATTGTTATGGTGATGGATGAGTGTCCAAAAAATACTAATGATTATAATAAAATTAAAATATCCATGGAATTATCTACAGAGTGGGCAAAAAGGTCTAAAGCAGAATTTGGAAAAAATCCTCATAAAGCTTTGTTTGGTATTGTTCAAGGAGGTTTATTTAATGATTTAAGAAATAAGTCACTTAATAAATTAGTTGAAATAGGATTTGATGGTTACGCAATAGGCGGTTTAGCTGTTGGTGAAACTCAAAGTGAAATGTTTAACGTGTTAGATGGTATTAAAGATAACTTGCCAATTGATAGACCAAGATATTTAATGGGTGTAGGAACTCCATCTGATATACTAGGTGCGGTTAAGAGAGGAATTGATATGTTTGATTGTGTCCTTCCAACTAGATCAGGAAGAACTGGACTAGCTTTTACTTGGAATGGTAGGGTTCAAATTAGAAATTCTGAAAATAAATTAGATAATACACCCTTAGATAGCAATGTTACTAAGTTTGACTTAAATAAATATTCTAAAAATTACTTAAACCACCTCCATAATACTAATGAGATGTTGTCATCAATGATTTTAACATTAAATAATATAAATTTTTATCAAGAACTTATGCATGAAATTCGAAAAAATATTAAAATGGGAACTTTTGATCAGTTTCATGACAAGTATATTAATATTTTGTAAATTTTTACCATTGCCAAATATAAAAAAATCAATATAAGAATTTTCGTGTTGGGCCCTTAGCTCAGTTGGTAGAGCAATTCCCTTTTAAGGAATGGGTCGATGGTTCGAGTCCATCAGGGCTCACCAACGCATCAAGAGATTGGTGGGTATTTTAAAATAATCTCGTTCATCCAATTATTAATTTGGTCAATCCTTCTTTCATTTGATGGGTGTGTGCTCATAAACTCTGGTGGTTCTTTGCCTTTGTTTGCTTTTTTCATCCTTTCCCAAATTTTAGTAGTTTCTCTTATATCGTAACCAGATAACGATGAGAAAATTAATCCTAAATAATCAGCTTCACTTTCTTGCTTTCTTGTAAAAGGGTTCATTATTCCAATTTGAGATAATAAGCCAACTGTATTCATACCTGTGGTTCTATTAACCTGAGATAGTTTTCCTCCAGTTGCAATATCTATTATTCCAGTTGTTGTATTTAATAATACTGTTCTACTGGCTCTTTCAACTGAATGTTTTGCAACTGCATGAGCAATTTCATGTCCCATTACAGCTGCTAAACCATCGTCATTTTTAGTTATATCTAACATACCGGTATAAACAGCAATCTTTCCCCCAGGCATACACCATGCATTTTTAACTTTTTTATTATCAATTAAAATATACTCCCAAGAAAAGTTTACAGTTGGGTCTTCCATATTATTCTTGTAAAAATACTCAGATATCGATGTTTCTATTTTTGATCCAATTCCAATAATTTTATCTAAACTCTCTTTATCGTCACTTAATTTAGCTTTTTGTTTTACTTTTTCATATAATTGAGCAGCTTGTGCATTTAATTTTGATTCTGGAATTAATTTTAATTGTCTTCTATCTGTGATTGGAGCGGTAGTGCATGCGTGTAAACCTGCAGAAAGACAGCCACAACCCATTAAATATATAAAATTTCTTCTATTCACTTTTCTTTATATTTATATTACATGTAATTTATAATCAATTAAAGTTATGTCGAAACTAAGAAGAAAAAAAATTTCATTTATATCAAGACTGAGAAACTATTTTATAACAGGAATTGTTGTTTTAGTCCCTATTGGAATTACATTATATCTTACAACATTTTTTATATCAATTTCATCAAAGTTAATTCCACAAGGAATAAATCCAAATAGTTATTTACCTTTTGCCATACCAGGTTTAGAAATTTTGCTTTCAGTAATTTTTATTACTCTTGTAGGTGGATTGTCACTCTCATTTATTGGTAAAAAATTTTTACAATTATTTAATGATTTGTTGAAAAAAATACCAATTTTAAGAACCATATATTCTGCTATTGGACAAATGACAGAAACATTTGCTCCTAAAAAAGGATCAAAAAAAAGCGTGGTTCTAATTCAGTATCCACGAAAAGGCACATGGGCTGTTGGTTTTGCTACAAAAGAGAATAAAGGAGAAATTTCAAAAAAAACTAATACAGAACTGGTTAATGTTTTTGTTCCTACAACACCAAATCCAACTAGTGGTTTTTTATTAATGTTTCCTAAAAGTGAAGTTGTATATCTGGATATGACATTTGAGGAAGCTTCAAAGTTTATAGTATCAGCTGGTACTTCGGATACTAAATCTAAATAGTCTCATTAATTACAGCAACCTTGTCGTAAAGTTTGATAAGCTTATTAAAGTTATTTATTTTAATATTATTATTTTCTATTTTTTTAATCTGCTTTTCCGCAATATCGAAAAGTTCTTCGTGTTGAATAGGGTCTGCTAGATTGTATTTTTTTAAACCACTTTGCTTAAATCCTAAAATATCGCCATATCCTCTAATTTTTAAGTCTTCCTCAGCTATTTTAAAACCATCATTAGTATCTTTGAGAATTGTTATTCTCTTACGAGCATTTTCACTCAGTCCTGCTTTAAACATAAGTATACATGATGACTCTTTGTTTCCTCTGCCAACCCGTCCTCTCAATTGATGCAGCTGAGATAAGCCGTATTTATTAGAATTTTCAATGACTATTATATTAGCATTTGGAAAATCGATGCCAACTTCTATTACTGTAGTTGAAACCAATATATCTACCTTTCTATCATTAAACTTATTCAATACTTTATCTTTTTCTTCCTTACTCATTGCTCCATGAACAATATCAACTTTGTCATTAAAAATTTTACTTAAATATTTATATTTCTCTATAGCAGATTGATGGTCAATCTTTTTTGACTCTTTGATAAGTGGACAAACCCAAAATACTTGATTTTTTTTTGAAATTTCACTTTTAATAAAATTAATAACTTCATTTATTTTAGTCTCATTTTTACTATATGTTTTAGTTGGTTTTCTATTTTTTGGTTTAGATTTTATTAAAGAAATATCCATATCCCCATAAATAGTCATCATCATAGTTCTTGGAATTGGAGTTGCTGACATAACTAGTACATCGCAATCTTTGCCTCCTTTATCTGACAGTTTTTTTCTTTGATTAACACCAAATTTATGTTGTTCATCAATAATAATTAAACCCAAATTAAAGTAAGTAATTTTTTCTTGAAAAAGAGAATGCGTACCAATTAAAATATCAATTTTATTATTTAAGAGATCATTTAAAATATTTTTTCTTTTTTTATACTCAGTTTTACCTGTTAATATTTCTGGATTACAAAAGGTTTTAAAGTTCTCTAATATAAATTTATAATGTTGAATAGCCAATATTTCAGTTGGAGCCATTATTGCAACTTGATAGCCTGCTTTTATAGCATTTAATGCAGCTATTACAGATACTATTGTTTTTCCTGATCCTACATCCCCTTGTAATAATCTAAACATTTTTTGTTTTGAAGCCATATCTTTATTTATATTTTTTAATGAAGTTATCTGATCAGCTGTAAGTTTAAATTTTAAATTACCAATTAGTCTATTTTGATACTTAAAGTCTAAAATTTTATTTTTTTTTTTTATTTTTTTTATTTTATTTCTGACATCAGAGGAAAGTAAAAAATTTGCAAATATCTCATCAAAAACAAGTCTTTTAAAATATTTTGTATCTCTAATTTTTGTAATTTCCTCCTTATGAATTTTGATAATACATTCTTTCCAGGATACATTATCAAATAAACTCGACACTTCTTTTGGCAACCATTCTTCTAATTCAGGTAAATTTTGTAAAACACTATTTATTACTTGATTATATTTATTTAGCGTTAGCCCATCAGTAAGACTATATTTAATATCTTCATTTATAAGATTTAAATTATTTGTCTTTTTCATTGTTGGATTTACAAATTGAAATTTATTTCTAAATTTATTAGCTTTTCCATGTATTATTATTTCTTCATTTAAGGGTAATAATTTTTTTATATATCCTTCGTAAGTATTAAAAAAAATACAATCCAATTTTATTCCATTTTTTTCACATAATACTTTATTGGGTAAATTTCTAATTCGTGGAAAATTATATTTAAGTGGTATAACTTTAATATTGTAATTTTTTCCTACCTGTAAATCACCAATCTCTGTATCTTCGGCAGTTTCAATTTTTGATATAGGTAAATGCCACAATAGGTCAAAAATTGTAAAAATTTTTTTTTTGTTGAATGAACTTAATGTTTTTTTACCAACACCTTTAATTATATTAATAGGTGACAATAAATATTCAAAATTATTCATTAAATATATATATATGTTTATAAACAATGAATTCAAACAAACAAAATTTAATTAATAAGATTATTTATAGATCTCAATACCGAGGCACAAAAGAAATGGATATATTTGTCGGTGGTTTTGTTAAATCTATTATTGATTCATTGTCATTTGATGATTTAGTGGATCTAGATAAATTAGTTAATATGAATGATGAAGAAATTATTAAAATTTCAAAGAAGGAAATGATATTTAAAAATAATAAAATATTAAAACTGTTGATTGATTTTAAATAAATGGCGGAGAGACTGGGATTCGAACCCAGGAAAGAGTTGCCCCTTTGTCGGTTTTCAAGACCGATGCTTTCAACCGCTCAGCCATCTCTCCGTGTGCAAGGTTTTATTATTATTAATATATATTTCAACAATAAAATGACTTAAATATTAAGTCAAAATATTCAAATATTTTAAAATGACTAAAAAAAATTTTAATAAAGGAGTTTTACTTACATCCTTCGGTTCTTTTTGGTGGGGTTTTTTTGGTGTTATTTACTTCAAATATATTTCTTTTGCAGGTCACGTAGAAGTATTAATTCATAGAAGTGTTTGGACAGCTTTTGTATTAATAGTTACTACTTTTTTATTTTCTAAATGGAGTATTTTTAAAAAAATTCTTAAAGATAAAAAAAAATTATTAATACTCTTTATCTCAGGATTTTTAATATTTATTAATTGGGGTGTTTGGATCTACGCTGTTAGTGTTGATAAAATAATAGATGCTAGTTTTGGTTATTTTATAATGCCAATAATAAGTGTTTTCTTAGGAAATTTTTTCTTTAAAGAACTGATTACCAAAAAAGGTAAAATTTCAATATTTTTAGTAATTATTTCAGTTAGCTATTTATTATTATTAGATTTTAATTCAATACCATGGGTAGGTTTAATTGTTGCTTTGAGTTGGAGTTTTTATAATCTGTTTAGAAAAAAAATTAATGTTGAAACTGATATAGGTCTTCTTATTGAAAGTTTGTACATACTACCTTTTGCATTAGTTGCATTTTATTTTATTAGTAGTAATAATTACAACGATTTCAGTCTATCAAACCCCTCTTTGATGCCACTATTAATGTTAGCAGGGCCAATGACGGTGATTCCTCTTTTTTTGTATGTAAAAGGTGTAGAATTAGCAGGACTAGGACCTGCTGGAATGATTTTTTATATTACTCCTACTTTGCAATTTATACTTGGTTTTTTCATTTATAATGAGCAATTTAATATAAATCAGTTAGTTAGTTTTATTTTAATATGGATTGCTGTATTTATATATTTGAAAGATATTTATGAAAAAAATTAAAATTTGTGTGTTTTTTCTTTTTGTTATCATAAATTTCAATGCTTATGCGAACGACTCTGACTTCGAAAAGTGGAAAGAGAAATTTAAATTAATTGCTTTAGAAAGAGGCGTGAGTTTGAATACAATTGAAAATACTGTTGGTAAATCTTCTTTTTTAAAAAATGTTATTAAATATGACAGATACCAACCAGAATTTTATGAAGACACTAAAACTTATATCTCTAAAAGAGCTAATATTAAAAAAGTTAATTCTGGAATAAAAATCTATAAAATAAATAAAGAAGTAATTGATAAAATCACTCGTGAATTTTCAGTAGATAGAGATTTACTCTTGTCACTGATGGGAATTGAAACGAATTTTGGTAATTATTTAGGAAAAATGGATATAGTCTCATCTTTAGCAACTTTAAGTTATGATAAAAGAAGAAGTGAATTTTTTACCTCAGAACTCATAACTCTTCTAATCTTGTTTGATAATGGAATTATAAATCCAAATAATTATTTAGGATCATGGGCAGGTGCATTTGGTAATTTCCAATTCATGCCCTCTACTATTAAAAATTATGCAATTGATTATAATAAGGATGAAACTATAAATTTAAAGAGCATCGAAGACTCATTTGCATCTGCAGCTAATTATTTAAATAAAATAGGTTGGGATAACACCGCTCCATGTTTTTTCAAAGTTGAGCTTATTAATGAAACGCCCCATAAATATCTAAATACATCCGCAAAAAAAATTAATCATAAAAATAAAATTTCCTATTTAAAAAGGTACATTAAAAATAGTAAAATTCTTAATGATCTTGATAATTTAAAAGCAGCACTAGTAACCCCAGATTATGATATCATTCCAGATGCAAATCAATTAACACCAGCTTACTTAGTTTTTGATAATTATGAATTAATTTTAAAATGGAATAGATCTTTAAGATTTGCATTAGCAGTATGCACATTAAAAAGTAAATTTAAGAATGCAATTTAAATATTTTTTATACTTTATATTTTTAACTTTATTTGCTTGTGAACATCACTCAGAAAACATAAATATCAAAAATAAACCTGAAGATAAAAAAAATGTTGTTCAAAAAGAAGAAATTAAAGAAATCACGGAAATAAATATCAAAAAAGATTTAATTAATATTGTTTATTCTAACAAAGGCTTTGCTTTAATATACAGTGAGGATGTAGATAACTCATTAGAATATAAATTAGATAATGCATCAATTAATATATTAAGTCCCAATCTCCCTAATGGAACGCCAGTTAGAATAACAAATATAATAAATGGAAAATCATTAATAACTGTTGTTCAAAATAAAACAGTTTTACCTATCTTTTACAATTCAGTAATTACTAGTAGAATTGTTAATGAATTATCAATAAATCCTAATGAACCTTATATATTTATTGAAACAATCAAATCTAATAATTTGTATGTTGCAAATGATGTTAAAACTTTTGACGAAGAAAAAGAGGTTGCCAATAAAGCTCCAGTAGACGACATAATGATTCAAAGTATAAGTATTAAAACAGAAAAAAAAGAAACCGATACCGAGAATTTTGTAACAAATTTTAATTATATAATTAAATTTGCAGATTTTTATTTTGAAGACTCAGCTATTATGTTAAAAAACAGGTTATTTGAAGAATATAATATTGAGAACATCTTAATCAAAAAGTTGTCACAAAATAATTTTAGAGTCTATAAAGGACCTTATAAAGATTTTGAAAAATTAAAGAAAGGATTTCATAACATAGAAAAACTTGAATTTGATAGTATTGAAATAATTAAATTATGAGAATAAAAAACTTGTCATTAATTTTAGTAATTTTATCATTCCTGATAAAACCAGTTTTTGCTAACTTTGATGTAAATGCAAGAACTGCTATTGTACAAGATTATTTGTCAGGCAAAATATTGTTTGAAAAAGATGCTGATAGGCAAATATTTCCAGCTTCTATGACGAAAATTATGACTTCAATTATAGCTTTTGATTTACTTAAAAGTGGTGAGTTATCATTAGAAGATAAGTTTTTAGTCTCTGAAAATGCATGGAGATTGTCTCAAGCAGGATATTCCTCAATGTTTATAATGGTTGGGGATGAAATAAGTGTTGAAAATTTATTAAGAGGCATCATTGTTTCATCAGGTAATGATGCTTGTATTGCACTCGCTGAAGGTATTGCCGGAACAGAAGAAGAGTTTGCAATTATGATGACTGAAAAAGCCAGAGAAATTGGCATGGAAAATACTAACTTTTCTAATTCATCAGGAATAAATGCTCCTGACAATTTATCAACTGTTAGAGATATATTAATCATGTCAAATTATTTAATAAAAAATTATCCTAATTATTACGAATATTACAAAGAAACTGAATTTACATGGGATAGAACTGGAGGTGATCCAATTAAACAAGGTAATCGTAATCCTCTACTGTATAAAAATATTGGAGTTGATGGAATAAAAACAGGATATCTTGCGTATGAAAAATATTCACTAGCCTCAACCATAAAAAGAAATGAAAGAAGAGTAATTGCAGTTGGGAGTGGTTTT
>CACICY010000013.1 GCA_902585265.1 uncultured Pelagibacteraceae bacterium
TGCAGGTACAATTACATGTAATTATGATGGTATCAAAAAAAGCAAAACATCAATTGGTGATGAAGTGTTTGTAGGCTCAAATTCATCACTAGTTGCCCCAATTAAGCTTGAAAAAAAAAGTACAATTGGTGCAGGATCAGTTATTACTAAAGAAGTTTTAAAAAATTCATTAGCCTTAACAAGAGCTGAGCAAATTGAAATTAAAAATTATAAAAGAAAAAAATAAATGTGTGGAATAATTGGAATAATAAGCTCTAAAGAAGTTTCAAATAGAATAGTTAATTCACTTAAAAAGCTTGAATATAGAGGATATGATTCTGCTGGAATAGCCACCCTAGTTGATGGAAATATAAACGAAGTAAAGTGTGAGGGTAGGGTTGATGTTTTAGAAAAAGATATATCAAAATTAAACCTAAAAGGAGATATTGGTATCGGTCATGTTAGATGGGCAACACATGGTAAACCTAGCAAAATTAATGCACACCCTCATTCATCAGATCAAGTTTCAGTTG
Organism: uncultured Pelagibacteraceae bacterium; assembly: GCA_902585265.1. Classification (GTDB taxonomy): domain Bacteria; phylum Pseudomonadota; class Alphaproteobacteria; order Pelagibacterales; family Pelagibacteraceae; genus Pelagibacter. Next base: position 513 of record CACICY010000013.1, read on the forward strand.
TGCATAATGGCATTATAGAAAATTCAACAATTTTAAAAAAACTTTTAGAAAAAAAAGGTTATATATTTAAATCACAAACTGATACTGAGGTAATAGCTCATTTAGTTACTGATTACTTAAAAAAAAATTCACTGAAAGATACTATTATTAAAGTTTTGAAAAAACTTCATGGGAGTTTTGCATTAGGTATAATTTTTAAAGATAGAAATGATTTAATGATTGGAGCAAGAAGAGGCTCTCCATTAGCTGTTGGATACGGTCCAAATGAAAATTATCTTGGTTCAGACTCATATGCTCTTAAATCAATGACTAATAAAATTTCTTATTTAGAAGATGGTGAATTCTGTATTATCAAAAGAGATCAAATTGAATTCTTTGAGGGTAATGGAATTAAAATAAACAAAAAAGTAATGAATCTAACTAAAGAAGAACTTAATTATGACAAAGGTGACTACAAGTATTTCATGGAAAAAGAGATAGATGAACAACCTTCAACTATAAATGATTGTATAAATGAGTATGTAGATAAATTTAACAAACAAATAAATATTTTCAATTTTCCGTGGAAAATAAGTTCCTTAAAATCTATTGTATTAATTGGTTGTGGAACAGCCTACCATTCATGTCTAGTTGCAAAATATTGGTTAGAGCAAAATACAAATTTAGATGTAAGTATAGATATAGCTTCTGAGTTCAGGTATCGAAAAATTAGATTTAAAAAAGATTGTTTATATGTATTCGTGTCCCAATCAGGAGAAACTGCTGACACATATGCAGCTTTAGAACTTTGTAAGAAAAATAAAATGAAAACTTGTGCAATTGTAAATGTTGTAGAAAGCTCAATAGCAAGAGACTCTGATTTAGTTTTACCTATATATTGTGGACAAGAAATAGGAGTAGCATCTACAAAAGCTTTCCTTGGGCAAATGTTAGTGCTTTATATACTGTCCTTAAAAATTTCTTTTGATCAGAAAGTAATTGCAAAGAAAACATATGAATCAAAAATTAAAAACTTATTAACATTGTCTAATTCTGCAAAAAAAACACTTAAATTAGATCATAAACTTTTAAAGATTGGCAAAGTTTTTGCTGAAGCTAAAGGATGTATGTTTTTAGGAAGGGGTTACTCTTTCCCTATTGCTTTGGAGGGAGCATTAAAGCTAAAAGAGTTAGCCTATGTTCATGCAGAGGGTTATCCAGCGGGTGAAATGAAACATGGACCATTAGCATTGATAGAAGAAGGTATGCCAGTAGTTGTTATAGCTCCAAGAGACGAGCATTATTTAAAAACTATGTCCAATATGCAGGAAGTAATCGCCAGAGGAGCAAAAGTTCTACTTATTACAAATAAAAATAAAGATGAAATAATTTCTGAAAATATTTGGGAACAAATAGAAGTTGATAAATTAAATGATGAGCTTATTCCTTTTTTAACAACTATTCCTTTGCAAAAATTGGCTTTTTATTCGGCACTGGAAAAAGGTTATGATATTGATAAACCAAGGAACTTGGCTAAGTCTGTAACCGTAGAATAACTTGTACTACTATTTATCAAAATTTTTAGGCCCACTTTTAAACCCAACAAATTTTTTATTTATATTTTTTATAATTTTATTTATTTTTTACTTAATTAGTAAAAGAAAAATTATATTAAAGATATTATGTTTAAATATATTTCTAATAATAATCGTTGCTTTTTTTCCAACAGGATCTTTAGGTTTAAAGTATCTTGAAAAAGACTTCATAATTAAAAAAGAATTCAAAAATATAAAAAATATTTTAGTTTTATCTGGAGCAGACGATAGAATAATAGCCTCGGTTAGTTTAGCCCATCAATACCCGGAAGCAAAAGTTTTTTATGTTGGTGGAAATGCTTACTTAGTCAAAAATAATGAAAACGATGATCCCACTATAGCTAAAAAATTTTATAATAAACTTAATTTTGATATGGATCGTATAAACTTTATCGGAAAGTCAAGGAACACAATAGAAAATTTTAAAGAAATAAAAGAGTTAGATTTAAAATACTCTGAGACTATCTTAATTACTTCTGCTTATCATATGAAGAGATCCATGATGATTGCTAAAAAACAAGGAGTAAAAGTTATACCTTACCCTGTTAATCTCATTTCAAGATCAAAAACACCTTTATTAAATAGTTATCAGGTTTTTGATGTTGCCACTAATCTTTCAAAATTTAATACTTTTTTCAGAGAAATCCTTGGAATACTTGCATTCAAAATAACAAGCATTGCTTAATTTTTTAAATAATTTTAAATTAATAAAAAATTTACTTTTTTTTATTAAAATCAGATGTATATACACCTTGAGATTGTATTATGAAAAAATGGACAGCAAATAGTTGGAGAAATTATCCTGTAAAACACATTCCAGAATATAGGGATGAAGATGAATTAAACTTGGTTTTAAATAAACTAAAAAATTTTCCTCCTTTGGTATTTGCTGGAGAAACTAGACATCTTAAGGATCAACTAGCAAATGTAGTTGATGGAAAAGCTTTCTTATTACAAGGTGGAGATTGTGCAGAGAGTTTTGCAGAGTTTAACCCAGATAATATTAGAGATTATTTTAAACTAATGCTTCAGATGTCATTAGTATTAACTTATTCAGCATCTTTGCCAGTAGTAAAACTAGGAAGGATTGCTGGTCAGTTTTCAAAACCAAGAAGTGCTCCTACAGAAAAACAAGGAGACGTAGAACTACCGAGTTATTTAGGAGATAATATTAATGGTATGGAATTTACTGAAGCTGCAAGAGTTCCAGATCCAAAAAGATTATTCAGAGCATATTCTCAATCAGCCTCTACATTAAATTTAATAAGGGCGTTTTCTAATGGTGGTTTTGCTGATTTAAAAAAAGTTCATTTATGGAATTTAGGTTATATCAAATCAGCAGCACAAGCTAAAAAATTCAAGGAATTAGAAGACAAAATTGCAGATGCGCTTGCCTTTATGGAGGCATGTGGAATTACATCTGATTTTAATAGAAGATTATACACTGTGAATTTCTGGACTTCACATGAAGCATTGCATTTACCTTTTGAGGAAACAATGACTAGAGTCGACTCTACAACTGGAGAATATCATGATACCTCAGCTCATTTTGTATGGATAGGAGACAGAACAAGACAAATTGACGGTGGGCATGTTGAGTTTTGTAGAGGTATTGAAAATCCAATTGGAATTAAATGTGGCCCAACTTCTAAACCTGAAGAAATAGCTAAAATTTGTGAGTTGATAAACCCCAAAAATGACAAAGGTAAAATTACATTAATTTCTAGGTTTGGACATGATCAAGTAGAAAAATATTTACCAAAACTTATAAGAGGAATTAAAAAAGAGGGACTTAACGTTATCTGGTCATGTGATCCAATGCATGGAAACACGATTAAATCAACAACAGGATTTAAAACAAGACCTTTCAATAATGTTTTAAATGAAGTTAAAAATGTATTTGGTGTACATCAAAGCGAAGGATCATATGCAGGAGGACTTCATATTGAAATGACTGGTCAAAATGTGACAGAATGTACTGGTGGAGCGCAAAAAATATCAGATACAGATTTATCTAGCAGATATCACACACAATGTGATCCAAGACTTAATGCTAATCAAGCTCTAGAGTTAGCCTTTTTAATTTCAGATGAGATTAAAAAGAATACCTTGTATGCTAAAAACGGTATTAGAGCGGCATCTTAATCATTTAATTTTTTAAATTAATAATTATATTTTAATTATGAATCCAAATCAAAAAGTTGCATTTATAAAGGACTGGATATTGAATTATGTTAATTCAATGCCAAAAAAAGCCCAGTCTCTAGTAATTGGAATTTCAGGAGGAATTGACTCCTCTGTTTCAAGTACTTTAAGTGCAATGACTGGACTTAAAACTATTGTTTTATCTATGCCTATAAAACAAAAAAGTGCACAACACGATTTAAGTTTGAAGCATCAAGAATGGTTAAAACAAAATTTTAAAAATGTTGAGGGAATTACTGTTGAGTTGGATAGTCTTTTTTCTACATTTGAAAATACTTTAAAAGATTTTAATAGTTTGCATGGTATGGCAAACTCTAGAGCTAGATTAAGAATGACAACTTTGTATCAAGTGGCAGCAGCTAATAATGGAATAGTAGTTGGCACTGGAAATAAAGTTGAAGATTTTGGAGTTGGTTTTTATACAAAGTACGGAGATGGCGGAGTTGATATTTCACCCATAGCTGATTGTAATAAATCAGAGGTTTGGGAATTAGGAAAAGAATTAAAAATTTTACAAGAGATTATAGATGCACCTCCAACAGATGGTTTATGGGACGATGGACGAACTGACGAAGGTCAGCTTGGTTTAAGTTATAAAGAACTAGAAGAAGCTATGGAAAATGAAAATTCAAAAAATAGAGAAAAATATATCCAAATAAGAAACGCAAATTTGCATAAAATGGATCCAATTCCAGTTTGCAAGATTCCTAGCTAATCAAATAGATTCACAAATCTATAATTAAAGTATATTCCTTGAATAATGAATAAAGATATTTTTTTAACAAATAGCTATGGTGGAAAAAAAGAAAAATTTCAGCCAATAGATAAAAATAACGTTAAAATGTATGTTTGTGGTCCTACAGTTTATGATAATCCACATATAGGTAATGCAAGGCCACTAGTTGTATTTGATATTCTTTTTAAAGTTTTAAAATGTAAATACGGTAAAGACAAAGTTACGTATGTAAGGAATATTACAGATATTGACGATAAAATAATTCAATCTGCAAAAAATAAAAAAATCACAATCTCTGAATTAACCAATAAAATAAATATAAATTTCCAACAAGATTGTAATTATCTTAATTGTGAGGAACCTAGCTTTCAGCCTAAAGCAACAGAAAATATAAATGAAATGATCGATATGATCAGTAGTTTAATTGAAAGAGGTTTTGCTTATGAGAGTAAGAAGCATATTTATTTTGAAGTTAAAAAATTTAAGGATTATGGAAAATTATCAAATAAAAAAATAGAAGACTTAATATCTGGGTCCAGAGTAGAAGTATCAAGTAATAAGAAAAATGCTGAGGACTTTGTATTATGGAAACCCTCAAGTGAAGATGAGCCTAGCTGGCCATCACCGTGGGGAAAGGGAAGACCAGGCTGGCATTTAGAATGTTCAGTAATGTCCAAAAAATATCTTGGTGATAAGTTTGATATTCACGGGGGAGGCAGAGATTTAATATTTCCACATCATGAAAATGAAATTGCACAATCACGTTGTGCTAATGATACTGATGTTTTTTCAAATTATTGGGTACATAATGGATTTATAACCTTATCAAATGAAAAAATGGCAAAATCACAGGGTAATATTTTAAAGATAAGTGATTTTAAAAATAATGTGAATGGTCAAGCTCTAAGACTAGCTTTAATTAGCGCACAGTATAGACAGCCTTTAGATTGGAATGATAAACTTTTAGAGGAAAGTCAAAAAACAATCGATAAATGGTATAAAAGCTATGTAGAACTAGATAAGCCCAAAATTATCTCTGATGATGATCTTTATCCATTGTATGACGATTTAAATACACCAAAATATATAGCCAATCTTCATAAACTATATGAAAAATCTCAATCAGGCAATATGGATGATAAACAAGAATTTGTATCTGCATGTAATTTTGTAGGATTGTTAACAGAGACCAAAGATGAATGGGATAAATTTAAAAAAAATAAATCTGATTTAACCGATGAGATGATTGAAATAAAAATTAAAGAAAGAAATCAGGCGAGAGATGATAAAAATTACGAATTAGCTGATAAAATTCGTAATGAGCTTTTAGAAAAAGGAGTTCAAATAGAGGATAAAGATGGTAAAACCTCGTGGAAATTTAAATAATGTCAGATAAAATATACATTTTTGATACAACTTTACGTGATGGAGCACAAACACAAGGAGTAGATTTTTCTTTAGATGACAAAGAAAAAATCTCTGTAGCATTAGATAATCTTGGTGTCGATTACATTGAAGGAGGATGGCCTGGAGCTAATCCAACTGATACAGAGTTTTTTAACAAGAAACATCCTTTTAATCATTCAATATTAACAGCTTTTGGTATGACAAAAAAATCTGATCATAGCGCTGAGAATGATCCAATGATTTCATCTTTAATAAATTCCAAGGCAAATTCAATTTGTTTATTTGGAAAGTCTTGGGATTTTCATGTGGATGTTGCTTTAGGCATATCCAAAGATCAAAATTTAAAAAATATTAGTGAAAGTGCAAAACATATAATCAATTCTGGAAAAGAATTCATGTTTGACGCTGAGCACTTTTTTGATGGATATAAATCAAATAAAGAATATGCTTTAAGTTGCATTAAGTCTGCATATGATCAAGGTGCTAGGTGGATTATACTATGCGACACCAATGGGGGTACCTTGCCCCACGAAATATCGAAAATAGTTTCAGATGTGTCAAAACATATACCAGGTAAAAATTTAGGAATTCATGCACACAATGATACAGAAAATGCAGTTGCAAATTCTTTAGTTGCAATCCAAGCAGGTGTAAGACAGGTGCAGGGAACGATTAATGGTTTAGGTGAAAGATGTGGTAATGCCAACTTAATGTCTCTCATACCAACATTATATTTAAAACCTGAGTTTTCTAACAATTATGAAATAAATATAAATGACAAGAATATTAAGCATCTAACACAATGCTCTAGATTATTAGATGAAATTTTAAATAGAAAACCCAACAAACATTTGCCTTATGTAGGTGCTGCAGCTTTTTCGCACAAAGGTGGAATGCATGTTTCGGCAGTCCAAAAAGACCCAAAAACTTATGAACACATTGATCCAAAAGAAGTTGGCAATGTAAGAAATATAGTTGTCTCAGATCAAGCTGGACAATCAAATATATTATCTAGATTAGGAACCATTGGAATTGATATCAAAAAAAATGACCCTAAAATTAAAGAACTTTTGGATGAAGTAAAAGGAAGAGAGTTTATTGGTTATAGCTATGATGGTGCAGACGCATCGTTTGAATTATTAGCAAGAAGAATAGTTGGTGAAATACCTAGATACTTAATTATTAAGGCATACGATGTATCGGTTAAAAAAAATTCTTCTGGAGAAATTATTTCATCTGCTAAAGCAGAGTTAGAAGTAGATGGAGAAACAATTATCTGTCAAGGTGAAGGGAATGGACCAGTAAATGCTCTAGATAATGCAATTAGAAATAATATTAAAAAAATTTCAAAATACTCTGATTATCTTAAGGATCTAAGATTAGTTGATTATAAAGTACGAATATTAAACACAGGAACAGAGGCTGTAACCAGAGTTTCCATTGAAAGCACAGACTCTAAAGGAAAAAACTGGTTTACAATTGGAGTTTCTCCAAACATTATAGATGCATCTTTTAAAGCATTAATAGATAGTCTTGATTATAAATTATTCAAAGATAATGCACCAGCAAGTGCTTAATGAATTTTAATAATATATCATTTATTTTACATAAACCTCAGCTATCTGAAAATATAGGATTATGTGCAAGAGGAATGAAGAACTTTGGGTTTAAAAATTTATCATTGATAGAACCAAAGCCAATATTTCCAAATGACAAAATCAATGCAACTTCAGTTGGAGCTAAAGATATAATTGAAAAAGCAAATATTTATCCTAATTTAGAAAAATCTTTAAACAAAACTGACATTCTTATTGCAACATCAGCTAGATTTAGAAACAAAAATATTAAACATATTTCGTTACAAGAATTAAAAAAAATTGATTTTTCAAAAAGGGTAAGTTTTTTGTTTGGTTCCGAGGCTTCTGGTTTAACAAATAATGAAGTGAGTTATGCTGACTATACTTTACAGATCCCAAGTAATACTAAATTCAGGTCTTTAAATCTTTCACATAGTCTAGTAATCGTAGCTCAAACTGTTTCAAACTTAATTTCAAAAGAAAAATTTGATTTTCAAAAATCAAAAAAAATACAAAAAGCGACTAAGAAAGAGATATCTGAAATGTTAAATTTTTGTTTAACGAACCTAGAAAATAAAAATTTTTTTAAACAAAGAGCAAAAAAACCCATAATGCTTGAAAATTTAAGAAGTATTTTTTATAAAATGGAACTTTCTCAAAAAGAAACACGCATTTTATCAAGCGTATTTGCTGGTTTAATTAAAAAACCTTGATTGACAAAAATATATTGATGTCTATAAACCCAATAACTTTAATATGACAAAACGATTAAACTCAAAACATAAAGTCGATAGAAGACTTAAGGTAAATTTATGGGGTAGACCTAAAAGTCCATTTAATACTAGAGCATATCCCCCAGGTCAACATGGCCAAACAAAATCATCAAAACCATCAGATTATGGAATTCAGCTTCAAGCTAAACAAAAATTAAAGTGTTACTACGGCAACATGAATGAAAGACAGTTTAGAAACATGTACAAAAGAGCTATCATGAAAAAAGGTGATACTGCGGAAAATTTAATTGGACTGTTAGAAAGAAGATTAGATGCAGTAATCTATAGATCAAAATTATCAAATACTATTTTTTCATCAAGACAGTTGATTAATCACGGTCATGTTAGAGTAAATGGAAAGAAAGTTAATATATCAAGTTACCAAGTTAAGGAAGAGGATAGCATTGAAATTAGAGATAAATCTAAACAATTAGCATTGATCGATATTGCTCTTGCTAATAAAGAAAGAGAAGTCCCTGAATATTTACAATTAGATGAAAAAAATAAAAAAGTAAAATTCGTAAGAATTCCAAAATTTGAAGAAGTTCCATACCCAGTTGTAATGGAACCAAATTTAGTAATTGAATATTATTCAAGATAAGTTTTCTGATTAAAAGAACATCAAAAACCTACATAGAAAAAACTCTTTCAGAAAATCCAGAATGGAAAATTTTAGATATTGGTTGTGGATATGGTGCAAATAAATATGCAACAACAGTTAGTGATATACTAGATTTATCAAATCATTATAAAGATAAATCATTTGTAAAGATTACTGAAAAAAAATTACCCTTTAAAGACAAAGAGTTTGACTTTGTTATTGCCTCCCATGTAGTTGAACATGTTGAGGATATTTCCTATTTTTTAAATGAATTATCTAGAGTAGGAAAAAGTGGATATATTGAAGTACCTACAAGACTTGAAGATAATTTAGTTTTTGAAAATAAAAAAGCTCATATTTGGCACTTAGTATTTGATGATGTTAATAATCAAATTAATATTTCAAAAAAACAACAATACTTAGAACCAGTTTTAACTGTAGGAACAATAAAAAAATTAAATGAATATTTTCGTGAAAGTTTAGTAATCGAGTTAAGTTGGGAAGATAGAATTAAATTTAAAATAGATGAAGATAATTTTAAAGCTCCATTTAAAATATCTACTTTAAACTTGTTAAAAAAGTATTTTTCAAAAAAAATTAGGTCACTAATTAAATAAGATTAGCTTTTCTTTTTAAATTCAATTCCATTATCTTCAAAAAGTTTAGCTAATTCACCACTTTCGTACATTTCCTTAACTATATCACAACCACCAATGAATTCATTTTTAACATATAATTGAGGAATAGTTGGCCAATCACTAAAAACTTTAATTCCTTCTCTAAGGTTTTGGTCCGCTAAAACATTTACGCCTTTAAAATTAACTTCAAGCATTTTTAAAATGTTGGTTACAGCCATAGAAAACCCACACTGAGGAGAATCAGGTGTTCCCTTCATAAACAAACATACTTCGTTGCTTTTAATTTCATTATTAATTAATTCATTTGTTTGACTATCCATTTACTTCTCCTTTGTTTTAACGGCTAATGCATGTAATTCATTTCCCATCTTGCCTTTAAGGGAACTGTATACCATTTTGTGCTGCTGAATTTTACTTTTTCCTGCAAATTGCGACGAAATTACTGTAGCCGAGTAATGATTACCGTCACCGGCGAGATCTTGAATTTCTACTTTAGCATCAGGAAGGGCTTCTTTAATTAAGCTTTCAATTTCTTTTAAATCCATTGCCATTAATTAACCATATATTTCTTCAGCCAATTTTTATAGCCTTCTTTGATATCGTCAATTGATATTTTTAGATCACTTCCATAAGTAATCTGATTGCTTTCTACTATACCTAATTTATCAAAATGGATTGAATCTTTTTTAAGCATTTTTTCAACATTTTCTAAATTTTCAGGCTTTATTTCTATTATATACCTTCCTTGGTCCTCTCCAAAAAAATATTCAAATTTATTTACTAAACCTTCAATTGGAAATAATTTTACCCCTTTATTTCCTTTTATACTCATTTTTGAAACAGCTGTTAAAATTCCTCCTAAAGATACATCATGACAAGTCTCAATTAAATTCTTATTTTTTAAATTTAAAATGCTCAACCCATTTTGTTTTTCATTGAATAAATTTATTTCCGGAGGCGGTCCATCATGATTAGATAAAATATTTTTTGCAAAAACAGACTGATCTAAATGACCTTCTGTCTTACCAATTACTAGTAGATAGTTTCCATCATTTTTTAATTCCATTGTAACCATCTGTTTATAATCAGATAATAGACCAATACCTCCAATAGATGGGGTAGGTTTAATTCCTTTATCTTTTGTCTCATTATAAAAAGAGACATTTCCTGAAACTACAGGATAATTCAAATATTTAGAGGCTTCCGTAATTCCTTCAACACATTCAACAAATTCTCCCATATTTTTCTCTTTTTCTGGGTTACCAAAATTAAGGCAATTGGTTATTGCTATTGGTTTAGCTCCAACAGAAATCATATTTCTCCAACTTTCACAAACCACTTGCTTTCCTCCTGTTAATGGGTGAGCATGACAATAAGTTGCAGATGAGTCCACTGCCGCAGCTACAGCTTTGTTTGTTCCATGAACTCTTACAACTCCAGCATTACCACCGGGCTTTTGAATGGTATCACCCATAACTGTATGATCATATTGGTTCCATATCCATTCTTTATCTGCAATGTTTGGATCAGTTAGAATTTTATTTATACATTCACTTAGTTTCAAAGACTTAAAATTATTTTTTGAAAATTTATTCTCTTTAGGTAATTTAGTTTTTGTCCATTTACGATCGTACATAGGAGCATTTTCAGCTAAAAAATCTATCGGAATTTCAGCAACTTTTTTATTTTCAAAAAATAATTCTATATTTTTAGTATTGGTTGTCTTTCCAATAACTGCAAAATCTAAGTTCCACTTATCAAATATTTTTTTTGCTTCATCTTCTTTTCCAGCCTCTAATATAATTAACATTCGCTCTTGGCTTTCTGAAAGCATTATTTCATAAGGTGTCATATTTTCTTCTCTACATGGTACTTTTGTTAAATCTATTTCAATACCTAAATCACCTTTTGATGCCATTTCAATACTTGATGAAGTTAGTCCAGCAGCTCCCATATCCTGAATTGATATTATTGATTTACCTGCCATTAATTCTAAGCAAGCCTCTAAAAGTAGTTTTTCAGTGAATGGATCACCAACCTGAACTGTCGGTTTCTTTTCCTCTATCTTATCATCGAAAATAGCTGATGCCATACTTGCACCATGAATTCCGTCTCTTCCTGTTTTTGACCCTACATATATAACAGGCTTATCAACTCCAGCAGCTTTAGAGTAAAATATTTTATTTTTATTTACTAAGCCTAATGTCATTGCATTGACTAGAATGTTTCCATTATAAGACTCGTCAAAACAAGTTTGGCCAGCAATAGTAGGAACACCAATACAATTACCATATCCACCAATACCTTTAACAACCCCTCTTAATAAATTTCTAGTTTTTTCATGATCAATTGAACCAAAGTGAATTGAGTTTAAATTAGCAACAGGTCTTGCACCCATAGTAAACACATCTCTCATAATTCCACCAACACCTGTTGCTGCACCTTGATAGGGCTCAATAAATGAGGGATGGTTATGGCTTTCTATCTTAAATACAATTGCATCATCATCTTCAATGTCAACAACACCAGCATTTTCTCCTGGGCCTTGGATAACTTGATCACCTTTAGTATGTAATTTTTTTAGATGTCTTCTAGATGATTTATAAGAACAATGTTCATTCCACATTGCTGAAAAAACTCCTAACTCTGTAATATTTGGAGTTCTTTTTAAAAGATCACAGATTTTTTTATATTCATCTTTCTTCAATCCATGATCTATTGCTATTTGTTCATTAACTTCAACCATTATAAGCTACCTATTAAATTTTCAAAAAAAAGTGATCCGTCTTCACCCGAAAGAAAAGAATCAATCATTCTTTCCGGATGAGGCATCATTCCTAAAATATTTTTATCTTTATTAAAAATACCAGCTATATTTTTAATAGCTCCATTTGGATTATTATGTTCATCATCATTTCCTTTATTGTCACAATAGGTAAGCGCTATTTGTCCATTATCTTCTATTGATTTTAATTCATCATTTGAACAAAAGTAATTTCCTTCGTTATGAGCGATATGAAGTTCTAAAACTTCTTTCTTAATATTTTTAAAATATTTATTTTCTTTATTTTTAATTTTCACAAAAACATTTTTACAAATAAAGTTTAGGTATTTATTTTGCTGAAGTATTCCGGGTAATAAACCTGTTTCAGTTAGTATTTGAAAACCATTACAGATACCAAGCACCAATCCCCCAGAATTTGCAAAATCAATTACAGATTTAATAATTCTTGATTTACCAGCAATGCTCCCACATCTAAGATAATCACCATATGAGAAACCCCCTGGCAAAACAATTAAATCACTTTTTGGGATTTCAGCATCATTGTGCCAAACCATTTTATTTTTAAAACCAAATTTCTTTAGAGCCACATCCATATCTCTATCACAATTTGAGCCAGGGAATATAATTACAGATGATTTCATTCAGTAGTTACAAGATTTTATAATCCTCAATAACTAGGTTTGCTAAAAGTTTCTTACACATTTCTTCTACTTGCAATTTAGCTTTACTTTCATCATTCTCATTTACTTCGATGTCAAAATATTTACCTTGTCTAACTTCTGAAACATTATCAAAAGTCATTCCATTTAGAGTTTGTTGTATCGCCTTACCTTGAGGATCAAGTACTCCATTTTTTAAAGTAACTATTACTTTTACTTTCATTTTTTCTTAATTTTTACTGCTTTAGGTTTAGGATAAGTTAATGGTCTTATATTTGATTGTTCGTGCAATATATTCAGCCTAATTGCAACTTCTTGATAAGCTTCAACCAAGTTTCCAAGGTTATTTCTAAATCTATCTTTATCTAGTTTTTTATCCGTTCTCATATCCCAAAGTCTGCATGTATCTGGACTAATTTCATCAGCTAACATAATTTCTCTTTTACCATCAGCTTCAAATCTTCCAAATTCAACTTTAAAATCTACTAATTTAATTCCAACGCCCCTAAACATGCCTTGAAGAAAATCATTAATTCTTCTAACTTCTTCGTAAATAAAATCTAATTCGAAAACATCCATCCATTTGAACGCTAAAATATGCTCTCTGCTTACAAGAGGGTCACCTAGATCATCATTTTTTAAGCAATATTCAACTAGTGGATAATCAAGTACTGTTCCATCTTCTATTCCTAATCTTTTCGTCAAAGAACCTGTTGCAATATTTCTAACTACAAATTCTATTGGAATAATTTCTACTAACTTGACAAGTTGTTCTCTCATATTAAGTCTTTTTACTAAATGATTTTTTATTCCAACATTGCTTAATTGAGTAAGAATATGTTCTGAAATTCTATTATTTAAGATTCCTTTACCTTCAATGACATCTTTTTTTTGATTATTAAAAGCTGTAGCATCATCTTTGAAATGTTGAATTACTAAATTCTTATCAGTAGTTGCATAAATAATTTTAGCCTTACCTTCGTATAATTTTTTACCTTTTTTCATTATTTAAATACCCTGTTAAAAATTAAATTAATATTCTTAAAGTGTGAGGAATAATCAAATATTTTTTTCATTTTTTTGCTAGATATTCTAGATGTAATGTTTTTATCACTCATCACAACATCTAAAAGATTGAGATTATCCGCTATGCATTTTTTGGCATGTGTCTGTACCAATCTATAAGAGATTTCTCTACTTAAACCTGATTTTGTTAGTTCTAACATCAATTCTTGAGAGAAAATTGTACCCTTGGTGATATTAAGATTGTTAAGCATTCTCTTTGGATAGACAATCATTTTATCTAATATGCTCGCTAATCTTACTAAAGCAAAATCTAGAGTTATATTTGCATCTGGACCAATATTTCTTTCTACACTTGAATGTGAAATATCTCTTTCATGCCAAAGAGCAATATTTTCTAGTGCTGGAATAGTATAACTTCTAACCATTCTAGCAAGTCCCGTTAAGTTTTCACTTAATATTGGGTTTTTTTTATGTGGCATTGCACTTGAACCTTTTTGTTTTTTTGAAAAAAATTCCTGCAATTCATAAACTTCAGTTCTTTGTAAGTGTCTAATTTCTGTTGAAACTCTTTCAATTGATCCAGCTATAATACCTAAAACTGAAAAATAATGTGCATGTCTATCTCTTGGAATAACTTGAGTAGATATAGGTTCAACTTTTAACCCTAGTTTTTTAGCAACGTGTTTTTCTACATTAGGATTAATATTTGCAAAAGTACCAACAGCACCAGATATTGCGCAAGTTGATATTTCATCTATTGCACTAATTAGTCTTTTTTTATTTCTTTTAAATTCTTCATAATATGAAGCTAATTTTAGACCAAATGTAATTGGTTCTGCATGAATACCATGGCTTCTGCCCATACATGGTGTAAATTTATACTTTTTAGCTTTAGATTTTAAAACCTTTAAAATTTGATCTATATCTTTTAACAAAATCTTACCAGATTGTACTAATTGAATATTAAAACTTGTGTCTACAACATCTGATGAGGTCATTCCTTGGTGCAAATATCTTGCCTTAATTCCCACTTTTTCAGTGATAGAGGTTAAGAATGCAATGACGTCATGTTTAACTTTGGCTTCAATGTTGTGAATTCTTTTAACATTAATTCTAGCTTTTTTTCTAACAGCACTTGCTACACCTTTTGGAATAGTTCCTAATTTTTCCATTCCTTCAGCTGCTGCTATCTCTACATCTAACCAGATTTTATATTTGTTATATTCGGACCAAATATCCGTAAGTTCTTTTCTAGAGTATCTTGTTATCATTAATTATATGGAGGCCTCTTATAACCTTTAACAGATTCTGTAAAAATTTCATAAGAGTCTTCTGTAATTCCTATTGTATGCTCAAATTGTGCAGATAAAGACTTGTCCTTTGTAACTGCTGTCCATCCATCATTAAGGACTTTTACATCTAATTTACCTACATTTATCATAGGCTCTATTGTAAAGGTCATACCAGGTGTTAGTTCATGACCAGTATTTTTCTTACCATAATGAAGAATATTAGGTTGCTCATGAAAAGTATTGCTAATACCGTGTCCACAAAAATCTCTAACTACTGAAAAACCCCTTTCTTCAACAAAGGATTGAATTTCAAATCCAATGTCACCCAATTTTACACCTGGTTTTAAAATTGCTATTCCTTTCATCATCGACTCGTAAGTTGTGTCAATTAAGTTTTTAGCTTTTACTGGAATATCTCCAATGGTAAACATTCTACTGGTGTCACCGTAGTAATCATTAACTATAGCTGTTACATCAATATTAACTGCATCTCCTTCATTTAAAACTCTATCAGAGGGTATGCCATGACAAACAACATGGTTTAATGATGTGCAAAGTGATTTTTTAAAACCTCTGTAGTACAGAGGGGCAGAGTGGCCACCATTATCTCTTATAAACTCATAACCCAATTGATCAATTCTATCTGTAGAAACGCCCTCTTTAACTTCATTCGTAAGCATATCTAAAGTTTGAGATGCTAGCTTTCCAGCAATTCTCATTTTCTCAAATTTTTCTGAATAATTACTCATCTAAAATTTTTATTTTCTTTTCAATTTTTATTTCTTTAGAATTTAAGCTGCATCTGTAAGCAAGAAAGCTTACACCAGACTTTTTAGCTTCTAAATATTCTTTATAATAATTAGAGTCTATATCTTTTGCTATTCTAAAATTATTTATACCCTGAATTTGAGTTAAAAATAAGACATAAGGTTTATATCCTTTTTTAATTGATTCTTTTAACTTTTGAAGGTGTTTTGTACCCCTAGAAGTAACAGCATCTGGAAATTCTGCAATATCATCCCCCCTTATTAATGTTGTATTTTTTACTTCTAATATTTTTTTATCACATAAAAAATCAAATCTAGTATCATCAGAATACTTGAATTCTGCTCTAATATTTTTTACAGAGCTAAATTCTTTTATTAATTTATTCTCTAAAGCATGTTCGACAATCCTATTTGCTCTATGTGTATTTACCCCAATTATTCTTTTTTTTACTTTTATCATCTCTAAGGTAAATTTTAATTTGCGCTTTGGATCATTATGCTTACTTATCCAAGCCTCATTTCCTTGATCCAATAAACCCATCATAGAACCTGTATTTGGGCAATGTGCTACAACAGTTTTATTATTTACTTCTATATCTGTGAAAAATCTCTTATATCTCCGTTGTAATTTGCCTTTTAATAAAGTGTTGGTAAATTTCATAGAATTTTATTTATATTTAGAAATGACTAATAAAAAAGAAATATCTGCAGCAATTATTATTATAGGTAATGAGGTATTGTCAGGTAGAACAAAAGATTTGAACACAAGCACTCTAGCTACTTGGCTTAATTCTCTTGGAATTTCTGTTGAAGAGGTAAGAGTAATTCCCGATGTGGAAAAAACCATAATAGACACGGTTCATGAGTTAAGAGTTAAATACAACTATGTGTTTACTACAGGTGGTATTGGCCCTACTCACGATGACATAACAGCAGAATCAATATCAAAAGCTTTTAATATTGAATATGGATTTCATAAAGAGGCATTTGCAATTCTAGAAAAATATTATGAACCAGGTAATTTTAATGATGGTAGACAAAAAATGGCAAAGATGCCAGTTACAGCTAATTTAATTTTAAATCCAACTAGTGGTGCTCCAGGGTTTTACGTAGAAAATGTTTTTTCTCTTCCAGGCGTTCCGTCGATATTAAAAGCAATGATTGGTGGACTTGGCAATGTATTAGTTGGTGGTGATCCAATTCTTAGTAAAACAATAAATTTGATGACCTATGAAAGTGAAATAGCAAGCTCATTAACTAATGTTCAAGATAATAACAAAGATGTAGAAATTGGTAGCTATCCTTTTTTTAGACAAGGTAAATTAGGTGTATCAATTGTATTAAGATCAAAAGATCAAGATAAAATAAATCTATGCAACTCACTAATCCTTGAATTTGTAAAAGCAAAAAATATTAAAATAGTTGAACTAGAGTAATGTTATATTTTGCTTACGGAAGTAATCTTAATCTTTTTCAAATGAAGCGGAGATGTAAAGACTCTGTTTTCTTAAAAAAATATGAACTTAAGGGCTACAGATTAAACTTTAGAAGCAAATATAGAGCTGCTGATATAGAAAAGAGCAAAAATTCTTTAGTTCCTGGTGCTTTATTTGAAATATCAAAAAGCGATGAAAAAAAACTAGATATTTATGAAGATTATCCAATTCTTTATAAAAAACTTTATTTTACCTATTACAATAAGACAGTGATGACTTACATTATGGTTAATAAAACTGAATTTAGATATCCAACTGAAAGATACTTAAATGTAGTAAAGCGAGGATACAAAGATTGTAAACTCAATATGAAATATTTAAAAATTGCCTTACAGCCAGTTAAGTAATGTTCACAAAAAAACAATTATTAACAAAGGGTTTATTATCTGTAGCACCCCACATGTTTTCAGTGATACCTTTTGGAATTGTTTGTGGTGCAATTGGCATTGAGCTCGGTTTTAGCCCTGTATTAGTTTACGCAATGTCTATCATTATTTTTGGTGGTGCGTCTCAAATAGTATTCTTACAATTGCTTTCTGGGGGAGCTTCTGCGTTAATAGCTGTCACATCAGTTGGTGTAATTAATTCTAGACACTTATTATATGGGGCAGTTTTGTCTGAATATTTAGAAAAACTCTCTTTTATTAAAAAGTTATTGATATCATATTTAGTAGTAGACCAGGGGTTTGCCGAATCGAACAAGTTCTTTCAAAAAAATAAAAATGAACCATATCTTCATTATCATCTGCTAGGTTCAGGAGGTACTCTTTGGATTTGTTGGCAGTTAGCAACATTATCTGGAATAATTCTTGGTTCATTTGTACCAGAGGAACTTGGATTGAAATTTGCAGTTCCTCTAACTTTTATTGCAATTGTTGTCCAAGATTTGAAAAAATTAGACCACGTAATTGTAATGATTACCTGCGGTTTAAGTTCTTTACTATTTTTTGATGCGCCTTTTAAATCATATATAATTATTTCACCAATTATTGCATTGTTTGTTGCTGCATTAGTTTTGAGGTTAAAAAAATGACCTGGTTTTCAATTATAATAGCAGGAATAATTACTTACTTTACAAGAATGACTATGGTTGCTTTAGTAGATAGGGATCTATTAGGAGAAAGAGTTAAAGCTGTATTAGCATATGTGCCATCAGCAGTATTTCCAGCAATAATATTTCCAGGAATATTTATTAATGATTATGGAACATTTATAGAAATGAATGATCCTAAAATCTTTGGTGCAATAGTTGCCATATTAGTTGGTTATTTTTCAAGAAATGTAATAGCCACAATAATATCAGGATTATTTTCGTATTGGATTATTATATTTTTATTATAAAATTCAATCATGAGCATCACCAGATCAGAGAGTAATTTCTACAAAAAGAACGGCTTCTTATTAAAAGATGAACTTATTTCAAAGAAAGATATCAATAAATTAAATGTTCTTATTAATAAAATCGTAACCAAAGAAAAGAACAGTAGAAGAAAAGTTAAAGATCAAGGAGGAACTCAAAGTTATGATAATTACCATTTTGTATTCAATAGCAACTCGTCAAAAAATAAAGAGATATTAAGATTAAATAACCCTCAAAATAACAATAAATTATTTTATGATTTATCAAGGAACAAGAAAATAATTGATATAGTTAAAAAGCTTATTGGTGGAACAGTAAGATTTCATCTTGGAAAATTAAACTTTAAGTTACCTAATAAGAAAAAAGGAAGTTTAGTTGAATGGCATCAAGACTTTGCTTTTTATCCTCATACAAATGATGATTTAATAACAGTAGGCATTTATCTAGAAGATTGTTACGAAAATAATGGTCCTTTAAAAGTTATTAAAGGTTCTCACAAAAAAGAGCTATTTAGTCACCATAGTAATGATAATTACTTTGTAGGTAAAATTAATACCAAAAAAAATAAAATTAATTTAAAAAAATCAGTTTCTTTAATTGGAAAAGCAGGTTCAGTTGTATTCTTTCATTGTCGAACAATTCATGGTTCAGGTTTAAATCATACAAATGGTTCAAGACCTCTAATATTATTTGGTTATAGAGCTTGTGATGCATGGCCAATTATAAATGATGGCAATCCACATCCAGAGACAAATTTTGAAAATTATGATGCAAATATTATTTATGGAAAAAAATCAATAGTGCCAAGATGTACTGATGTACCTGTAATTATTCCATTACCTAAAAAGAAACACTATGTTTCTATCTATCAACTTCAGAAAAGTAATTAAAATATAAGTCCAAAAAGACTGAGTATAAGTAGAGCTTCCATTCCAACAAACATAATTAGCTTTTTATTATGTCTCCTGGTCCAAAACACATTCTTTGGGCTTCTTTTATTTTATGAGGCAATAGATCTAGTTTCCAACTGTTATCCAATATATCAAAATACTCATCTGGATTGTATTTTTCACTATTAGCTAGTTGGATGCTAAACTCTTTTTCATGATTATACATTTTCATTAAATTATCAATAAATTCATCCAGATTATAAAAACCTTTAGTTTGCATCATTACAATGGTCATTCCATACATTGGATGAACTGTTATTACTCTTGCAGTTCTTAAGTCTTTCCACTGGTTAATTTTAATTGGTAAATCTGTGTTCTGTAAATCCTCAATATTTTTTGCATCTTTTGTTGTCGAAAAGGAAAAGAGCATACCAACCTCAAAACAGTCAGACTTTCTAATAAAAAATCTTAATTTATCACCATGAATTACTTCCCCAGGAACTGCTGCAACAACGTAATCTCCAAAATCATTTATATACCACTCGTCATCCTCAGCTTTTGCATGAGGATGAACGAGTAAGAGGATTCCTAAAGCAACTAAATGAAGAAAAAAGAATAATGATAATCTCACGATTCTTTTTTTAAAAAAAATATTTGTTGTTATTTAGTTTCAAATTTGTCTTTTGTATGAACAAGACTTTTTATTTTTTTGTGCTGATAATAAATAATTACAAATAAAAAAATAACAAAAATAGGATAGCCAATTATAAATATTAAAATATTGATCCACTCATAAGTTGTACCAAATGCTACTGCCAACATTGCAAGAAAATCTACACACCAATAGAAAATAAAATCAACCATTAAATAAGTATTAATATTAAAGGTAATTTAGATGTTTTTATTTAGACTTAAATTTGTCTAAAAATAGATAAAAATATTATTTTATAAAATAAAATGACTGAAGATCCTCAAAAAATTAATTATCTAAATCTAATCTCAATTAATATTTTAAATGATTGGCCTCTTTCGGTTAGAACATATAATGCCCTTAAAGCAGAGGAGATCATTTTTTTAGGTGATTTATTATCTTATGAAGAAACGTCTCTATTAAAATTGAGAAACTTTGGTAGAAAATCACTTAATGAAATACAAGAATTATTTCAAAAATTTAATATAGATAAAGAAAATACTTCCTATGATCTGTCTGATTGGTCTGAAATGAGAGAAGATCTAATAAAGAGATATAAAGAAAATGAAAAAATAAAAATAGAAACTCGAAATAATTTAAGTGGTCTAAATAAATCAATTTTTAGTGATTTCAACAAATTCAAAGAGAATTTTTATAATATTAAGACAGTAAAAATTACAAAAGACCTTGATGTGAAAGAAATAGAGGAATTTATAATTAGAGATATCGAATATTTAATTTCACTCTTAACAGAAAGAATGAAAGTTTTTTTCTTAGGACGTTATGGGTTTAAAGAAAACTACAAAACACTTGACGAATTAGGAAAACAATACGGAATTACAAGAGAGAGAGTGCGACAGCTTGAAAAAATTTTAAATTTATCACTAGCCAGAATTGGATTAATTGAAAAGCAAACATTAATTAATTATTTCAATCAATATGATTATGTAAGTTTTCATAAATTATTTCCCAGGTTAGACAAAATGTTTACTGATACAGCAAGAGGCACAGAGGAAATCACTAGGGATAAATTAACTGTATTTATGGAATTTTATTGCGGTGTAAAAGCAGAATATTTTAAAACTCCAGAAAGAGAGTTATGGAATTTTAATGAAGATAAATTAAAGGAAATATTTACATTAATTCCTAGTGGACTTGACCAAGAAAATTTCATTGAAATTATTAAAGACAATTATGGATACAATAATTTTGTAGCAAGATCTTCTATTGAATTTATGGAAAATAAAAAATTAATTAAAATTGTTAATAATAAAATTTATCCTTTGAAGATGCTTAAAAATTTGGAAGTGACACACATTTTAGTCTCATATCCCGAAGGATTGCATTGGAGAAAGATATCTGAAATTGGCAATAATTCATTTACTAATAATAAATGGGATTTGAATAGAATAGTAGGAGACTCGTCATTAAATATGCTAACTAATCAAAGCATATATCTTTCTGAAAGAGGAACTTATAAATTATTTAGATATTGTAATGAGATTAAAAATAAAAATGAAATTATTGATTTATTTATTAAGTATCTTCAAGATAATAATTTAGAGCAATCTTCTATGGAGCCAGCA
>CACICY010000014.1 GCA_902585265.1 uncultured Pelagibacteraceae bacterium
TTTTGTTATTCATTGTTCCACCATATTGTGGATGGGGATGCAAAACTAAAGCTATCGGAGAAGTGTTTTTTTTACTTTTAAAATATTTTGCTTCAAGCCTTCCAGCTGGACCCGGTATAAATATTTCTACAATTTTGTTATCTACTGATGCCATTGATTATTAATCTCAAAAAAAAATAAGGTTTTTTCTATCAAAATTGAGTGACAAAATGCAAGTTTTTAAAAGCTAATTAATCTTGACTAAAATAGTCGGGTATATATAAGTCCCGTGAATTGCAGAAAATATGAAATTATCAAGTAAAGGTAGATACGCTGTAATGGCTCTGGCGGATCTAGCAAAATTTAACTTAAACGAACCTGTATCATTAAGAGATATATCACTTAGGCAGGGAATATCTCTTGTATATTTAGAACAATTATTTTCAAAGTTAAAAAAAAATCAAATAGTTACAAGTGTAAGAGGAAATAAAGGTGGCTATGTTTTATCAAAGCAAGCCTCAGAAATTAAAATTTCAGACGTATTTATAGCTGTGGATGAAAAAATAAAAACAGTTGGTTGTGAGAAACATTCTGATAATGGATGTAATGGTAAGTCTTCGAAATGCATCACTCATGATTTATGGGATGAGCTAGAAGATTACATAAACAATTTTTTCCAGCAAAAAACATTAAGTGATTTAGTTAATAGAGGAAATTTTAATGGATAATAGACAGAAAGAAATTGATAATTTAAAAGATTATAAATACGGTTTTACAACTGATATTGAAAGCACAAGAGCCCCTAAGGGATTAAATGAAGATGTAATTAGATTTATATCTAATATTAAAAAAGAGCCTCAATGGATGCTTGATTTTAGATTAAAAGCGTTTGAAAGATTTAAACAGTTAAAAGAACCAGATTGGCAAAAACCAAAATATCCAAAAATAGATTATCAAGATCTATATTATTATTCGGCACCTAAAAGTATAAAAGATAAACCAAAAAATTTAGATGACTTGGACCCTAAACTTTTGGATACTTATAAAAAATTAGGTATTCCGCTTCAAGAGCAGAAAAGGCTTAATGGTATAGCAGTTGATGCAGTTTTTGACTCTGTGTCTGTTGCAACTACGTTCAGAGAAGAACTAACAAAGCAAGGAATTATTTTTTGCCCGATATCAGAAGCAATACAAAATCATCCTGAATTAGTTAAAAAATATTTAGGTTCAGTGATACCAGTCACTGACCATTTCTTTGCAACTCTAAACTCTGCAGTTTTTACTGATGGCTCGTTTGCATATATTCCTGAAGGTGTGAGATGCCCAATGGAGCTTTCAACATACTTTAGAATTAACGCATCTAACACAGGACAATTTGAAAGAACATTAATTGTTGCTGATAAGGGAAGCTATGTAAGTTATTTAGAAGGTTGTACTGCTCCAATGCGAGACGAAAATCAGTTACATGCTGCAAATGTTGAATTAGTTGCATTAGATGATGCAGAGATAAAATATTCTACAGTTCAGAATTGGTACCCTGGTGATAAAGATGGAAAAGGTGGGATTTATAATTTTGTTACAAAGCGTGGATTGTGCAAAGGAAAGAACTCAAAAATCTCTTGGACTCAAGTTGAAACTGGTTCTGCTATCACTTGGAAATATCCAAGCTGTATTTTAAAAGGTGATAACTCAGTTGGTGAATTTTATTCAATTGCGATTACAAATAATCATCAAAAAGCAGATACTGGAACTAAAATGATTCATTTAGGAAAAAATACTAAAAGCAAAATAATATCAAAGGGTATAAGCGCCGGTCACTCAGATATGACTTACAGAGGGTTAGTCGATATCTCACCAAAAGCTGCAAATTCCAACAATTATACCCAATGTGACTCTTTATTAATGGGTAACAAATGTGGAGCGCATACAGTTCCATATATCAAAAACAAAAATTCAGAATCAAATATTGCTCATGAAGCAACAACATCAAAGATTAGTGAAGAGCAGCTACATTACTGTCAACAAAGAGGTTTGAGTGCCGAAGAGGCAGTAGGGTTAATTGTTAATGGATTTTGTAAAGAGGTATTACAACAATTACCAATGGAATTTGCCGTAGAGGCTCAAAAACTAGTTGGTATCAGCTTAGAAGGTAGTGTCGGTTAATGTTAAAAATAAATAAATTAAATGCAAAAATTGATAGTAAAGAAATTTTAAAAGAGTTTTCTTTAAATATAAATCCTGGAGAGGTCCACGCTATCATGGGTCCAAATGGATCTGGTAAAAGTACATTATCAAATATTTTGTCAGGTAAAAAAGGATATGAAGTTTCAGGGGAAGTACTTTTTGAGGAAAAAGATTTGTTTGAGCTTGAAACAGAGGAAAGAGCTCATAAAGGTATTTTTCTTGCCTTTCAATATCCATTAGAAATTCCAGGTGTAAATACGAATATATTCCTAAAAACTTCATTAAATGCAGTAAGGAAAGCAAGAGGTGAGAAAGAGCTTGATGCAATAGAATTTTTAAAATTAGTAAAGGAAAAATCTAAAGAACTTAAATTTGATGAAGAAAAATTGAACAGACAACTAAATGTTGGCTTTTCAGGTGGAGAGAAAAAGAAAAATGAAATTTTGCAAATGTCATTATTAGCTCCTAAATTATCAATTTTAGATGAAACAGATTCAGGTCTAGATATTGATGCACTTAAAATTGTAGCTGATGGAGTTAATACATTAAGGGATAATAAAAATTCATTTTTAATAATTACACATTACCAAAGATTACTTGATTATATCAAACCAGATTTTGTACATGTTTTAATGGATGGAAAAATTATAAAATCTGGCGGCGCAGAATTAGCCTTAGAATTAGAAAAAAAGGGGTATGAAAATTTTCATTAGATGAAAGAGCAATTACAAAAGGATTTTGATAATACTATTAAAAATTTAACTTTATCTCAGAGAGATATTGAAATAAAAAAATTTTATTTAGATAATTTTATTAATAAAGGTTTTCCAAATAGAAAAGAAGAAGACTGGAAATTTTCTGATCTTAACCAAATAATAAAAAAAAATATTGGAGAGCTAAGCTTTTACAGCGACTATACATCTACAAATAAAGTTGATACTTCTGCATTCGTTGATGGTTTAGAGCATAACAAAATAGTATTTATTAATGGAAGAATAGAAAAAATTGATTTTGATTATGAAAAAAAAGACCAAATAGAAATAATTGATCAGTCGGAAACTATTAGTAAATTCAATAACAATAGCTCTTTATCCGACTTAAATAGTGCTTTTACCAACAAGTCTTTTAAAATAGTGGTAAAAAAGGGTTATCAATTAACAAAGCCTCTTATTATCTATCATACAACCAACTCTAAAATTTGGTCCAAAAATATTAATTTAAGATTAAATTTTGAATTATACGAGAATAGTTCATTAAGATTAATTGATTTATTCAGGGATACTTCAGAAAAAAATTTCTTAAATATTTTTTACAACTTTGATTTAAAAGAAAATTCTATTTTAAAAAATTACAAAGTAGATAAATTTGAAAATAAAAATATTAAATATTCTTTCAATAATATTGAGCAAGATAAAAACAGTATTTCAGAAACATTCATTTTATCTTCAGGATCAAATTTTTGTAAGAATGAGATTAATTGTAACTTAAAAGGAGAATATTCATCAGCTTTTGTAAATGGTATTTTTTCTATAAATAATAACAAGCATCATGAAATTAGAACAATAATAAATCACTTAACTGAAAATACAAAAAGTTATCAACTTATAAAAAGCGTTTTGGAAGATAGTTCTAGAGCAGTATATCAAGGTAAAATATTTGTTAACTCTAAAGCTCAAAAAACAGATGGTTATCAGCTAAGTAAAGCAATATTGTTAAATAAAGATTCTGAGTTTAATGCTAAACCAGAGTTAGAGATTTATGCAGATGACGTAAAATGTTCGCATGGTTCTGCATCAGGAAGTCTCAATGAGGAATCGATATTTTATTTAATGTCGAGAGGATTAAATTATCAACAGTCGAGAGAACTTTTGATAAATGGTTTTCTATTAGATGTTGTGGAAAAAATTACAGACCCAGAAGTAAAAAATTTAATTAAAAATATGATCGGAATTAAGGAATGAAAATAGAGAACATAAAAGACGAGTTTCCAATATTTGATGAAAAAATTCATAACAATGATTTAGTCTATTTAGATAGTGCTAACTCATCACAAAAACCAAAAGTTGTAGCTGATAAAATAAATGAATTTTATACTAAACAATTTTCAAATGTTGGAAGAAGTGTGCACTATTTAGCAGTTGCAGCGACAAACTTATATGAAAATACAAGATCTTCTGTTCAAAAATACATTAATGCTAAAGATAAAAATGAAATAGTTTTTACAAAGGGAGCAACTGAGGCATTAAATTTAGTTGCTAATACTCTTGGGCAAAAATATCTGAATGAGGGAGATGAAATTTTAATTACAGAGCTTGAGCACCATTCAAATTACGTGCCTTGGCATTTCTTGAGAAAATCAAAGAATATAAAAATTAATTTTGCAGAGGTAAATAATGATGGTGACATTTCTTTAGAGGATATTGAAAAAAAAATAACATCTAAGACCAAAGTAATAGCAATTACTCATTTATCCAACGTGACGGGAGCAATATTGCCTGTTAAAGAAATAACAGATCTAGCTCATTCGAAAGGAATAATAGTTGTCATTGATGGTTGTCAGGGAGCTCCTCATCTTAAATTAGATATGCAAGATTTAGATTGTGATTTTTATGCAATATCATGCCATAAAATGTACGGACCTACTGGACTAGGCGTTTTATACGGTAAAAAAAAGTGGCTAGAAGAACTGCCACCATACCAAGGTGGAGGCGGAATGATCAGAGAAGTTAAAAAAGATAAAATATCTTATGGTGAATTACCAAATAAATATGAGGCTGGAACCATGGCTACAGCTCAAGTTATTGCATTTGATCAGTCAATTAAGTTTATGGAGAGTATTGGTATAGAGAATATAATGAAACATGAAGCTGATTTAGTTGAATATGGTCAAGAGCTATTACAAAAAAATAATTCTATTAAATTGATTGGTAGTCCCAAAAATAAAGGTGGAGTTTTATCGTTCACCTTAAAGGGTGTTCACCCGCACGACATTGCAACAATACTCGATGAAGATGGTGTTGCAATAAGAGCAGGGCATCATTGCTGTCAAATATTGCATGATAAATTAAATATACCTGCTAGTGCAAGAGCGTCGATTGGAATTTACAATACTAAAGATGATTTAGACAAGTTAAACGACTCTATTAATAACTGTAAAAAAATATTTAATTTAAAATGAACCTAAAAGAACTATATCAAGAAATTATTTTAGAACATGGAAAAAATCCAAGGAATCTTGGAAAAGCACATGAGTTTAATAAAGATGCAAAAGGTCATAATCCATTATGTGGAGACAATGTTCATGTTTATCTTAAATTAAATGGACAAAAAATAGTTGAGGATATTTCATTTGAGGGAAGTGGATGTGCTATTTCAATGGCATCAGCTTCAATTATGACTGATTTAATTAAAGGCAAAAATGAACATGAGGCTAAAGAGATAGTTGAGGATTTTTTAGGAATGATAAAAGAAAATCCAGAATTAAAAACAGAATACTTAAAAGAAGATGAGAAAACCAAGTTGATGTGTTTATCTGGTGTTAAACAATATCCAATGAGAGTTAAGTGTGCAACATTATCGTGGCATACCCTTACATCAGCAATGGATAACTCAAAGGAAATCACTAATACCGAGTCTTAATATTATGGAATTGAAAGAAAAAGTAATTGAAGAAATAAAAAAAATCTACGATCCTGAAATACCAGTAAATATTTACGAACTTGGATTAATATATGATATCGCCGTAGATAAAAAAAATATTAGTGTAAAAATGACACTTACTACTCCAAATTGTCCAGTAGCCGAAAGTTTGCCTAAAGAAGTTAAAGATAGTATTATGCAATTAGAAGAAGTTGATAAAGTAGATTTAGATTTAGTTTGGGAACCACCATGGGATAAGTCTATGATGTCAGAGGCAGCAAGACTAGAATTAAATTTATGACGAAACAAGTTATATCATTAAGTGATCAAGCAGCAGATAGGATAAAAGAAATTATGTCTTCTGCTGATAATGACTCTATTGGTGTTAGAGTTGGAGTAAAATCAGGTGGATGCGCAGGAATGTCTTATATTATGGAATATACAAAGGAAATAAATCCTAATGATGAAGTTATTGAGGATAAAGGAGTAAAAGTATTCATTGATCCAGCAGCTGTTATGTATCTTTTTGGAACTGAAATGGATTATAAAAAAGAGCAATTTTCCTCTCAATTCGTTTTTAATAATCCTAATGAGACTGAAAGATGCGGTTGTGGAGAGTCTTTTAAAGTTTAATTATTGGTAATAGGAAATAAACCAATATTGTCCTCTCTTATTCATAGAATAAGTCTTATTTTTTCTTCTCTTAGGTCTCCTATTTTCAGGTTTTTTAAAACCAATAATGTTTTTTAAATTTGATATGAACTTAGTCATAACCTTCTCATAACAAAATTGAATGAAATTAGAATTCTAATATGGGAATACCTGCTATTACTACAGGTAATCCCATAAAATTAAGTCTTTTAACAGCTATAATACATATCGAATTCAATAGGGTGCGGCGTATGTTCAAAATTGTGAATTTCTTCATATTTAAGTTCAATGTACGCATCTATTTGATCATCAGTAAATACATTACCTTGAGTTAAGAAACTTCTATCTTTATCTAAAGCTTCCATTGCTTCTCTCAAAGAACCACAAACAGTTGGTACCTTCTTAACTTGTTTCTCTGATAAAGCATAAAGGTCTTTGTCGAACGATTTACCTGGATCAATTTTATTTTTTATTCCATCAATTCCAGCCATAAGCATAGAGGCAAATGTTAAATATGGATTTCCAGATGCATCTGGGAATCTGATTTCGCATCTTGCGCCTTTTTTACTTAATGTGATTGGAATTCTACATGAAGCTGATCTATTTCTTGCAGAGTACGCTAGTAAAACAGGAGCCTCAAATCCAGGTATTAATCTTTTGTAACTATTTGTAGTAGCATTAGCAAATGCATTTATTGCTTTAGCATGCTTTAATACTCCACCAATATAGTAAAGAGCAGTTTGTGATAATCCAGCATATTTGTTTCCAGAAAATACTGGAGTTTTTCCTTTCCAAATTGATTGGTGAGTATGCATTCCAGAACCATTATCTCCTTTAACTGGCTTAGGCATAAAAGTTGCAGTTTTTCCAAAAGAGTGAGAAACCATTTGAACTACGTATTTGTATAGTTGAACGTTGTCTGCTTGATTAACCAATGTTCCAAATAACATTCCAAGTTCATGCTGACTAGGAGCAACCTCATGGTGATGCTTCTCTACGGTAATTCCAACATCTCTAAGTCCTTTAAGATATTCTCCTCTCATATCTTGAGCACTATCTACTGGTGGTACTGGAAAATATCCTCCTTTTACTCCAGGTCTATGACCCATGTTTCCATTATCATAAGTTTTTCCAGAATTATATGGACCTTCTGAACTATCAATTGAAAAACTTGTTTCATTCATGTCATTTTTAATTCTGACGTCATCAAAAACAAAAAACTCAGGCTCGGGACCAAAGTAAGCTGTATCGCCTATACCTGTTTTCTTCAAATAAGCTTCAGCTTTTTTTGCAATTCCTCGTGGATCTCTTTCATATGGATCTCTCTTAACTGCATCTAAAATATCGCAAAATAAAATTAAAGTATTATGAGATGTATAAGGATCTATTACTTTTCTACTTAAATCTGGCTTTAATATCATGTCAGATTCATTAATTGCTTTCCATCCTGCAATTGACGATCCATCAAAAAATACACCATCATTTAGCATTCCTTCATCTACGATAGTTGTATCCATTGTTAAATGTTGAAGTTTACCTCTTGGGTCCGTAAATCTAAGATCCACAAACTCAATATTCTTAGACTTAATTAATTTCAGTACGTCCTTAGCGCTCATATTATCTCCTATAATTTTTTAATTTTCTTATCAGTTAAGAAAAGATAAATAATGCCTATTAAATAGATATCACTTATGCTTTTTTTACATGTATATTAACCTTAAAAAATTAGAATTTTCAATCAATCCTAAGTTGCAATAATGAGTTTATTAAATAAAGAGCCAGTTAAAAGAGCTGAAAAAGCACTAAAAGAATTCGATGAAACTTTGTCAGTCACAGAATTAGAAAAAACAGCAAGAACAGCCGTTGATGCATCAAAATCTTTAAATTGTGAAGTAGGGGCAATTGTAAAAAGCTTACTTTTTAAAAATGGTGATAATTTTTTTTTATGTTTGGTTTCTGGTGACAAACGATGTTCCTTAAACAAACTAAAAAAGTTTTTTAATAGTAAAGATTTAAGCATGGCATCACCTGATGATGTGAAAGAGCAAACTGGATATACGATAGGAGGAGTTTCCCCAATAGGACACATAAATAGCTTACAGATATTAGTTGATAGTTCTTTAAATAGATTTAAGAATTTATATGCAGCAGCAGGACATCCAAACTGTATTTTTAAAATAAATTTTAATGATCTTATTAAAATAACTAATGGATCAATAGAGGATGTAATTGAATGAAATCTCCAAACGCTACTGATTATTTTATTCTTACTTTTTTGGCCTTACTTTGGGCTTCAGCTTTTTTTAATATTAAAATCGCAACATATTCTTATGGACCAATAACAATAGCTTTTTTAAGAATTTTCTTTGGGATGATACCACTATTGTTACTTTGTTATTTCAAAAAAATAAAAATTGAAGCATTTTCTAAAGATTGGAAATGGTTTGCAGCAATTGGTATCATTAATTTAGTTATACCTTTTTTTCTAATAGCATACGGGGTTCAAAAAGTTCAAAGCAACTTAGCAGCAATTTTAATGTCGACCACACCTATAAGTGCAACAATACTCGCACATTTTTTTGCAGATGGAGAGAAAATAAACATAATAAAAATATTTGGAATAGTATTAGGCTTTTCAGGAATTGTTTATTTATTTTCAGAAAATTTACTTATAAATAATGAAAATTTATTTTCGGCTCTTATGATACTATTGGGATCTACTTTTTATGTTATTGGAGGAATATTAACATTAAAAATTAGCAATAAGAAAAATGAAAATGTAACTGCATCGATTCTTATTTGGGGTGCTATAGTTGTTTGTCCAATATCACTAATAATTGAGCAACCTTGGAATTTAAACCCATCATTAGAGTCCACATTATCTTTAATTTATCTTGGTATTTTTCCAACTGGAATAGCTTGGTTATTAAGATTTATGATTTTAAAGAAAAATGGCTTAGTTTTCCAAAGTCAGGTCGCTTATTTAATACCGATTTTTGGTGTTATTCTAGGATTTATTTTTCTTAACGAATTAGTAACACCTAAAATTTTAATTGCTTTATGTGCTGTTGTCTTAGGAATTTATCTTGTAAAAAAAGCAGGAGATAAAAAAATACAAAGTATGTAAAAAATTTCTAATTTATTTTTAATTGTTCAAATTTTTTTGACTTAACTGATTTTTGTGCAGCTTCTGCTAACATTATAGACTTTCTTCCATCTTCGAAACCAGCTCTAGGTTTAATATTTTTTTTGCAAAAGTTTGCAAGGTCAGATAGTTGCAACCTAAAAGCCTCCGCATATCTCTCTATAAAAAAATGCAGGAGAGGAGATTTATTATTTGTTGAATTTTTTAAAAAGATATTGGTTTCAGTATCTCTTTTATTATCCGATATCATCATTCCTTTTGTTCCAAAAAGCTCAACTCTTTGATCATAACCAAAACTACAATGTCTCGAATTAGTTATAATGCATTGCACTCCTTTTTTCGACTTAAGTACTGAAGTTGCAAGTTCATAGTCTTTTATCTTATTAAATCTTTGATCTGATATATTACTGCCAGCAGCAAATACTGATGTAAATTCATCTGAACCCAAGTAGTATCTTGCTAAATCAAAATCATGAATCATCATATCTTTAAAAATTCCTCCAGAACCTTTTAAATATGATAATGAAGGAGGAGTAGGATCCCGACTTGTTATAATAATTTTTTCTAGTTTACCTATTTTATTTTTTAACAAATTCTTTTTAAGTAAATTGTGTCCAGGATCGTATCTTCTATTAAATCCAATTTGCACTTTAGGATTAAGTTTTTTAATTTTCTTAAGAGATAAATTAATTTTTTTTAAATTTAAATCTAGTGGTTTTTCACAAAAGACTACTTTTTTATATTTAGCACTCTTTTCAATAAATTTTAAATGCGTAGAAGTAGAGGAAGCTATAAAAATACATTTAATTTCATTATCTTTAAAAGCAATATCTGGATTATTTATTGAAGTAGCATCAAATTTTTTTGATATTTTATTAGATAAATTTTTATTTAAATCAAAAACATACTTTAATTCAAAATCACTATTTTTTCTTAAATTGTTAGCATGCATCTGGCCAATTCTACCGAGGCCAAACAGAGCAGTTTTTATTTTATTTTTACCCATCTTTTTTTTCTGTTTGAAACTTTGCATGCCTCAATAAATTTTGCAGTTTCTAGTCCTTCTTCCTCATTAGGGTAAAAATACCTTTTTTTTATATTATTTTTCAAAGAATCGGCAAATTCACGATAAATATTTGCAAATGCATCCAAATAACCCTCAGGATGACCAACTTTAATTCTAGAAAATTTTTTAGATAATTCAGCATCACAAAAACCTCTTTCAAGAAGTTTAACAGCGCCATTTGATGGGTTAAACTTTAAATAGTTTGGATCGTTTTGAACCCATTCTAAACTTCCCTTTGTACCAAATACTCTTATACGTAATCCATAAACACCCCCTCTAGCCATTACACTTGTCCAAAACATTCCTTTAGCACCATTATTAAAATTAATCATTACTTGAGCATTATTGTCCATTTTAATTTTATTTGAAACTTGCTTTATATCTGCAAAAATAGTTTTACCTTTTAAACCAGAAATATAAGTTGCCATGTGATATGCATGAGAGCCAATTTCATTTAAAACTGCTGAAGTTCCAACAATATTTTTGTCTATTTTCCATTTAAACTTTTTCTTTGCTTTTTTTTGTGTAATATTTTCCCCATGTGACCAGTCCTGAACATATTCAACATTTACATATTCAACTTTTCCAATTTTACCTTTTTCAACTAATACTTTTGCTTCTCTAACCATTGGATAAGCAGAATAATTATGTGTCAAAGCATACTTAATTTTTTTATTTGATTTTATTTTTTTAAATAATTTCTTTGCTTGAGTAAGATTACCAGCAAATGGTTTATCAGAAATTATATGAATATTTTTATCAATAAATTTTTCAGCAATAATTTGATGACTTGAAGGAGGAGTCATTATTGCCACAACATTAATACCATCTTTTCTTGCAGCTTCTCTTTCAGCCATTTCTCTATAATTTGAATAGCATCTCTCTTTTAATATACCTAGGCTATGACCAAAGCTTTTTGATAGTTTTGAATTTCTCGAAAAAACACCAGCAACTATCACATATTGATTATCAAATCTTGATGAAATTCTATGAACATGACCAATCCAAGATTTTGGACCACCTCCAACTATACCAAGCTGAATTTTTTTTCCTTTAATTAATCTCATGATTAAATATATCTTAACAAATAAAAAATTTATGTCAGTAAAATTAGGTATAGCACCAATCGCTTGGAGTAACGATGACATGCCTGAATTAGGTGGAGATACTCCTTTAGAGCAATGTTTGTCAGAAGCAAGTCAGGCTGGATTTGTTGGGATTGAATCAGGTGGTAAATTTCCAAAAACATCTGAAGAATTATTACCAAAATTGGATAAGTATAATTTAAAATTATGCTCTGGCTGGTATAGTGGAAATCTTAGAAAAAATTCTGTTGAACAAGAGAAAAATTTAATTCAAGATCAACTGAAATTATTTAAAGATTGTGAAGCTCCATGTATTGTTTTTGCTGAAGTTTTTGGCTCTATACAAGGCGATCCAACAAAAAAACTTTCGACTAGACCTAAGATGACAGATCAAGAATGGAAAGATTATTGTAAAAAAATATCTGAACTTGCAAAATATCTTGAAGATGAGGGCATGCCTTTAGCTTACCACCATCATATGGGTACAGTAATAGAAACAGAAGAAGAAACTATTAGATTGCTAGAAAATACAAATGATAGTGTAAAATTAACCTTAGATACTGGTCATATGTTATTTGCTCAGGGTAACTCAATTAATATAATTAATAAATTTAAAGAAAGAGTAATCCATATTCACTGCAAAGATATTAGAGAAGAAATATTAAAAAAAGCCCTTTTTAAAGATTTAAGTTTTAGAGATGCATTTTTAGAGGGTGCCTTTACCGTGCCTGGTGATGGATGTATCGACTATAAACCAATGTTTGATATTTTAAAAAAAAATAATTATCAAGGTTGGCTTGTTGTAGAAGCTGAACAAGACCCAAAAAAAGCTAATCCACTAGAATATGCTATTAAGGGTTACAAATATATTACAGATACTTTAAAGAAATCAAATTTAGAGATAAATAATCTATAATTTTACTTTTTTATTTTCTTCAAGATTGCCATCAAAAAAATCAAAAATATTTTGAATAGTTTCTTTTGCCATTCTTGTCATACATTCTTCAGTGAATGCTGCAGCATGAGGACTAAGGAAAACTTTATCATTTTTTAATAGAGGATTATCAGCTTCTGGAGGCTCAACCTCAAATACATCAATTCCTGCTCCAAAAATCAAACTTTCATTCAAAGCCCTATCTAAATCTTTTTCATTGATAATACCGCCTCTTGCAGCATTTATGATGATGCAGTTTTTTTTCATCGTTTTAAGAAGTTCATAATTTATAATATTTTTAGTTTGATCCGTTAAAGGTATATGGAGTGAGACAGCATCCATATCTTTAATAGCCTCTGATAAATCTTCAACTTTTTGTCCACCCATTTTGCTTATTGTTTCTGCATCTACAAATGGATCATAAACAAAAACGTTCATTTCAAATCCCAAACATCTTTTGATCAATGCTTTACCTATTCTTCCAAATCCCGCTATAAGAATATTTTTGTCCCAAATCTCTATAGTTTTTGGTAATTTGTTTCTTTCAGTAAATTTTCCACTTTTGACTGATTGGTCATACATATTTTTTCTTTTTGAGATACTTAAAAGCATGAAAAGAACATGTTCTGCAACTGCTACAGCATTTGCTGTTGCTGTTATTGCTACATCGATTTTTCCTTTTTTACAGCTATTTAAATCAATATTATCGTATCCAACTCCATGTCTTGAAATTATTTTAAGGTTTTTTGCATTTTCAATTGCCTCAGCGGGCAACATTGAAGTTCTTAAAGAAACTGCATCTGCATCTACAATTTTTTGTTTCACGTTCTCAACGCTTAAATCCTCAATAACTTCGTAACTATATTTACTATTACTTTTTAGTAATTCCATACCCTTTTCATGAATAGGTTGGACAATGAGAATTTTTTTCATAATTTAAAAAAGAAATTATACTAGTCTAGCAAGATCTCTTTTACTATTTTTAAATGTTGGAAGTGGATATTTAAATGCATACTTTCTTGGTATACATTTATTCTTTGCCTTTTCCCACAAAGCAATCCATTGCTTATAATTGTGGATAGTAATATTTTTTTTATTTTTACTTCTTACATAAAAATTGGGCAAAGGTTTCCTACCAGATGGGGTTCCGGCTCTATTGTATCTTAAATCAGCGCTAATTCTAAAATCATCAGATCTATTAGGCAATGAACAATGAATGGAATGTTTGTGCAAAATAATAATATCGCCAACATCAGCTTCTAGAAAAACTGGTTTGTAATTATCGAGTATTTTACTATCTTTTATTTCGACCTGACCTCTATATCCTGATATATGATTCAATAGTCCCAATTTATTAATTTCCTTGACTGTAATCATACATCCATTTTTTTTTGTAGTTTTAGTAAATGGAATCCAAACAGTAACCATATCTGTTAATCTTTGTCCCAAAGATGATAATACTGCTGCATCCTGATGCCATGGCGTTCGGCCTGAGAGACCATCGTGAACGGAATGTTTAGGTAATTTATTTTCAGGTTGTTTAATTCTTGTATTTTGAACTGGATTTGAAAGTATCTCTGGCCCTAATAATTTTTCAACCACATCCAAGATTCTTTTGTGATTTATTAAATTCCATAAAGATTGAGATGCAAAATAATCACTGTCTTTCTTCACGTGATCTCTTGGAAGTCTAGTATTAAAATATTGATCAAGATCATAAATATTTAGCTTTGAAATGTATGTGTATTTTTTCCTAAAGTTATATTTAAAAATCTTTTCTTTCATGTGCTCTGGAGCAAATTTATGAACTAAATTGTCCATTACATATTCCATGTCATTTAAAATTGGTTTTAAATCTTTATTGAAGTTAAGAACATTTCTTACTCTTAAGAAGCCATCCCTATCTAAAATACTCTTTAATTTAGTCTTAATCTGCATAATTACTAATTTTTTAGCAAATAATTTGAGTCATGAAAAGATGTAAGCTTTCTTTTTTTCGTCGCAACAATATATGGATGATATTCAGAATTTTTATATTTCCATATTACTGGTTTATTAAGGGCATAACTTCCATAAATAAAAAATCTTTTTGGACATTCTTTTTCCTTAAATCTTTTTACTCCGTGATAAGAATTAGGAGTAGATTTAAAGAAAATTACACTTCCCTGTTTTGGTGTAAATTCCTTTAATTTATCAAGTTCATTAATCTTAGGAAACCTTCTAAAGCTTTTTCTAAGTTTTTTGTTTGCTTTTTTTTTATATAAAGTAAGAGATCCTCCATTTTTTTTTGGTATATCGGTTAAATAGATTAAAAAATTATATAGCCTATTCACGTCATCTCTATGTGGTCTCAATCTATATCCTCCTTTAGACACTGAGAAATCAATGTCTAAATTTAAATTTGGATTTTTATAATTTTTACCTAGAAGTGTTTTTAGCTCTTTGGAATTTACTTTTCTTTTTAGTGTATATTTTTTTTTATTAAATTTTTTTGGTTTAAACAAACTTTCCCAAGTATTTGCCTTAAACTCCGTTTTAAATTTTTTATCAATTTTCTTAAAAAACGATTGTGTATTGAAAGTAGCAAAAAGTTTTTTTGAGATTTTAGAACTTGAGATATATTTGTTGAAATTTTTTGATCCTTTGTTAATCCTGCTTCTGCCACCCATAATCATATCATCAAAATTTTTTGAATTAGTTATTTCTTTAATTAAAGAATTGCAGACTTTTTTACTGATTATTTGTTCTCCAACAATGACTGGGAAGTTTGATTTAATTTTCTTTAGTTTACTAATTTTCAGCATTTAGCTGTACATGCCCTCTTTTACTTTAATCATTTTGTACATAAGGTCATTTAATGGTGTGGCTATTCCATGTTTTTTTCCTATTTTAGATACAGCGCCACTTATGAAATCAATTTCAGTTTTTCTTTTATAAAGTACATCAAAAGCCATGGAAGATTTATTTGTTTGTTTAGAATCAACTATTTTATTAAACATGAATAAACACTCATCTTCAGAAACATCAACACCATCTGCTAAAGCAACGTTTCTTGTTTCTAAAATTATCTCTTTTCCTAAACTCCTAGAAACTTTGTTGGCATTATTATTTATGTAAAGATCAGTATGATGTAGATCAAAAATAGCTGAAAGTGGGCCTATTGCTGTTAAAGCAAAAAGTTTCATCCATTTTCTTTTTTTTACATCCTCAGCTGCAATCATTTCTAAATTATGAGCAGTAAAGGTGTCCGCAATTTCAGTTATTCTATCTGTTATCCCACCATCATATTCTCCAATCCAAGAGGGTAGAGAAGCATGATTCATAATATGACCAGGGCCTAAGATATTTGATGCTTGAGTTGTTGTTCCCCCGATTACTTTTTCATCGCCAACAATACTTTTAATTATAGCTTCATGTCCAATTCCATTTTGAAAAGACATAAAAACTGTTTTATCGCTAATAATGTTTTTAGTACTTTTTAATGCAGGCTCAAGAACTGTTGCTTTACACATAACTATTACAGCATCAACTTTTCCAATTGTAGATGGATCTGATGTTGCTGATACTTTTATAAATCTATCACCACCATGACCATCCATTTTTAGACCATTTTTATTTATTTCATCAACATGCTCTTTCCAAACGTCAATGAGCGTTACATTTAGACCTTTTTCTGCTAGTAGGCCTCCAAATAGAGAACCCATTGCCCCTGCACCTAGAACTGCAACTTTTAAATCTTTATTATTCATTTTTAAAATCGAAATATATTTATGTAAAAAAATTATGCAATATATTATGTAACTAATTTACATATGGAATTAAAAATCGAAAAAGGAACATTCAAAAAATTTGAGTTAAAAGAAATATCAAACGCATTAGAAAAAGGTTTGTTAAAGAATTATGAAAGTGTAAATGCAGAGGTAATTGATTGTCCAAATTTAAGAAACTGGGATTGTCCATCTGAAGGTATGAGTGGCAACCAAAGGATAATTGATGTTGGAGGAGAGCCTTACATGCACGATCCTAAATATCTTGGAACTGAATTTGATTATTCAGAAATCTCAAAAATGATAGGATCAGAAAAATCGTATGCACTTGGCGCAGGATCTGGAGCAATGTCTTGCCTAGATGGACACTGTGGAGAATTGGTTATAAATGAAAACTTAATAACAAAAGAAAATAGATCTTTAATTGCTAGGGTAGGAAAAGATAAAGAATGTATAGTAGAAGACTATACAGCAAGCAAACATGGTGGGCTAGGTAATGTTTATTATTCAGATGGTGTGAAAGGAAAAGTTATATATTTAAAGATAAAAAAAAGAATTGGAAAACAAGGTTCATTACCTCAATCAATAAGAACAGTACTTTTAGAAAATCTTAAAATTGGGAATAAAGATCATATTGCTCTTGCTGGTGTATTTAGAGTTTTGAATGGAAAAATAAGATCACACGTACAACCAGATTATAAGGATATAAAACATGAATATTATGATCCACAGTTGATGAAATGCACAAAAGATTTTCTACAATTTTACGAGCCTGTTGGACCAAAATTACAATGCTATACTGTTTTATGGACTGGTGATCCAACGGGGGGAGAATTAAATTTAAGAGAGTCAGGTGAACATACTCACTTTCACTCATATGAGCATAAGAATGATGCTGGACATTATCATTTTGACGTATCTCCAGATGAAATTGAATATGAGGGATACTTTAATATTGCACAAGAAGTACATAGAGTGAATAATATCTATAAAGAATTAAAAAAAATAAAATGAAAAAGATTTATACTTGGGCCGCTCAACCTGCCAACAGAACTCTTACAGTTGATGATCTTAAAAAAGCAAAAGGAAAAAAAAAATTTACTCAAGTCACAGCTAATACAACAGATGAAGCTGAGGCCGCAGAGAAGGCTGGATTTGATATGATAATCTGCAATGCTTTTAATGTAAAACAGGTGAGAGAGGGATCAAAGAATCTATTTTTAACTGCTGCACTAGTATTAAATAAGTTTGTCACTTCAGAAGACATAATGAGGGGAGCGTTTGAAGCCCTAGAAAATGGAGCTGATGCTGTAATGACACCTAGAAGTATGAAGATTATAGAGATGCTTGCTAATGAGGATGTTCCAGTTATGGGCCATCTTGGTTTAGTTCCAAGAAAATCTACATGGATTGGTGGTTTAAGAGCAGTAGGAAAAAATAGCGATGAGGCACATGAGCTTTTTTTAAAGTTTAAAAGATTAGAAGATGCGGGAGCTTTTTCTGCTGAATGTGAAGTTATTCCAGAAAATGTTATGGGAGAAATCTCTAAAAGAACAAATATAGTTACAGTTTCTTTAGGTTCAGGAAAAAAAGCAGATGTAATGTATTTGTTCATGGAAGATATATGTGGAGATACTTTAAATCCTCCAAGACATTCAAAAGCTTATGGAAATTTATTAAAATTAAAAAATGAAATAAAAATTGAGAGAGTTCGAGCTCTTAAGGCATTCAAAAAAGATTCTATGGCAGGAAAATTTCCAGGAAAAAAACAATCTACAAATTTAAATAAAAAAGAGTTCGAGTCTTTTCTTGATAAACTTGATTAATAAGTTTCAGATTCTTTTTTGCTTATTGAGCCTTTCATTTTTTCAACAATTACTTTAGCTCCAGCGCTCATTGCTCTTTGATCTGCTCCAATAGTTACAAAGTTAAATCCTTTATCGATCATTTTTTGTGCGTACTCTGGTGTTCCATTATGAATCCCTGCAAAAATATTATTTTTTTTGGCATGCTCTAATATTCTTAATATTTCTGAATAAGCTTTTGTATCTTCCGCTCTGTCAAACCCAGGTTTTTCTCCAATTGCTAAACTTAAGTCAGCGGGACCAATATATATTCCATCTACACCGTCTGTAGACATAATCTCATCTAATTTATCTAATGACTCTTTTGTTTCAATCATAGCCAATTTTAAAATTTCATCATTTGCATGATCGGCATAATCAGCTCCACCATAAATCAATCCTCTAACAGGACCAAAACTTCTATATCCTCTTGGAGGATACATACACGCTTGTACGAATCTTTCTGCCTCTTCTTTATTGCTTACCATAGGACATATAATTCCATAACAACCGGCGTCTAGAATTTTCATTATTTGACCTGGTTCATTCCAATTTACTCTAGCAAGAGGAGTTACATCAGTTGATGAAATAGTTTGAAGCATTGGAAGTGCATTTGTATAATCAACAAGTCCATGCTGCATATCTACAGTCAGAGAATCCCAACCTTGATGTGCCATAACTTCTGCAGAAACAGTACTTGGTATTTGTAACCAACCATTTACAACAGGCTTACCCTCAGCCATCATTTGTTTGACTTTATTTTTTCTCATTAATAATTGAGACCAAAATGTGTGTACTTGACGTTCAAATAATCTTTGATAGCCATAGAACCACCTTCTCTTCCATAACCTGTTTGTTTTATTCCTCCAAAAGGTACTTCAGCAAAAGCAATTGTTGGATGGTTCACTGCGCATGTTCCGGTTTCCATTTTTTCTGAGACTTTGTGCGCTTTTTCTAAGGAATTTGTGTAGATATAACTTGCTAAACCAAGGTCATTGTCATTTGCTCTTTCTACAACCTCGTCTGTGTCTTTAAAAGTAAGTAATGGAACTAAAGGTCCAAATGGCTCTTCCTTAGCAATTGTAAAATTATCTTTAACATTATCAAAAATAGTTGGTTCATAGAAATACCCTTTGTTAAAACCAGCTGGTCTTTTTCCACCACATAAAACTGTTGCTCCCTCACTTTTAGTTTTTTCTACCAATGCTTCTATTTCATTTAATCTTTTTTGTGTTGTCAAAGGTCCGAGAATTGTATCTTCATCCATTCCGTTACCAACTTTAAGCTTGGTAACTTTTTCAACTAAAGTTTTAGCAAATTCATCTTTTTTACTTTCATGAATGTAAAATCTTGCTGGTGATATACAAACTTGACCATTATTTCTAAATTTAGCAGTGATTGCCATATCAGTAACCTTATTAATATCTACATCATCAAAAACAATAAAAGGTGAATGACCACTTAACTCCATTGTAACTCTTTGAACTTTTTCCGCAGCTTGTTTTAAAATTAGTTTTCCAACTCTTGTTGAGCCAGTTATAGAGACTTTTTTTACTATATCAGATGATATTAATTGAGATGAGATTTTAGCTGGGTCACCAGATAATAAATTTACTACTCCCGGAGGAACGCCCGCATCATTTATAATATTCATAAGCTCCATTACACTACCTGGAGTAATTACATCAGGCTTACAAATTACTGAACATCCAGCAGCTAAAGCAGTGGAAATTTTTCTTGACGACAAAACTATTGGAAAGTTCCAAGGTATTAATCCAGCAACAACTCCAACAGGTTCATATTTTACATACATCCTCGTATGTTCAAATCTACTTTCAACTATCTGACCATAAATTCTTTTCGTCTCTTCAGAGTTCCATTCAAAAATATCTGCAGCTCCTCCAACTTCCCCTTTTGCTTCTGATAGTGGCTTTCCAACTTCTAATGTTAACCACTTAGCCAATACATCAGTTCTCTCTCTCATTAGGTCAGCAATTTTTCTTATAATTTTTGATCTTTGCCAAGGTGGAGTATTTCTCCAAACTTCAAGACCTTTTTCTGCAGACTTAAGTGCTTTGTTTACATCTTCTTCACCTGCTTTAGATGCTTTACCTAAAACTTCTTCTGTTGCAGGATTTAAAACATCATAAGTTTCATTATTTTGTGATGCTTGCCATTTGCCATCAATGAATTGTCCAAATTTGCTATACATAATTTTTATTTTGTGGTTTATTAGTTGAATATTTGAATAGAATATAACTAGAAAAATGACAAAAATAAAGCTTACTTGCGCACATGCATTGGTTAAACATTTAATAGCTCAGAAAGTCTATATTGATGGTCAAGTTAAGCCATTGTTTCCTGGTGTATTTGGTATTTTTGGACATGGAAATGTCGCCTGCCTTGG
Source organism: uncultured Pelagibacteraceae bacterium (assembly GCA_902585265.1). GTDB lineage: Bacteria > Pseudomonadota > Alphaproteobacteria > Pelagibacterales > Pelagibacteraceae > Pelagibacter. Next base: position 20,702 of record CACICY010000014.1, read on the forward strand.
ACAAGCATTAGAGGAAAATAAAGATCAACTTCCAACATACAGAGGTCATCACGAACAAAATATGGCTTTAACAGGTGTTGCTTATGCTAGAGCTAAAAGAAGAAAGCAAATTTTTATTGCAACAAGTTCGGTTGGACCAGGATCTACAAATCTTGTTACAGCATCAGCTGTAGCAATGAGCAATAGATTGCCAATTTTATTTTTACCTGGAGACACTTACGCAAATAGAATGCCAGATCCAGTTTTGCAACAGGTTGAACATTTTTCAAATCCGGGAATGACAGCTAACGACTCATTTAAACCAGTTACAAAATATTTTGATAGAATTACAAGACCAGAGCAAATATTACAGTCACTTCCTCAGGCAATTCAAACTATGTTAGATCCAGCAGAGTGTGGACCCGCATGTTTATCTTTGTGCCAAGATGTACAAGGTGAAACTTTTGATTATCCTGAAGAATTTTTTAAAGAAAGAATTCATAACATTAGAAGACCTAGACCTGACGATTTTCAAATCAAACAAGCAGTAGAAAAAATTAAAAACTCAAAAAAACCCATTATAATTTCTGGAGGTGGAGTATTTTACTCTGATGCCATGGATGAGTTAGGCAATTTTGCAGTTAAACATAATATACCAGTAACCCAAACTGTTATGGGATACTCAACAATGAAAA
>CACICY010000015.1 GCA_902585265.1 uncultured Pelagibacteraceae bacterium
AAATAGTAATTAAGGTTCATGAAAAGTTTATTGATGTTGGTTGTGATCTAATTACTGCAAATACTTTTAGTTCAACCAGACATAATCTTGAAAGTATAAATCGTGGAGCAGAAGTTAAAGACTTTATTATTCAATCATTAAAATTATCCAGACAAGCAATTAAAAATAAAGGTAAAGAAAGTAAAATTGGAATTGCTGGAAGTTTATCAAATTTTTTTTCATTGAAGGAAAATGAATTTGTGCCAAATCCTAAGTACATACCTTCTTTAAAGCAGGAGGAACAAAATTATAAAGAGGCTGCAAAAATTCTGAAAGAGGAAGGGGTAGATATTTTAATTTTAGAAATGTTACTTGATATTGATCATTCAAAAATTCTATTGAATGCTGCCTTAGAAACTGACCTGCCAGTTTGGGTTGGATTAAGTTCTTGTATAAGTAAATTTGATAATAGTGTAATTGGCAGAAATTTTAGCGCGGAAAAAGAAACTTCGTTAATCTACGATGAAACTAAATATAAAGAGCAACCAAAATTTATTCCTGATGATAAAATTGTTCTGTTAAATGACATTGTAAAATCCCTTACAAATATGGGGGGAGATGTTTATGGCATCATGCATACGTGGTTTGTAGATGCTTTTGAAGGATTGAGTGTAATTAAAAATAATTGGAATGGTCCGATGATGTTCTATCCTGAAATACATAAGTTTGATACAAAGTCCCATAAGGCTATTGTGACTTCTACAGAGGAAGAATTTGCTAATGAATGTGAAAAGTTAATTGATAATCAAATTCAAATTATTGGTGGATGCTGTGGTGTTACAGACAAACATCTAAAAAAACTAATTGAGAGATATTCTTAATTTAATATTTTTTATTAACTAAATCTACAAGCATATTTATCATATCAGTTTTATAACTTTCTTTTGTTGCTGATTTAGTTTCCAGAACAGAAAAAAAAGCGGCTACATTGCCAGTTTTAAAATTAGTTGCAAGAAACTGACCACCATATCCTGAGTGCCCAATCATGTTGCCTGAAACCATTGTAGAATTTGAATAATATAAATATTTGTCTTTTGATAAATTCATATATTTGGGTCCTACATTATTAATTGTTTTGTTTAAAAATGATGAAGATCCAACTTTTCTATTCCCAACACCCATACCTTTTCTTGCGAAAAGTAAACCCATTCGCAAAAAGTCTCTTGTAATTAAGCAACCACCTCCAGACATCCAAGGCATACCATATCTATCTGAAGCAATATATAACCCATCTTCAAATCCTGCAGCCTCAACTGCAGATAAAACCCAATCTCTTAAAGTTCTACCACTAACTTTTTCAATTATAAGTCCTACTACATCTGTGTTTGCAGATTTATAAAATGCTCGATCAGAATTATTAATTAAACTTTTATTTTTAGATTTTTTAATTGTATTTAAATATTCTTCTTGGCTTATATGATTTTTAAGATTTTTAGGTAGCCTCCATCCCCCAACAGGTTCATGCATAAACGAAGATGAGTATGCCTTAGTATAATCTTCAGTATAAGAGTTTATAACATTCATGTTCAAAACATCTTGGATCTTTGCATTTGCATACCCACTTCCAATTTTTGGCAAATAGTGAGAAACTTTTTTATTAAGATCTATTAATTTGTTCGTAACCAATTCTCCAATAAATAGATTAACGAACATTTTTGTAATGGACATAATTGTTTGAGGCTGGTTTTTTTTAAAATCTTTGGCATATTTTTCAAATAATATATTTTGACGGTTGCCAACAATTAATGAACAAAAAGATTTATTTTTAGTCATCTTCTTTACTAGAGGAAGTTTAGCGATAGTTTTATTTGGATTAAAGTTTAATTTTAATATTAAATCAGATCTTAAAAAAATACTGTATCTATTGATTTTATGTAAATTTTTATAACCAAACCTCCTTGTTTTAGGAAGGTTCCATGAAGCTTTATTATCTTTAAGTGTAGTTAATTCTGGGTTTCTAACAGAGATTAATTTTTTTTTCTTCAATATTTTAATGATTTTTTTTGTTCGTACTTTTGGTGATAAGCTTCAGCTTTGCAGTAATTTTTTTCTTTTGAAACTCTAGTTGAAACTTTTCCATCTAATTTACTGTTTACTTCGTTTAAAACTTTTTCTGCAATCTGTTTTTCTTCCTCTGTACTATAAAATATTTCTGAACGGTATTGAATACCTACATATGTACCTTGTCGATTTACTTGGGTTGAGTCGTGTAATTCAAAAAATAAATTGACCATGTCCTCGTATGACTTTTCTTTTTCATCATACTCAACTTTGACTACTTCTATATGTCCTGTATCTCCACCACAAACTGCCTTGTATGTAACATTTGGTTCATCTCCGCCACAGTAACCGCATTCTGTAGACACTATACCTTTGATGCCCTCATACTTTTTTTCGTCCCAAAAACAGCCAATACCGCCAATAAATGTTTTCATATTATTTAATATATACTTTAGTTTTTTAAAATTGAAATTGCTTTTATTTCTTCTACACCGATCCCACAACATCCACCAATAATCTGGGCTCCATTCTTAATCCATGACCTCACTTCATTTAAATATCCAGTTGGCGTCATATCATCTATAAATCTCCAGTGTGGTTTTTCATAATAACCTTTATTTGGATATGCTCCTACTATTCCATGGTAATTCTTCTTCGCAGTTTCAATTGCTTTTCCTGTAATATTTATATCTGAATGAGCAACCAATATTGGACCACTGTGTAATTTTTTAAAATTTTTTATGGATGTCTCAAAGTTTTCATAGACATGTGTGTCAGAGTCAATTGTATCATTATATCCAAGCATTATATTTTTTTGATCATCCATTACGCATGACACTGATAACCAAACTGGTATATTTACTTTCGTTGAACAATTTAACATAGTTTCAACTATGTCAGCTTGTGAGGACATAGCTTCTAAAATTATTAAGTCTACTCCTTCACCTGATAAAATTTTTAATTGTTCGTCAAAGCCAGGTATCATTGCTTTAAGTCCGAGTTTATAAAAATTACCAAAAGTTGAAACGCTCCCAGCAAGCGCAACATCTTTACTTGAATTTTTAATTGCTTCTTTTGCAACTTGAACACTTTTTTTATTAAATTTCTCTATCGAGTCTTCATAACCATACTGTCTCATTGATATAGGCGTAGTACTATACGTATTAGTTGTTATTACATCCGCACCCGCATTTATATAATCTTCATGAATTTTTCTTACTAATTCTGGATGATCTACTGAGCATTTTCCACACCACATTTTTTCATCCATTTTAGCACCATTCTTTTCTAATTCAGCGCCCATCCCACCATCTAAAATAATAGTTTTTTTATTTTCTAATTTTTTATGAATTGATGAGTAGGACATAGTATTATTCTTTGCTATTTGTGAAGGTACAAATTTTATTTCCATCAAGATCACGAACGTAAGAATAATAAACTCCCGAACCTTCTGGTCGTTCACCTCCTGATCCTTCGCTAGTACCTCCTGCTTTTAGTCCTATTTCGTGAAATTTGTCAACAATAACTCTCGAAGATGTTATAAATGATATTTGTGTTCCATTTCCAAAAGTTGCTTCTTTTTTATTAAACGGTTTTGTAATGTAAAACTCTATTTCGTTTGTATCTTTCTTTCCATATGCTGCATAATCGTTTTCAACAGTTTCGTTTCTTGTTAGCCCAATAACTTTCAAAACTTCATCATAAAACTTAATGGCTGTGTCTAAATTATTTGTTCCTACCATTACATAACCAATCATCTCAACCTCAATTATTTTGAATATAATTTTTTAATTCCAACCAGTAATTGCCTTAACCTCTAGGTACTCAGTAAACCCCCATAGTCCACCCTCTCGACCGTTTCCTGATTGCTTAAATCCTCCAAAAGGTGCTCCAGTCTCGGCTCCTTGGCCATTGATATAAACTGTTCCCGCTCTCACTTTTCTAGCTACTCTTTTTGCTTTTTCTTTATCCTCAGTTTGTAAATAGTTACCTAATCCGTAAGAAGTATCGTTTGTGATTTTTATTGCCTCTTCTTCTGTATCAAATGGAATAATTGAAAGTACTGGACCAAATATTTCTTCTCTAGCAATTTTCATATCGTTGTTTACATCAGTAAAAATTGTTGGTTTAACAAAATACCCCTTATTAAGACCATTTGGTAGATCGGGCCCACCGGCAGCTAAAGTTGCACCTTCTTTAATTCCCTCATTTATAAGATTTACAACTTTATCATATTGAACTTTGGATACTAAAGGTCCAATGTGATCACCTTTTTTAGATGCCACATCTACTTTAATTTTATTTGCTTCATCTACAGCTTCTTTTACTGCTCTATCATAAATTGATCTTTGAACTAGCATTCGTGTTGGAGCATCACAAGACTGTCCAGTGTTGCTCATTATAGTTCTTACTCCATCTCTAACAGCATCTGGATAAGAATCCTCAAAGACTATATTTCCACCTTTCCCGCCTAGCTCAAGTGTAACTTTTTTAATTGTATCAGCTGCATTTTTCTGTATCAGTTTTCCCGCTCTTGTAGATCCTGTAAATGAGACCATATCAATATCAGGGTGACCAGATATATGATTTCCAACTACTTCTCCGTTACCATTTACTAAATTGAATACACCTGGAGGAAACCCAGCTTCATCAATTATTTCCGCAAACAATACTGCTGACACAGGAGCAATCTCAGATGGTTTTAAAATCATTGTGCAACCAGCTGCAAGTGCTGGTATGACCTTAAGTACTATTTGGTTCATTGGATAATTCCATGGCGTTATTAATCCACAAACTCCAATTGGCTCATATCTGATTTGATTGTTTGATTTTGGATCAAACTGATGTTCAAAATTAAAATCTTTTAAAATATCTATTACATTTTTAGATATATCTGCTCCCATTTTAGTATGAGTCTCTGATGCAAAATCTAATGGTGCACCCATTTCCATTGATTGTGCTTCAACCATTTCATCCCATCTTCTATTATAAATTTCACAAAATTTTTCTAATAACTTTACTCTCTCTTCTTTCGAAGTTTCTTTCCAGGTTTCAAATGCTACTTTAGCAGCACTTACAGCTTTATCAGTATCCCCTTCAGATCCTAGAGAAATTACAGCAAAAGCCTCTTCAGTTGATGGATCAATTACATCAAAGTCATTAGGTTTGACTGGAGCAACCCATTTTCCGTTTATATAAAAATTTTTCTTTTCAATCATAAATGCACTTTAACACAGAATTTAAATTTCATAACCTTTTTCTTCAGGCTCAAGATCAGTTAACTCCTCGGGAAACCCTTCAGCTCTAAAATCAATCTTATTTAAATCTTCCATTCTTTTTACTATCATAGATGACCAGGCTCTTGAGCCGTATTTTTTTTGACCATCTTTAAATATTTCAACTATCTTAGGGGAAATTTCCAAAGGTGTATTTAATTTTTTTGCGAGCTCATCAAATAGACCGGTATCTTTTAAGACAAGGTCCATAGTAAAATTTATATTATAAGAACCATTTAATATGACTTTGCTTTCTGTTTCATGAACAAATGAATTACCTGAGGAAACAGCAATGCCTTTGTAGGTTTTTGCAAGATCTAGGTTTGACTTTTTAGCTACTGTCCACGCCTCCCCAAGGGCAACCAAATGGGTAGAAGCTAAATAATTTGTAATTACTTTGAGAACAGAAGCAGTACCTAATTCTCCTGTATGTAATATTTTACGCCCCATTACAGTTAAAGCAGGTAAAATCTTTTCAAATGCATCTCTTTCTCCACCAACAAATATTGCTATATTTCCTGACGCTGCTCTATGGCATCCACCACTTACTGGACCATCTAGGGGTATTGCCTTTTTTTCAATTATTTTTTTACCAATCCTTTTTACCTCTGCCTCATCAGTAGTACTCATTTCCAACCATATTTTATTTTCAGAAATACCTTCTAGAATTCCGTTATCCCCCTCCATCACTTCTGCACAAATTTCAGGAGAAGGAAGACAAGTTATTATTAAATCAACTTTCTCTGCTAGCTCTTTAGCAGAGTTTGCAATTTTAGCCCCCATACTTTCAAATTCTTTTGTTAAATTTTTATCTAAATCTCTAACTGTTAAATTAAATTTATTCCTTAACAAACTCCCAGCTAGTTTTCCTCCAACATTTCCTAAACCAATAAATCCTATATTCATTAATTTACCTCCTCTTTCTTTTTATATAATATCATTATGACACCAAATATTATTACTAATCCTCCAATAAGTAATTCACTTGTTGGTTTCTCTCCTAACAAAAAAATTGCTGCAAGCAATCCAGTGGGCGGTATACCCATAGTCACTATGGGTAACACTTTATATAATGGATTGTTTTTTAGAACATAATAAAAACAGCCATAAGTTATAGGTTGCATAATAAAACCAATATAAAATGCTATTAGCCAATGATTAAATTTTGCAGTTGTTAAATATGATATGGTATCACCTTCAATTACTGACGAAATTAAAATTAAAGTGGGTCCAGAAAATAATGCAAGCCACGCAACTAAAGCTAAAGGATTAATTTCTTTACTCAAAGGTTTAACAATTACTTGGCCAAGTGCCCAAATTGCTGAACCTAAAATTGTAAGAGCGATACCAAATATTTTTCCATCTAAATTAGGTGAACCAGTTAAAATATAAACTCCTATAAACGCGATTCCTATCCCAATCAAAGCTCTTAAAGTTGGTTTCTCTTTCAACATAAAAAAAGCAAATATTACTCCAAATGGAACTTCTGTTTGTACTAATAATACTGCCGCTGATGCATCTATAAAATTTAAACCAGTATAGGTAATACTGTATTGCAAGGTGTTTGCTATAAACGAAGCGACAAAGATTTTTTTTAAGAAACCTTTTGGAATAGGAAACCACCAAATTAAAATAGAAGCAGCAAAAATAAATCTTAATCCCATTAGAAGTATTGGAGGAAAAGACTCAAAAGCAGGTTTGGCAATTACAAAACCAAAACCTAAAAAGATAGGAACAAGTGATGCAACTAGAGTGTCTTTAAAATTCATTCAATTCATTTAATATTAATGATTATTCAAGAACTTATGATATATTCACTCTTTTAAAATATGAATTCAACAAAAATAGAACCAAAATACATTAGTAAATCAAATCCACGAGTTGGGCTTATTGCTCTTGCAAGTGATTTTATGATTGAAAGAGATTTTATTAATGTAATAAAGGATAGAGAAATTGATTTTTTTGTTAATAGAATAGAGTGTTATAATCCTTTAACCAAAGAAAATCTGATTAAAATGTCAGATAAAGTAACCGATGTTGCAAAAGATATTCTTCCAGACCAGGATATAGACTGCGTTGTTTATGGATGTACTTCAGGAACAATAGCTGCAGGATACAATTCAATAGAACAAAAGGTAAAAGCAGCAAAACCAATGGCTGAGGTTACAACTCCAAGCACCGCTGCAATAAAAGCTTTAAAGAAATTAAATATAAGTAAGCTTTGTTTATTTACTCCATACAGCAAAAGACTAAATGATGATGTTCTAGAATATTTTAAATCCGAAGGATTTGAAATAACATCCAATTCATATTTTGATATAGAGGCAGATTACGACATAGGTAAAGTAGACCAAAATTATTTGTATGATGTCTTGTCTAAAATAGATTTAAATGGAGCAGACGCATTATTTGTATCTTGTACAGCTCTTCCTGTTCTACCAATAATCGATAAACTTGAAAAAAAATTGAATACAATTGTTTTATCAAGCAATCAGGCATTAATTTGGGATACTCTTGTCCAAATAAATAAAAATAACCTTGTAGAAGGTTTTGGTAAATTATTCAGATAGAAATTTATGTCATTTACTAAAGACGAATATAAACAAAGATTAAAAAAAGTTCAGTCGATGATGCAGAATAAAGGTATCGAACTATTGATTTCTCACGATACTAATAATATGAATTATTTAACTGGTTATGACGCCTGGTCTTTTTATTATGCACAGTGTGCTATTGTTCATGTTAATGCTGATGAACCTTTATGTTTTGTAAGAGCTCAAGATTCAGGAGGTGCGTACATAAAAACGTATCTCAAAGATGAAAATATAATTGTGTATGATGAAAATTATATTCATACATGGCCAAAACATCCTTACGATTATTTAGTACAGATTATTAAAGACAGAAATTGGGATAAGCTTTCAATTGGAGTTGAGATGGATGCTCATTACTTCACTGCTTTTTGTTATGAAAAGATAAAACAAGGTTTACCGAATGCAAAAATAAAAGATTCAGAAAGATTAGTAAATTGGGCAAGATTTGCAAAATCTGATGCAGAAATTAATTGCATGAAAACTGCTGCACTAATTTCAGAAAAAGGAATGAAGACCGCAATGGAGGTAATAAAACCGGGTGTCAGACAATGCGATGCAGTAGGTGACATACAAAAAACTTTATTTTATGGGACACCTGAGTTTGGTGGAGAGTATTCTAGTATCGCTACACTTCTACCAACAGGACAAGGAACCTCTGCTTCACATTTAACAGCAACTCAAGATAAGTTTGTTGAAGGTGAGGCGACAATTGTTGAGTTATCTGGAGTTTATAAAAGATATCATGCACCAATGGCAAGAACAGTCTTGCTTGGTAAACCTGATCAATTAAAAATAGACACAATGAACAAAACTATCGAAGCTTTGCAAGCTGGGATAGATGCTACTAAACCTGGGAATACTGCAAATGATGTAGCTCAAGCTTTTTGGGGTATTTTAGATAAATATGGAATAGAAAAAAAATCTAGAACTGGTTATTCAATTGGCATAGGTTATCCACCAGATTGGGGTGAACATACTCTTAATATTTATAAAGGAGAAATGACCGAATTAGTTCCAAATGCCTGTTTTCATATGATAGCTGTAATGCAATTTGGTGATTGGGGGGTTGAAGCATCTGAAGCGATAAGAGTTACAGACAAAGGATGTGAATTATTTTGTAATTTTCCAAAGGAGTTACATATTAAGAGTTAATTAACTGTTGCAAACAACTAAACTAAGTGTTTTAAAAACTAGCATATGTCAAAAAAAGAAGATTTCGTAAAATTTGATAAAGTCGATAAAAGCTACGATGGAAAAATATTAGTAGTTAAAGACTTAAATTTAGATATCAAAGAAGGTGAGTTCGTAACTATGCTTGGACCTTCTGGTTCAGGAAAAACTACGTGTCTAATGATGCTTGCTGGTTTTGAAACTCCTACTAATGGAGAAATTTATTTAGATAATAATCCTATTTCAAATATTCCTCCACACAAAAGAGGGATTGGAATGGTTTTTCAAAATTATGCTCTTTTTCCTCATATGACAGTTTTCGAAAATTTAGCTTTTCCTTTAAGGGTGAGAAAAATTTCAAAAGAAGATATTGAGAAAAAAGTAGATAAAGCTTTGGCAATGGTTTCATTGTCAGAATTTGGAAATCGTATGCCAGGACAACTCTCTGGTGGTCAACAACAGAGAGTAGCTGTAGCAAGAGCATTGGTATTTGATCCATCAGTAGTTTTAATGGACGAACCTTTAGGTGCTTTAGATAAAAATTTAAGAGAGAGTATGCAGTATGAAATTAAACATATTCATGAGAGTATTGGTGTAACAGTTGTGTATGTCACTCACGATCAAGGTGAAGCATTAACAATGTCAAACAGAATAGCAGTATTTAATGATGGTAAAGTCCAGCAACTCTCAAGTCCAGATAAGTTATATGAAGAACCTGTAAATTCATTTGTTGCCGAATTTATTGGAGAGAATAATACTTTCGCTGGCGAAATTTCAGATATATCAAATGGATCCTGTAAAGTTAAACTAGATAAGGGTGAAATAATTGCAAATCCAATTTCAGTTAAGTCTGTTGGCGAAAAAACTACAGTTTCAATTAGACCTGAAAGAGCATTGATTAATCCAAAAGATAAAATGGATAACAATCAAAAGGGTAAAATTGAGGAAGTGATTTATCACGGCGATCACACTAGAGTGAGACTAAATTTACTAGGTAATTCTGAATTTATTTTAAAAGTTCCAAACAGTTCTCAAAATTTAGATATTAAACTTGGAAATGAGATTAATATTGGATGGAACAGTCGTGATGCAAGAGCTTTAGACCCAAAATAAGCTAAATTATTGTAAAATTACCAAAATCCCCTGTTGACTCTCTTTTCCTATGTTGCTGTACTTCGTTTTTTATAAAAAAAACGTTTAAACGGAGGATAAATGAGAAAATTAAGTAAATTATTACTTGCCGTAACTTTTGCTATCTCAGTATCTTCATCAGCATTTGCAGTAGTTGTTGCATCATGGGGTGGAGCTTATACAGAAAGTCAAAAGCTAGGATATGGTGATCCAACTGCGAAAGCATTGGGTATCCCTATCGAATGGGTAGATTATTCTGGTGGATTATCAGAAATCAAAGCCCAAAAAGAAGCAGGAGCGATTACATGGGATATTATAGATGTATTTGCTTATGACACTATCAATGGTTGTGACGAAGGTATTTTTGTTGAATTTGATTTTGACAAAGACTTTCCACCAGCTCCAGATGGTACACCTGCAAGTGAAGACTTCTTTACTGACATGCCTAGTAAATGTGCTGTAGGAAATATTTTATATTCTTGGAACTATGCTTATAATAGTGATCTATTAAAAAGCACTCCATCAACTTTAAAAGATTTCTTCAACACAAAAAGATTTCCTGGGAAAAGAGCTATTTACAAAAGTGCTCTTACAAACCTAGAAATTGCTTTAGCAGCTGACGGTGTAAAAATGGGTAAAGGTGGGGAATTTCTATACAAAAAACTTGAAGACCCAGCTTATGTAACAAGAGCAATGAACAAAATCAAAGCACTTTGTGAAGATCCACAAGGTGGATGTGTATTTTGGTCAGCAGGTGCTCAGCCACCAGAATTATTAATGAGTGGTGAAGTTGTAATGGCAACTGGTTGGAATGGTAGATTTTTTAATGCAGCAGTTGGAGAAGGTGCTCCAATAGTTCAAGTTTGGGACGGACAAGGTCTTGACTACGAGTATTTTGCATTAGTAAAAGGTGGACCAAACCAAGCTGACGCTATGAAAGCTTTAGCTATGATGACAAATACTGAAATGTTAGCAGGAAGTGCAAAATATATTGCATATGCTCCATGGAGAAAATCATCTATTGCAGTTATGGAAGCAGGAGAGCCTTGGTATAAAGATGGAAAAACTAATATGGTTCCACATATGCCAACTGCACCAGCTAACTTAAAAAGATACTTCTTAGTAGACGCTGAGTACTGGGCTGATAATGGTACTGAACTTGGTGAACAGTGGGAAGCTATGAAAGCTAGTATTAAATAATTAAAGTTTTAAACACTTTAATTTTATATTATATTAAGGGCGGTTATTTTAACCGCCCTTTTTTTTATGAGCTCAGAAACACAAAAAATACTATCTACTGATGGAATTCCTTTAGAGGAAAGTCTTAAAAAAGCAGAAAAAAAAAATAAAATAAAAGCATTTCTTTTAGTAAGCCCATTACTCTTATTTCTTATTATAACTTATATAGTTCCAATTGCTGATATGTTTTCACGAAGTATTGATGACAAGATGGTTACCAATATGTTGCCTAAAACATATAAAGCCATGGAGCAGTGGGATGGAAAAGAACTTCCACCGGAAGAAGTATTCGAAGCATTTTATCTGGATTACAAAATTTTAGTAAAAAATAAGACTGCAGGAAAATTACAAACGCAGCTGAATTATGAAAAAAATGGCTTTAAAAGTGTCTTGAAAAAATTAGCAAGAAAGCAAAAGAAATTCGAAGAAGGTAATTATAAAGAGCAAATAATGAAAGTGCATAAAAGGTGGAGAAATGTTGAATATTGGAGGGCAATTAAAAGAAGAGCTCCAGCCTACACTTATTCTAAATATTTAAAGGGAGTTGATATGTACTCCAATGAAGATGGTAAAATTGTACAAGTTGCTGAAGATAGAAGAATTCATAGAATTTTATGGTCAAGAACTTTGGAAGTGGCATTTTTTGTAACTCTATTTTGTTTTTTAATGGCTTATCCAATTGCACATTTACTAGCAACGCTTCCAATGAAGTACAGTAATTTGTTAATGATTTGTGTGCTGCTGCCATTTTGGACCTCATTACTTGTACGGACCGCCAGTTGGATGATTTTGTTACAGCAACAAGGAATTGTTAATGACTTTTTTGTTTGGATTGGCCTTGTGGCCGACGATAACAGACCGGAGATGATGTATAACAAGACCGGGACTTATGTTGCAATGACACAAATTCTTTTACCATTTATGGTCTTACCTTTGTATAGCGTTATGAAAACAATTTCTCCAAGCCTTATGAGAGCAGGCAAGTCTTTAGGAGCTACTCCAGCAGTAGCATTTTTTAAAGTTTATTTCCCACTAACAATTCCAGGTATTGGAGCAGGATGCTTATTAGTATTTATTCTTGCAATTGGATATTACATAACTCCAGCTTTAGTAGGTGGAGCCTCTGGAACACTTATTAGTAACCAAATTGCTTATCACATGAAGAGTACTTTAGATTGGAGTTTTGCATCTGCGATGGGTTTAATGCTTTTGACTGGAGTACTTGTTATCTATTGGATTTATAACAAACTTGTAGGAGTTGATAATATCAAATTAGGATAAAATATGGCTTTACCAAAATATACAGAACCACATTACAGAATTTGGCATTATTTTTATCTTTTTGTTTGTGGATGTGTTTTTTTCTTTTTAATTGCACCTTTGTTTGTAATTTTTCCATTATCATTTAATGCGGAGGAATTTTTAGTTTTCACTGATGGAATGAAAAGACTTGATCCAGATGCTTTTTCTACAAGATGGTACAAAGATATGGTTTATGGAACAAAAAATCCATGGGGATTAGCTGCAAAAAATAGTTTTATAATTGCTATATTTGCAACAATCGGATCTATTATTCTTGGAACACTAGCAGCACTTGGACTCAGCAGCAGACATATGCCTTATAAGGGTTTGATAATGGCAACTTTAATATCTCCAATGATAGTTCCTTTAATTATTTCTGGAGTTGCAATTTTCTTTTTCATGGCAAAAGTAGGATTAGCCGCAACACACCTAGGTATAATTTTAGCGCATATTATTTTAGGAACTCCATTTGTAGTAATTACAGTTACTGCAACTCTTTCAGGATTTGATCATAGTATTACAAGAGCAGCTTCCAGCTTAGGAAGTAATCCATTTAATACTTTTATGAAAATAACTTTACCATTAATACTTCCTGGCGTTATTTCTGGAGGTTTATTTGCTTTTGTTACATCATTTGATGAGGTTGTAGTCGTATTATTCTTGGCTGGCTTAGATAATACAACAATACCAATTCAAATGTGGACAGGACTTAGAGAACAATTAAGTCCAACAATTTTAGCTGTTGCAACTTGTTTAATAGTTTTATCAGTATTAATTTTACTGACTGCAGAGCTCTTAAGAAGAAGATCTGAAAGATTAAGAGGAATAAATAGATAGTTTAGTTTATAGAGACTCGATTACTGTAGCGATTCCCATACCCAAACCAATACACTGAGTTGAAAGTGCATATTTTTTATTTTCTCTCTTAAGTAATTCAGCAGCTTTGCCTGTAATTCTTGCACCTGTTGCTCCAAGAGGATGTCCAAGGGCAAGTGCTCCACCATCTAAATTAACTCTATCTTTATCTATACCTAAATCTTTAATACATGCTAAGGATTGCGACGCGAAAGCCTCATTCAATTCAACAATATCAATTTTATCTGCTGACAAATTAGCTCTTTCCAAAGCTTTTTTTGATGCTCCAATTGGCCCTAGTCCCATATAGTCAGGGTCACAACCTTGCACTGCCGTAGAAACAATTCTTCCCAAAATATTTAAATTATTTTCTTTCGCATAACTTTCTTCACAAATTAATGTTGCAGCTGCACCATCGGTTAAAGGTGATGAAGTGGCTGCTGTAACAGTTCCATTTTCGTCAAATGCAAGTTTTAATCCATCCAACTTTTCCATTGTGCTGCCTGGTCTAATATTTCCATCGGTATCACAATCTCCGATTGATACAATTTCATTTTTAAAATAACCTTTTGTTTGCGCTTCATGTGCTTTTTGATGACTTGAGATTGCAAATTCCTGTTGTTCATATCTTGAAATATTATATTTTTTAGCAACATTTTCAGCAGTAGTTCCCATTGAAAAATATACGTGAGGATTATCATTTTTATTTTCTGGATAAGGTATTGGATCAAACCCTGTATTAACTCTTGTCATACTTTCAACTCCACCACATATAAATGCCTTTCCTGCACCTAAAGAAATTTTACCTGCAGCAATATGAATAGCCTCCATTGAAGAACCACACCATCTGTCAACCGTCATTCCTGAAGTTTTGACATCCATATTAGTTAAGAATGTTGTCAACTTTCCAATATTAAATGATTGCTCTCCAGTTTGAAATGCACAACCAACAACAATATCTTCAATGTCTTCTTTTTTAATATTGGATTTAGCAACTAAATTTTTAATTACTTCTGCTAATAAATTTACTGGCTTTGTATCTACGAGCGCACCTTTTCTCGCCATTGTAAAAGGTGATCTAGAGAAGCCGGCAATTACAGGTTTAAACATAATAATAAATATAAGGTTAATCTGGAAATGGTAAAGAAGTTATAATGCCTTTTCTATTTTTTCCATTGAAAGTATTTACAAAGACCTCATTTCCAATTTCCCAATAATCTTTTAAAATCATAGAAAGACCTATATTCTTTTTAAATCTTGGAGAATATATTCCAGAAGCAATTTGCCCAATTTTTGCATTATCTCTAGAGTATACTGGTAAGGGCACACCAGTTGGCTTACATGGATCGCCATCAAACAAAATTCCTCTCATTCTTTGTACAATTCCGTCAGATTGGATCTTTCTTAAAGCCTCTTTACCTATAAAATCATGATCATCTTCTTGTTTGCAGTATTTTTCAAGATTACACTCGAGAGGATTATTTTCTTTTGTAAAATCATTTCCGTAAGACATTAAACCAGCCTCAATTCTATCTATTAAATTTGGGCATCCTGGAGAAATATTAAATTTTTTTCCATTTTCCCATATAGTTTCCCAAAGTTTTTCTCCAAGTTCTATTTCGTTAAAATGGGTTTCAAATCCCTTAAAATATATTTCAAAACCATCTTGTTTACTGTAACCAGATCTTGCAATAATTTGTTTAGTTCCTAAAAAATCAAAAACTTTAAAATTAAAAAATTTTAACTTCTTTATATCCTCCCCAAATATTGAACTTAGAAGATCTTCAGATTTGGGACCCTGAATGGCTAGTGGATAAACATCTGGTTCGATAATTTCTACATTTAAATTTGATCCTAAAGCAATTCCTTTAGCCCAAAGTAAAATATCAGAATCTGCAATAGAAATCCAAAACATATCATCATCTAGTTTCAATAAAACTGGATCATTAATCATTCCAGCAGTTTCATCAATTATTGGAATATAAAAGCATTTACCAGTCTCCATTTTTTTTATAGATCGAGGTGTCAATTTTTGTACAAGTTTTTCAGCATCAGGCCCAGTAATTTGCACTTGTCTTTGACAAGACACATCCCACACCTGAACCTGCTCTCTTAAATGCCAGTAGTCTTCCTCAACAGTATTTTTAAAACCTTTTGGTAGTAGCATGTGATTGACAACAGTAAAATCAGATACTCCACATTCCTCTACTTTATTTGTAAATGGAGTTCGTCTTATACGTCTAGACATATTTAATTTTATATTTTTTTGTGGAATTAAATTTTCTTTACTCATTTTATTTAGACCACCATACTGTGTAGCTATTTTTAGAAATTATAATTGGTATATGATATTTTTTATTTTGGTCTTCCATTTTAAATTTAATATTAATTTCTGAAATTATTTTTTTTTCTAAAAAATAATTGCCAGTTTTGCAAACCATTTCATATTCACACTTACAGTCATTTTTACTTAATTCAAATTCTTGAAGTATTCGACCACCTTCATCAGATTTAGTTTCACAGAAAACTTTTTTCTCTCCACTCTCACTAATTTGATAAATAATTACATCAATATTTGCAGCGTGTGAGCCATTTGTTGCGTCTAATAAGTGAGAAGAGAAAGTTGCCACAATTATTCTATTGATGATTTTTCTCTTTTACTTGCAACTGCAGAGACTATTGGGCTTAAAACTGGTTTTGCTTTAACATTTACGCATGCAGGCTTTCCACTTTCCATTGCTCTTTTAAGTGCTGGACCTAGCTCTTCTCTTTTATTAACTAATTCTCCATGTCCTCCAAAACCCTCAAATATCTTGTGAAATGGTATATCACGGAAGTCTGTTCCCACACTTTTTCCACTTTTAAATAACCTCTCTTGCTGCTGACCAATTGAAGCAAGACCCCCGTTATTATCAATTACAACAGTAATAGGTTTTTTCTCATAAAATACACTTTCAATAGACATACCTCCAGATAAAAACGCACCATCACCACTAATAAGAACTACATTAGATTCTGGATTATGATTTTTAGCAGAAAGAGCGAATGAAACTCCAACACCTAACATACTAAAAGTTCCAGGGTGCAATATTCCTTTTAATTTTTTCCCTTTGGCACCTGCAATGTTGATTGCAATTTCTGACCAAAAATGAGTATTTCCTCCATCGATTACTAGCCAATCATTTTCATTCATTGCATCTTGAACATCCAATGAAAGTTGTAGAGGGTGAATTTTTCCTCCATTTTTTTTTGATGTTTCAGCTTCAATTTCTAAATCTTTCAAAGATTTATCAACCCACTCTTTCTTCTTTTTTTTATTTTCCTCAAACCAATTTGCACCTAAAGACCATTTATTATTTTTTTTTAAGTTAGATAATGTATCTAAAAAAACACCAGGATCACTTAGTAAACTTAAATCTGCAGCTCTATTAAGTTCTAATTCTTCATGTGAACCATTTACACAAACTAATTTTGTTGATTCTGGTATAAAAGGTGGATTTCCAAAATTTAATTGATTATCCAATCTAGCTCCAACAACAAGAACCAGATCTGAATTGTGTAATGCAAATTCTGAGGGAGGGTATTGATGTATATCAGCCAACCCCATGTAAGCGTTAGTTTCTTCTCCTAATAATTTTTGATGATACGGAACATTAAAAATTGGTATATTTAAATTGTTACCTGCTGCTTCAAGATTTTTTTCTGAATGTGACCACCAAACACCGTGTCCACCAATGATAACTGGTTTTTTTGCATTACAAGCAAGTTCTAAGACTTCTGAAAGTGAGTTTGGATCTGGCCACGCTTTGGCTATAGGTTTTGCTTTTTGAGAATATGGTCTTTCATCTAAACCAACTTCCTCTTCAAAAGATGAAAACATTATATCAACAGGAAGACTAAGATGTACAGCGCCAGGATATCCGTTAGTTGCAATATGATATGCTTTGTCTACAAATTCTCTTATTCTAGTTCCATCAGTAATGCTCGCACTATATTTGGTTAAAGGGGCTGCGATTGAAACATCATCAATTTCTTTAAAACCACCTGAACCTTGTCTTTTAAGACTGCTAGATCCTGTAATATAAATAATTGGACTTCTCTCACCCCAAGCTTCCATCATTGAAGGGACAGCATTAGTAAATCCCTCAGGTCCAACTAAACATACTGATGGTTTACGAGTAATTCTTGTATTTCCATCAGCTAAGTGTCCAGCAATCTGCTCATGAGGAGTGTTTATAACTTCAATTTGGCACTCAGCAAAACCTTCAATTGCTGGATTACAAAAACCTCCTGAAAGTGTAAAAACTTTACTAATTCCTTTGTCTTTTAGAGCTCTTGCAAGTAATGCTCCACCTCTAATTTTATTTTCGCTCATTTAGTAATTTACCTTATTCAAAGTATTCTCTATTACTATATTAGAAGTTATATCATTAACATCATTTAATCCTACTAACCCGAGTGTTGTGCTAGCTTCTTCTTTAATTATTTCCACAATTCTCCTTAATCCTTTTCTTCCATCAGCGCCCATTGCATACATTACGGGTCTGCCAATCATTGCATAATCCGCACCAAATGCAAGCGCTCTCACAATATCACTTCCACTTCTTATTCCACTATCAAAGATTAGAGGAAAGTCACTTCCAACTGATTTTCTGATTAGTGGAAGCATATTTATTGCTGCTGTAGCACTATCTAATTGTCTGCCTCCATGATTTGAAACTTGAATTGCATCAGCGCCAGCACCCTTAATTTTTGTTGCATCGTCAGGAGACATTACTCCTTTAATTATAAGTTTACCCTTCCATTTATCTCTCACTCTCTTAAGAGTATCCCAATCAGTAGAGCCTCTACTTTCTTTTCTTTTAAAAATACCGTCTCCACTTTTAGATGTTACATAGTTCATTGGTTTAGGAATACCGCTTAGTAAAGTTGATAAAGACCAAGTAGGGTGAGTTGCAAAATCAAAAAATTGTTTTGGACCAATTTTAAAAGGGTAGGAGAAACCATTTTTATCATCTCTAGTTCGTCTGGATAGTACTGGGACATCCACAGTTAATATTGCAACTTCATATCCAGTATTCTTAGCTCTATCTAAAAGCTCCA
Source organism: uncultured Pelagibacteraceae bacterium (assembly GCA_902585265.1). Classification (GTDB taxonomy): domain Bacteria; phylum Pseudomonadota; class Alphaproteobacteria; order Pelagibacterales; family Pelagibacteraceae; genus Pelagibacter. The sequence goes on from CACICY010000015.1 coordinate 18,710, forward strand.
TAACAAAATTTTCATCCTGAAATATATATAGCTGCATCCATGAGTGACCTTCTGAAAGTTCATACATTTTTTCTAAAGTTGTTGTTGAAGCCATAGAAACACACGTAGGTATATTATTTCTCGCACTTTCAGCTGCCAACATTGAGTCTGCTCCAGGCCATGATAAATTAGTCATTCCCATTGGAGCAAAACCAAAGGGAAAATCGAATTCATAACCTAATACTTGTTTTTTAAGAGACCTCTTTTCAACATTTCTTAAAACTTTAGGTTCAAGTCTAATTTGATCTAAAGCTCTGCTATTTATTTCTGCTAATTTTTCATCTCCAGATGCCCCGTCAATAAAATCAAAAACTAATTTAGGTAGACGTTTTCGTGACAGTTCCCTTGCATCTTTAATGCTAAAAATTTTTTGACTTGGTAAAATATTATCACTCATTATTAATTTTAATATATTCTTTTAAATTAAGTTGTTTATTTTGATCAACAAAATAAGCATTATGACTTTCTCTGGAAGAATAAACCTCTGTTGGTTTTCCGTCAATAAAAAGTACCGCTACACCATCATCAACAGCTACACCACCTGGTAAAGTTTTATTTTTTATATTTTGTCTGTATTTATCTGCTCTTTTTTCATCTGAATAATGTGGGGTAAAACTTCCAGATATAAGCCCAATGCCACTTAGTGGATTGAAGCCAGGTCCATCTGAGTCTGTCAGAAAATAATCA
>CACICY010000016.1 GCA_902585265.1 uncultured Pelagibacteraceae bacterium
GGAGAAGCAGTTATAGGTGATGCAAAAGTTACATTAATAGAATTATCTAACGCTATTGGAGATTGGAAATCATCCGATAACTGGCATAAAAAATCACAAGATGAGTTAAAATCTTGGAATGAATACGTTGATAAAGAGAGTGGTCCAACAAATCAGGAATTACCAAGTTATGCTCATGCTGTTGGAGCAATTTATCGGAATTCAGACCCAACTGATATAGCTGTTACAGCAGCTGGAGGTTTGGTTGGAGAAGTTGTTCAAGTTTGGCGACCAAAAGAGTTGAATACTCATGAAACAGAGTGGGGATTCAGTTGCATGAGTTATGAAATTTCTGGTGCTCTTGGTATAAAAATGGCCAATCCTGACAAAGATGTAATTGCTTTTGTTGGCGATGGATCATACCTACTTAACAATTCAGATATATATTCCTCAGTAATTACTAATAATAAACTTATAATCATCGTATGTGATAATGGAGGTCATGCTGTTATAAATAGACTTCAATTGTTTAAGGGTGGAAAAGAATTTAATTGTCTGTTTGATTCCTCAAATATTCAAAATTCCAAAGAAGTAAATTTTGCTCAACATGCAGCAAGTATGGGAGCAGAATCAGAACATGTTTCTAGTATTTCAGAATTAGAAGAAGCATTTAAAAGAGCAAAACAATCAGACGTAACTTATGTTATATCAATTAAAACACATAGCTACGAATGGCTTGAAGGATCTGCTTATTGGGAAAGCCCCACACTTGAAATACCAACATCAAAAGAAAATGAAGAAGCATTAAAACTCCACAAAGAAGGAAAATCAAAACAGAGACAAGGTGTTTAAAAACTTTATATGAATAAAGTTTTTAAAATTGGTTTAATAGGCTGTGGACATATCGCTGAAACATATTTTAGAGCTGAAAAATATTTTAATAATATTAAAATAATTAAATGCGCCGATATTAATTTGAAAGCTGCAAAACGCTGTGCATTAAACTATGGAATAAAATTTTTAACTGTAAATGAACTGCTAAAAGATAAAGAGGTTGAAATTATTTTAAACCTTACAATTCCAAAAGCGCATTATACAATATCTAAAAAAGCTTTAACAAATGGAAAACATGTATACTCTGAAAAGCCATTAGCAATAAATTTAAAAGATGGAAAAGATTTAATAAAATTTTCAAAGAAAAAAAAATTATATTTAGGCAATGCTCCAGATACATTTTTGGGTGGTGGAATTCAAAAATCAAAAGAACTAGTTGAAAAAAACATAATTGGAAAAATTAAATTAGGCAATGCAGTTTTTGCTTTTCCTGGAATTGAGTCTTATCATCCTAACCCTGAACCTTGGTTTGCAAAAAATGAAGGAGGTCCTGTTATTGATATGGGACCGTATTATATTACCGCTTTAGTAAATCTGTTAGGACCTGCAAGAAAAGTAACTAGCACCATCATTCAAGGTCAAAAATATAGGACTATTGGAATAGGACCGAAAAAAGGAAAAAAATTTAAGGTAGAATGTCCAACTACTTATTTATCTACAATCACTTTTAAAAATAACTCCGTTATAAGATTAACATTATCATTTGATGTAATAGCTCATCAAAGAAATCACATTGAATTATATGGAGAAAAGGGCTCAATGATTGTTCCTGACCCAAATATGTTTGGTGGATCAGTGTTAACTTGTAATAAATTAGGGGAAAATTGGAAAGAATTTAAGACTACAAAAATGTCTTTGGGACGTATTAACATAAGAACACAAAGTTCTAGAGCTAACGAAGCACCAACTAATGCAAACTATCGAGGAGCTGGATTATCTGAAATGGCATATTCAATTGAGAATAAAAGAAAACATTTATGTAATGGTGAGATATCTTTACATGTATTAGAAATTATTACTTCTATTATGAAAGCAGCTAAATTTGGAACATCTGTGTCAATTAATTCTAACTGTGTAAAACCAAAAAAGTTTTTAGAAATAGATGCAAAGAAATTACTTAAATAAATAGACCGTGAAGAAACATATAGTTATTTCTGATCCATATCCAAGAAGATTAGATTTAATCTTTTCAAAAAAAAAACTTAAGGAATTAAAATCTAAATATAAATTAATAACTGCTCCTAAGTTAAATAAAAAAGATTTTTATGAAAAAAATATTCATAAAGCTACGTTTATAATGGGTCAACCAGATCTTGATAAAAATCTATTATCAAAAGCTTCTAATTTGAAATGTATTATAAATGTCGAAAGTAATTTTATGGATAATATTGACTATGATTATTGCTTTAAAAAAAAAATTGATGTCATCGCTACATCACCTGTTTTTTCAAAGCCAGTTGCTGAAATAGCCTTAGGTATGACTTTGTCTATATTAAGAAATATACATAATGCTCATTTTGATTTTGTAAAAGGTAAAGAAAAATATGGTTTAAAGAGTAATTTTAATGCTTCTCTTTTGGCAAATAAAAAAATTGGTTTACTTGGTTTTGGAGATTTAGCTAAGGCGCTTTACCCATTGCTGCTACCATTTACAAAAAATATAAATGTTTATGACCCCTGGGTCCCAAATAAAATAATAAAAAAAGCCGGTTTTAAATCAATTAATTTAAATAAAATGTTTAGTGATTGTGAGATTATTTATGTTCTAGCAACTGTCACAACTAAAAACAAAAATTTAATAAGCAAAAAATTATTAAATAAATTGAAGCCTAAATCAGTTTTTGTTTTAATGAGTAGAGCAGCAATCGTTAATTTTGTGGACCTTAAAAAAAGAATTAAAAAGGGAGATATATATGTCGCAACAGATGTATTTCCTGAAGAACCTGTAAAAAAAAATGATTCAATTAGAAAGCTTAAAAATATATTGTTTTCAGCTCATAGAGCCGGAGCTTTAGAACAGGCTTTTTTTGAAATGGGTAATATTGTTCTAAAAGATATGAACTTAATTTTAAAAAAAATGCCTCCAAAATTCTGCAAAAGGGCTCAAAGAAAAACGGTAAATCTGTTAGCCTCAAAACCTGTTGCAATTAACTGATTTTTTTATATTTTCTTCACTTATGTCATCAATTAATCAATTACTTCTAGAAGCTAAAAGTGTAACAAAATACTTTGGAACCATAACAGCTCTTGAGAATGTAAATTTAAAGATACATGCAGGAGAATGTCTTGGTGTTGTGGGCGATAATGGAGCTGGAAAATCAACTTTAATGAAGGTTTTATCAGGGCTATACAAACCAAGTGCAGGCTCATTATTCTTTGATGGTAAAGAGAAGATTTTAGAAAGCCCCAAAGATTCTCAAAATTTAGGTCTAGAAATGGTTTATCAAGACTTGGCATTAGCTGGCAATCTTCCAATAGGTGAAAATATTTTTTTAGGGCGTGAACCAACTAAAAATCTTGGACTACTTAAATTTCTAGATTATAAAAAAATCAAAGAACTTACTGATGCGCATCTTGGTAAATTAAAAATTAATGTCAAAAGCGCTGATCAAAAAGTAGAAGAACTTTCAGGTGGTCAAAGGCAAGCAGTTGCAATTGCAAGATCAACAGCATTTAATGCTAAAGTTGTAATAATGGACGAACCAACTGCTGCACTTGCAATTAAAGAAGTTGGTAAAGTTTTAGATCTTATAAATAGTTTAAAACAAACAGGTGTTGGAGTAATAGTTATCAGTCATAGAATGGATGATATTTTTGCCGTGTGTGATCGTGTGATGGCCTTATTCCAAGGAACAAATTTTGCAGAGTCTGAATTATCTAAAACTTCAAGAGATGAAGTAATAGGTTGGATTATGGGTAAAAAATAATTATGGAAAATAAAGATCAAGAAAAAAATTCGCTGTATTTAAAAATAATGCCATACCTTGAAAAGTATGGAATATTATTGCTACTGGTAATAATGATTGTAGTAATGCACTTCCTTCAGCCAGATGTTTTCTTATCCTGGAGAAATGTTACCAATGTATTCAAGCAAATTTCCTGGCAATCGATGTTAGCATTAGGTGTGTTTATGGTGATAGTTACAGCAGGGATTGATCTATCGGTTGGATCAATAATGATGTTGTCGTTAATGATACTTGCAATAGTTGCTAAAGCAGGAGCGCCTTGGTACATAGTAGTAATAACGCCTTTGATAGCAGGATTTCTATGTGGTCTATTTAATGGTTTAGGAATAACTCTCCTGAGGATGCCTCATCCTTTCATAATGACTTTAGGAACATTGTATATCTTTAGAGGTACAGGAAATTTAATTTCAGGTGGAACGCCAATAAGTGGTTTTACAGACGAAGTTAGATATCTTGGTCATGGACGGATTGATTTAACTTGGCTTGGTTTAGAAAAATCACAATATTTACCCGTCAGTTTAGTTCTTATTGCAATTGTATATATAATTTTTTGGATATTTATGAATAAAACTCGAACTGGAAAATGGATTTATGCAATTGGAGGAAATCCTAATGCTGCAAGAGCCTCCGGTATTAACGTCAATAAAATTCTAGTAATAGTTTACTCACTCTGTGGATTTCTATCTGGAATTGGAGCACTTATTTTAGCTGGACGAACAGACTCGGGTTATCCTAATGCTGGATTACAATCTGAATTAGATGCAATAGCAGCTTGCATTATTGGTGGAGCGAGTTTTTTTGGAGGAAGGGGTACAGTTCTTGGAGTTTTTGCTGGTGTAATGATCATGGGTATTTTAAGAAATGGTCTTAATCTGATGGATGTAAGTTCATTTTGGCAACAGGTTCTAATTGGATCTATTATAGTTTTAGCTGTATATATCGACGTTCTTAGAAGAGATCTTGGTACGAGAAAATAGTACACCTAAAAGTTGTAACTGTAAATTTGATGGTCTTTTATAACAGTTGAATTTTTTTTAAAAATTTCATTAAATTAATTTTTTTAATAATTATTAAAGGGGTAAATATATGAGAGAACTAAACAGAAAAATTGTTGTTTTCATTTCAACAATTTTTTTATTGATTAGCATGGGGTCAGTATCTTTTGCTGACGGGCATGGTAAAAAAATCTTATTCAGTATTAAAGGACCTGGTTCTGGAAACCCATTCTGGGCTTCTGTAACAAAAGGTGCTGAAGAAGAGGCGAAAAAATTAGGAGTAAAATTAATTTTAATTGCTCCTCCACAAGAAGGTGATGTACAAGCTCAGATTAACCAAGTTGAGGACCAACTTGCAAAAGGGGTTGATGCACTAGCACTTGCACCAGGAGATCCAAACGCTTTTGCACCTATTGTAGACGATGCGATTAAAAGTGGTGTTCCAGTTGTATTTGTTGATACAAAAGGAATCAATGAAGGTGTAACTTTTATTGGTACAAATAATATGAACGGTGCAGAATTAGCTGCAAAATTTATTTGTGATAAAACTCCAAAAGGATCTGATGTTGCAATTCTTACTGGAATTGAGTCTCAATCAACTGCATTACTAAGAAGAGATGGTGCAATTAAAGGATTTAAAAACTGTGGTTTAAATCTTGTTGCTACTCAAACAGCTGAGTGGGATACTGCAAAAGGAAGATCAGTTACTGAGTCAATCATTTTGAAAAATCCTAATATCAAAGCAATTTTTGCTTCTAATGACAATATGGGATTAGGTGCAATGCAAGCACTAAAAGATGCGGATATGAATGATGTGATCGTTGTTGGTTTTGATGCTACTCCAGATGCAGCTACAAGCATCCTAAAAGGAGAGATGACAGCAACAATAGCTCAGTTCTCATACAACATGGGTGCGTATGGAGTTAAATATGCTCTTGAGCTAGCTAACGGTGGAAGTATTGATCCTAATATTGATACTGGTACACAATTAGTAACAACAGAAAACGCTAACGATTTTAAATAATCTTTAGAAAATTAAAATAAAAAGGGTGAATTTTTATTTCACCCTTTTTTTTTATATATTATAGTTGCAAAATGCTAATTAAAATTAATCCAATTTTAAGCCCTGAGCTCCTATATCAGTTAAGGGCAATGGGTCATGGTGATAAACTTGTTTTAACTGATGCTAATTTTCCAGCATATTCTCACTCTTTAAATAATAAAGTAATTAGACTAGATGGAGTGGATATTTATGAAGCTACAAAGGCTATTCTTTCTGTTTTTCCATTAGATAGTTTCATTGATTCAGCTGCAAACAGAATGCAGGTTGATAACAAACCTGATGAATTAACTGATTGTCATAAAGATTTTATTAAAGCTGTAAAAGAAACTTCTGGAGAAAATTGGAAGATTGGTTCAATTGAAAGACAAGAATTTTATAAAGAGGCAAAAAAATCTCAATTAATAGTGTCTACCTCTGAAATGAGACCATATGGGTGTTTTATATTAACAAAGGGAGTAATTAAACCAGATGGTAGTGTTTGGGTTCTTGATAAATAATGAGCTCAATATGTGTCTTTGGAGTATTTGTAGCTGATCTTTGTTTTTTTGCTGACAAAATTCCAATCAAAGGTGAAACAGTTTTAGGTAAAAATCATATTGTTGGTCCAGGTGGAAAAGGGTCAAACCAAGCTATCGCTGCTGCAAGACTTGGTGGAAATGTAAATTTTATAACTAAGATAGGAGATGATCAAAATGCCAAGATGGCTCTTAAGTTGTATAAGGAGGCTGGAATTAATACAGACGCAATAATTCAAGATCCAAATCGGTCAACTGGTGTTGCAGGTATAATGATAAATGAAAAAACAGGGGATAATGCAATTAATATTGTACCTGGAGCTGCTGGTTCTATATCTAATGAAGATATTGACAACAATATTGAGTTTATAAAAAAATCAGAAATTTTTTTAACTCAACTAGAAACACCTAATGATGTAACAAGTTACGCCCTCAATAGAGCAAAAGAGACAGGATCTATCACAATTTTTAATCCAGCACCTGCATCAGATATGAAAGAAAGTGATTTTAAGTGTATTGATTATTTTACTCCTAATGAAACTGAAGCAAGTTTTTATTTAGGTAAAAAGGTTGAGAGTAAAACAGAAATTGAAGAGTCTGCAAAAACTTTTTTAGAAAAAGGAGTAAAAAATATTATCATTACATTAGGTCCAAAAGGCCTATACTTTGCAAACTCTGAGGAGAGTTTTTTTATAGATGTTTATAGTTTAAAGGATAAAGTTATAGATACCACTGGAGCAGGTGATGCTTTTAACGGAGCTTTTGCATATGCTTTATCCAATAAATTAAAAATTAAAGATGCTCTAGAATTTTCAAATAAAGTAGCTGCAATTTCTACAACAAAATCAGGTGCAGCTAATGCAATGCCAAAACTTGATGAAGTAGAAGCTTATTAGTTATTCTATTATTTTGAAATCAGACTTAAATTTATCAGTAATTGTTAAACCTAAACCTGGTTTGTTATCATCTAAATCTATATATCCATTTTCTGGGGCAGGATCACCTTCAAATATATAATAAAATAATTCATTGCCAATTTCTACGTCATGGACAGGAAAAAATTCAGATATTGGACAATTAAAATTTGACATTGTTAAATGATAATTATGCATTTGGCCAGCATGAGGAATAACTGGTACTTGATAAGCTTCTGCCAATGCATTTATTTTATTTGCAATTGTAAATCCACCAACTCTATTGTTGTCATATTGAATATAACTGACTGCTTTAATGTCCAACAATTGTTTAAACCCAAATAAGTTGAATTCATGTTCTCCACCAGAAATTGGAATTGCATTCATATTATTTAATTCAGCATATCCATGAATATCGTCTGCTATAACTGGTTCCTCCAACCATCTAGGGTTAAATTTTACCAATTTTGGTATCATCCTTTTTGCATAATCCAGGTTCCAACCCATATAACATTCCATCATTAAGTCAGTATCATATCCAATAACTTCTCTAACTGCTTCAGCTAACTCAATATTTTTTTTCATACCTTCAGGTCCATCTTTTGGCCCCCACCCAAATCTCATTTTAAACATTTTAAAACCTTGCTTAACATAGCTTTCAGCTTCTTTTTGCAAGTCCTTGATTGGTTGGCTGTAAAGTTTAGATGCGTAAACAGGAATTTTTTCTTTTGTTCTACCACCTAATAATTTAAATACAGGTTTATTTGTAAGCTTTCCCATTATATCCCAGAGAGCAATATCAATTGCAGAAATAGCTACCATACCCAAACCTCTTCTTCCCCACGCATGCGTTCTTCTGTACATTTTTTCCCAGATATAAGAATAATCAAAAGGATCTTCACCTAGTACTAACGGCGTTAAATAAGCATCGATTGTTTTTTTAACCAACTGAGGTGCGAGTGCTGCGTTTCCAACTCCAATGATTCCATCATCGGTTTCAACTTCACATATTAACCATTCATGAAACCTAAAAGAGTCCATAGCATCTGATTTTTCAAACAAAAGGTCTGATGCATTTGTACAAAAATTGTTTTGTGGAGGAACTGTTTTACCATTCCATTGATATACCTTGGTACGAATATTTTTTATTTTAGACATTTAATTGTTTTTATTTTCTGCCATTGTTAATGCAATTTTAAATGAATTCAAAGTAGGTTCTAAATTTGCCACATTTTTACCTGCAATATCAAATGCTGTACCATGAGCAGGAGTGGTAATAGGTACAGGTAAACCTCCTTGAACGGTTACTCCTCTATCAAATCCAAATGCTTTTAAACCTGATTGTAAAGCATCATGATACATACCAACAATACAATCATGGTTTCCATCTTTATAAGCAGTAATAAAAGAAGTGTCACACGGCAAAGGTCCATCAGCATTAATACCTAGTTTTTTTGCCTCTTCTATTGCGGGTATAATTTCCTCTTTTTCCTCAGTTCCAAATTCAGCATGAGGATTCAGTGCTTGAACTGCTACTCTTGGACTTTTAATACCATTTAATTTCATAGCTTCATTTATAAGTTTAATTGGCTTAATAATTTTTTCCTTTTTTACATGTTCTGGAACTTCTTTTATTGGAATATGTGATGATACCCTTGCTGTCCAAAAATTATCAATAACATTAAATTCACAAAAAAAATTTTTAACCTCTAACTTTTCAGCCATTAAATGTAATTCATCAGAATATTTATTTCCTCCAAGTTTAAGACTTGTTTTATTAAAAGGTCCAAAGTTTATTGCATGAATTTTATTTTCTTTAGCAAGATCTAAAGCTAAATTTAGCGAAGCTAAGACGCTTTCTCCCGCCTCTTTAGAGCACTCAGATAATTTATAATTATGATTTTTACCATTAGAGATATCTAGAAAAAATTTATTACCCTTCGCAAAATCAATATTATCGAAATCTTCTACAAAATTTAGATTATGTGATTTGCCTGAAATTTTATTTCCACTTTCTAATATATTTTTTTCACCTATGATAATTAAATTAGCCTTGTTAGTGATTTCCTCTGACAATAGTTTTGAGACCAATTCGGGGCCTATACCAGAAGGGTCCCCTAAAAGAACTGCTATGTTAATTTTATTTTGAGCCATTTTTTACTTTACGCTATGTATCAGATTATGTTTATATATTTAAATATAAATTAACTAAAAAGAGGGAAATAATGAAAAAAAGTTTTAAATTATTTTTAGCTGCCGCATTTTTGGTAACTGAATTTTTTGTTGTTGCACTTCCACTTATGATTACTTCTGCAAAAGCAGATGGTCACCCAATTCAAGCTATTACACACGCTGGTTTTGGTGGTGGTACAGACGTAACTACTAGAATGATGTTGTTAAGAACTAGAAGGTATCTAAAACAAGATATGCAATTAGTTAACAAGAAGGGTGGTGGTGGAGCTGCATCTATGGATTACATGATGACTTTACCAGCAGATGGTCAACATACTTTAACTTGGACTACAGGTCATGCTGTTTCTATGGCATTAGGAAAAACAAAAGTTAAATTAAGTGATATGCAACCACTTGCTAGAGGAACTGATGATCCTCAATTATTTGTCGTAAATTGTAAAAATGATATTAAAGATGCTAAAAAATTTATTAGCGCTCAAAAATCAAAATCATTAAAATATGGTACTACTCACGTTGGTGGTATTGATGATGTAAGTGCTATCGCTTTTACAAAAAAAGGAAAATTAACAGACCCAACAATTGTTCCTTATAAAGGTGTTGGTCCTATTAAAACTAATCTTATCAAAGGAGATATTGATGTAGGTGTTTTAAACTTGGGAGAGGCTGTAACAGAAATTGAAGATGGTACATTGTGTGTTTCAGTTGTACTTGCTAGTAACAGAATGGAAAAATTAAGTAATGTTCCTACTGCTACTGAGTTAGGAATTCCAGTTGTGCTTTCAACAGTTAGAGGTTTTGTAACAAGAAAAGGTGTTCCAGGCGATAGAAAAAAACAACTTGAAGATGCAATGATTAAAGCAATGGAACATAAATATTTCCAAAGTTTTTTAACTGATATTGGCCTTGATTCAACTAGTGTTGTTGGAGCTGATGAGTGGGGCAAGCAAATGGAAGTCATGCTTGCAGAGATGACTGCTCAACTTAAAGCTTTGGGTTACATTAATTAGTCATAAGAAAGTACATTTTTATGAATAATGTACGAAATAAAAAAAGGGCAAACAAAAGTTTGCCCTTTTTTTTTAAAGATGAATTTAAAGTTTTTTTTGTAATTATATTTGTTTCGACAATATTATTAGTAACTACTTTTACATTTGATAAGGTTCCTCCAATTTTAAATAGAGGCATACAACCTGCTACTTTCCCAAAAGGATTGTTAGTATTGATAATGTTTTTAACTGCAATTATTTATTATCTTTCATTCAAAAATCCTTGGAAAAAAGAAAAAAAACTTCCAAAACCATTTTTTTTAACAATCTTAAGTTTTATTTTATTTATTATAATTTCTAAAACATTAGACTTTTTCTTAGCTATATCAGTACTCTCAATATTTGTTTCATACAATTGGGGTGAAAAGAGAATTTTCTATTTATTATTAGTTGGAATTTTGTTTCCATTAGTAGTTTTCATATTTTTTGAAATGATATTGGGACTTAGATTTCCTCCAGGAATAATTACAAACCTTTATTATTACTAGTATGGACAATCTTTTATTAATGATGGCACCTTTGTTTAGTTCTAAGTTGTTAATTGTTTTAATTTTTGGGACTTTATTTGGATTGATCTTAGGCGTTCTACCAGGATTAGGTCCTACAACTGGTGGTGCATTAATTTTACCATTTACTATGACTTTAGACCCTCTTTCAGCAATAGTTCTCTTAACATCAATTTACTGTGCTGGAACATACGGCGGTGCAATCACTGCAGTTTTAATAAATACCCCTGGAACTCCAGCAGCAGCAGCCACTTGTCTAGATGGTTATCCCTTAGCTCAAAAGGGAGAAGCAGGAAGAGCCTTAGGTATGGCAACAGTTTCAAGCACAGTGGGTGGAATTTTTAGCGTAATAGTTTTGGTATTTTTTGCACCTGTTTTAGCTCAACTTGCTTATGAATTTGGTCAACCAGAATATTTTGCGTTAGCTATTTTTGGTTTAACAATGCTAGCATCAATTGGTGAAGGAAGTCCGATCAAAAATTTAATCGCTGGTGCGTTTGGAATTTTAATTTCTACTATTGGAAAAGATTTTATGACTTCAATTGATAGATTTACTTATGGTATAAATGAGCTTTCTGTAGGAATAGGATTTATACCAGTTGTAGTAGGTTTATTTGCAATAAGCGAAATGTTAACTCAGTCTACACTTCTTGATCAAGTTTTCAAAAGAGTTGCACTAAAAGCGGTAAAACTTCCATCCTTAGATGATTATAAAAAAACTTGGAAAACTATTCTTAGATCTAGTGGTATTGGTTCGTTTATTGGAGTTTTGCCAGCTGAGGGTGGGACTGTAGCATCCTTAATTGGTTATTCAGAAGCAAAAAGATTTTCTAAAGAGCCAGAAGAATTTGGAAAAGGGTCAATAGAAGGTATTGCCGGTGCTGAGGCAGCAAATAATGCTGCTACAGGTGGTGCAATGGTTCCAACGTTAGCATTAGGAATACCTGGAAGTGCTACAACAGCAGTCATATTAACTGGGCTTATAATTCATGGTGTAAGACCAGGTCCAGATCTATTTAGAGAGCAACCAGACTTTTTGTATGGAATTTTTGGGGCAATGTTAATTGCTAATGTTTTATTTTTTATTTTTGGATTTTTTGGTGCAAAATTATTTGCAAGAATAACTCTTGTTCCTAACAAAATTTTATGGCCTATGATATTTGCTGTATCTGTGTGTGGTACTTATTCTTTAAGTCAGTCAATAATTGATGTTTGGATTATGTTATTTTTTGGTGTGCTTGGATTTTTTATGAGAAGATTTGGTTTTTCAGTTGTTCCAGTAATTATAGGATTAATTTTAGGAGAATTAGTAGAAGGAACCTTAAGACAATCTTTAGTTATTTTTGATGGAAATTGGCTGATGTTTTTAACAAGACCTATAGCTTTAACCTTTTTTATTTTATCTTTAATTGCATTAGCTTTTCCTTTATTAAGGTCAAAAAAACAAAAAAAATAGTATGATTAATTTTGATTTAAAAAATAGAGTTGCAGTTGTTACAGGAGGAGCTCAAGGATTTGGTTTAGCTATCACAGAAAGATTTATTGAATCAGGGGCAAGTGTAGTGATTTGGGACATTGATGAGGAAGCAATTAAAACAGCAATCAATAAAATTAATTCAGATAAGGTTTCATACCAAATTGTTGATGTTGGAAATTATGAGAATATAGAAAAAAATTTAGCCGAAATCGAAAAAACACACAAAAAAATTGACATTTTTATCAATAATGCAGGCGTTGCAGGAAAAAATACCACGGTAGTTGATTATCCACTTGATGAATGGAAGAAGGTTATAGACCTAAATTTAAATGCTGTATTTTATTGTTGTAAAGCAGTTACCCCCTACATGATAAAGAATAATTATGGAAGAATTGTAAATATTGCATCAATTGCAGGAAAAGAAGGCAATCCTAACGCTAGTGCTTACAGCACTTCTAAAGCAGGAGTAATAGGTTTAACAAAGTCATTGGGAAAAGAATTAGCATTAAAAAATATTGCAGTTAATTGTGTTACTCCAGCAGCAGCAAAAACAAGAATATTTGATCAAATGACTGAGGAACATATAAATTATATGTTATCTAAAATTCCTAGAAATAAATTTGCAAAAGTTAATGAATTAGCTTCCCTTGTGACTTGGTTATCAAGTGAAGAAAATTCATTTTCAACAGCTGCTGTTTTTGATTTGAGTGGTGGAAGAGCAACTTATTAATTTATGCAAATAGGTATTGATGTTGGAGCTACAAAAATTGAAAGTGTAGTTTTAGATGAAAAAGGAAACGAAAGTCACCGTGAGAGAACTGATTGTCCAAAAGACTACTTTCAAATTATAAAAACAATTAAAGAAATTAACAAAAGGTTAGAAAAAGAATTCAACAAAGAACTACCGATTGGTGTTTGTCATCCTGGCATTCATTCACCTCAAACAGGATTAGTTAAGAACGCTCCTAACTGTTATTGGTTAGAAAAAAAACCATTTCAAAATGATCTGAGAAAAGAATTAGGTAAGGAGGTATTTTGTGAAAATGATGCCAATTGCTTTGCTTTGTCCGAAGCTTTAGATGGGGCAGGAAAACATTATAAAATTGTTTATGGAATTATTATTGGCTCTGGGGTAGGTGGTGGTTTAGTAATAGACAAAAAAATTGTTAGCGGACCAAATGGAGTAGCAGGCGAATGGGGACACAATCAAATTAACCATTTAATTTCTAAAAAAGAAAATTTCGATTCTACCAATCTAAGAGAGGGTGAGATTGAGAGTTTTATGTCAGGCTTAAGTTTAGCAAAAAAATTTAATAAAAAATTCAAAAAAAATTTAAAGACGAATGAAATTTTTGATTTATACAGAAAGCATGATTTAGATGCTGAAAATTTAATAGATAATTTTAAAGTAAATTTAGCAATGTCCTTAGCAAATATAATTAACATTCTTGATCCCGATTGTTTTGTTTTTGGCGGGGGTGTTTCAAATGAAATTGATTTTTTAAGTGAAATCGAAACTATCGTAAGAAAATTTGTAACTGGCAGAGAGTATGAAGGTGTGTTTCTTAAACCAAAGTACGGAGATGCTAGTGGCGTTAGAGGTGCTGCAAGATTAGGAAGAAAATCAATCTATTAATATTATATATCAATTTATAGTTGTATTTTTTTTTCTTGTAGTCTTTTAATAAATCAATCTATAATTGTTTTTTTTAAGTTAACTTAATTTAACAAACAAGAGGGAAATATATGAAAAAAATGCTAATTGCTTTAATTGCGTTTGCATTCACTTCTACATCTTCTTTTGCAGGACCAAAAATTGAGGTTTTGCACTGGTGGACATCAGGTGGTGAAGCAGCTGCACTTAAAGTATTAAAAGATGATTTCGCTGCAAACGGTGGTGAATGGTTGGACATGCCTGTAACAGGTGGTGGTGGAGATGCTGCCAACGTTGCACTTAAAGCAAGAATAGTTGCAGGAGATCCTCCTTCAGCTTCTCAAATTAAAGGTCCAACAATTCAAGAATATGATCAAGAAGGAGTAGTTGCTCCATACAACATTGATCCTATTGCTCAATCAGAAGGTTGGGATGGATTATTAGATCCTATGATTGCTGCAGTTCACAAATGTCAGAATAACAGTGGTCCATATTGTGCGGCTCCAGTAAACATTCATAGAATTGATTGGATGTGGGCTAACAAAGCAGTATTTGATGCTAATGGAATTTCAGTTCCTACATCTTGGGATGAATTAAATGCAGCAGCAGAAAAACTTCAAGCTGCGGGTATCATTCCTTTTGCACATGGTGGTCAAGCTTGGCAAGACGCAACAGTCTTCGAAGCAGTAGCTATGGGTATTGGTGGAAATAACTATTACAAAAACTGTTATGTAGATCTTAAAGAAACTTGTTTAAGAAGCGAGACAACCGTAAAAGTTTTTGATCAAATGAGAAAACTCCAAGGTTTCACTGATGAAGGTAGCCCAGGAAGAGATTGGAACGTTGCTACTGGAATGGTTATTGAAGGAAAAGCTGGTTTTCAGATTATGGGTGACTGGGCAAAAGGTGAATTTACTGCTGCTGGAAAAGTACCAGGCGTAGATTACTATTGTGCTGCAACTCCATCTAATAATGGATATTTGTACAATGTAGATAGCTTTATATTCTACAAAACAAGTGACCCAGACAAACAAGAAGGTCAAAAATTATTAGCTAAATTAATGATGGGTAAAAACTTCCAAAAAGTTTTCAACTTATACAAAGGATCAATTCCAGCACGTTTAGATGTACCAATGGATGAATTTGATAAATGTGCAAAAACATCTAATTCTGACATCAAAACTGCAGGAGCAAGTGGTGGATTAGTTCCAAGTTTTGCTCATGGAATGGCTCAAGGTAATACTATGAAAGCTGCTTTACAAGATGTGATTACAGAACACTTTAATTCTGACATGTCTTCAGTTGATGCAGCAAATGCTTTGGCTGATTCAGTATTAGATAATATGTAAAATACAAAAATTAAGGCCACCTAATTTTTAGGTGGCCTTTTTTTTTAATCAAAATTAGAAAATATTTATAATGCTCAAGTGGCTAGAAAAAAACCTACCTAAAATCGTAATGGCTCCAGCTGTTGGATTAATTGGTTGGTTTGTCTATGGTTTTGTACTTTGGACCTTATATATATCTTTTACAAATTCTAAAATCTTGCCCAAGTATGAACTTTGGGGAGTAGGTCAATATGTTAAACTTTGGGGTTCTAGAAAATGGCTTATTGCAGTTGATAATCTTCTTATTTTCACAGCTTTATTCTTAATTTTTTGTGTTGTGATTGGAATTATTCTTGCAATATTTCTAGATCAAAAAATTAGGGCAGAAGGTGTCTTGAGAACTATTTATCTATATCCTATGGCTTTATCATTTATCGTTACAGGAACAGCTTGGAAATGGATTTTAAACCCAACCCTTGGTATCCAAAAAATGTTTATCGATTGGGGATTTGAAAACTTTACTTTTGATTGGTTGGTCAATCGAGAAATGGCCATCTACACCATTGTGATTGCAGGTGTTTGGCAATCTGCAGGTTTTGTAATGGCATTATTTCTAGCTGGGTTGAGATCAGTTGAAGATGAAATCGTTAAAGCAGCCAAAATAGATGGCGCAAATTTATTTACAGTTTATTGGAAAATTCTACTACCAATGATGAGACCAGTTTTTTTTACAAGTTTTGTAATTTTGGTTCATATATCAATTAAAAGTTATGATCTTATTGTTGCGTTAACTCAGGGTGGTCCGGGTATATCTACAACCATGCCTGCATTATATATGACACAAACTGCATTTCACAAAAGTCAAGTTGGTTTGTCAGCAGCGAGTGCGATGATGATGTTTATGGCAGTAGCAGCTGTGATTATACCTTATTTATATTCTGAACTGAGGAGAGAAAATGCAAGATAAATCACACTCTTCATATAAACAGCTTGAACAAAAATCTAAATATACAAATATGTTTTTGAGATGGTTTTTGTATTTTGTTTTAGTAATTTTTGCTTTGTATTTTATTTTTCCCTTGTATGTAATGATTGTTACTTCATTAAAAACAATGGAAGAAATCCGTCAAGGAACACTTCTAACTTGGCCAAGTGGATTAAATTTTGACTCTTGGTTAGTTGCATGGGGTGGAAGAGGATATGGTGCAGGTGATACTTTCTTAAAACCATATTTTTGGAACTCAATTAAAATGGTTGTTCCAGCAGTATTCTTTTCTACTTTTATTGGTGCGATGGCTGGATATGTTTTAACAAAATGGAGGTTTAAGGGAGACAAATGGGTTTTCCTTTTCTTATTGTTTGGTTGTTTTATTCCTTATCAAGCTATCTTATTACCCATGGCTAGAACTCTTGGAGTTCTAGGAATATCGAATTCTGTAATTGGACTTGTTTTGGTTCATACAGTTTATGGTATTCCCTTTACAACTTTATTTTTTAGAAATTTTTATGTTTCTATTCCTTCTGAATTAGTAAAAGCTGCTAGAATAGATGGAGCAGGATTTTTTAAAATATTTTTTAAAATTTTACTTCCAGTATCAACTCCAATCATAGTAGTAACAATAATCTGGCAATTCACACAAATTTGGAACGACTTTTTGTTTGGCTCAACATTTTCATTTGGAGAGGCAGCTCCAATACAAGTTGCTTTAAACAATATGGTTTTATCAAGTACTAGTGTTAAAGAATATAATGTAGATATGGCATCTGCTATTATTGCAGGAATTCCAACACTTATTGTATATGTTCTAGCAGGTAAATATTTTATTAGAGGATTAACTTCAGGAGCAGTAAAAGGATAGGGATGAAAACATTAAAAATAGAGGAATTATCAAAAAACTTTGGATCAACCGAGGTTTTAAGGAAAATTAATTTAGAGATAGATGAAGGTAATTTCTTAGTTCTTTTAGGTCCTTCTGGATGTGGAAAATCAACCTTATTAAATATTATTGCAGGTTTAGAAACTATTAATGAAGGAAATGTTCACATAGATGATTACAATGTAAGTAAAGTAGAGCCAAAAGACCGAAATATTGCAATGGTATTTCAATCTTATGCTTTGTACCCATCTATGAATGTACGTGAAAATATGATCTTTGGTCTTAAACAAGCTAAAGTTTCAAAGGAGAAAATCGAAGAGCAATTGGAAAAAGTATCAAAATTTTTACAAGTAGATGCTTTGTTAGAGAGAAAGCCATCACAATTATCTGGCGGACAAAGACAGCGTGTTGCAATAGGAAGAGCATTAGTTAGAGAACCAAGAATATTTTTATTTGATGAACCTTTATCAAATTTGGATGCAAAGTTAAGAGTTGAGATGAGACGAGAAATTAAAAAACTTCATCAGCAACTTAAAACAACAGTAGTTTATGTAACGCACGATCAAACAGAAGCTATGAGTTTAGGTACAAATATTGCAATTATGAATCATGGTGTAATTCAGCAAAATGATACACCTGAAAATATTTATAATAAACCTAGCAATACTTTTGTAGCAGACTTCATAGGCTCTCCATCAATGAATTTAATAAAAGGCAATTTAAAAGAGAGTTCAAATAAAGTTTCATTTATTACTAACGGATCAAATATTGAAATTCCAATAAACGGATATGATTTTAAAGAAAAGTCTGATTTAGATAATAAAGAGGTTTTTTTTGGTATAAGACCAGAACATATATTTTTTAAAAAATCTAATGAAGAGGATTTTGAGATTAATTTAAGAGCAGATTTAAGTGAATATATTGGACATGAACAGATAATGACCTTTAATTTTAAAAATCAAGAGGTGTTAGCTAAGTTTCCATCAACAGTAAAAATAGATTTATCAAAAAATACAAAATTGTTTTTTGATTTAACTCAAATTTCATTATTTGATGCTAAAACAGAGGAGAGAATTTAAATGAAAGTAAAATATTTTGACTTAAAAAATAAAAAAGTTTTTATTACTGGAGGTGGCTCAGGTATTGGAGCCTCAATAGTTGAACATTTTTGTGAGCAGGAATGTGATGTTTATTTTGTTGATATCAATAAGAAAGACTCAAATAAATTAATTAAAGATCTTAAAAAAAAAGGTCTTAAAGTACCTCATTTTATTGAATGTAATCTTATCAAAATCAAAAAATTACAAACTATCATTCAAAAAATAATTAAATCAAAAGGTCCTATCGATATTTTAATAAATAATGCAGCTAATGATGACAGGCACTCCACAGATCAAGTAGATGAAAAATATTGGAATAACAGAATGGATGTAAATTTAAAACATTTTTTCTTTACAATTAAAGCAGTTTTAAAAGGAATGATTAAAAATAACGGTGGCGCTATCGTAAATTTAAGTTCAGTTTCATGGATGTTGGGAGAGGGTGATAAAGTCGCTTACGAGACAGCAAAGTCTGCAGTTATTGGATTGACTAGATCTTTTGCGAGAGAGTTTGGTAAATATAATATTAGATGTAACTCAGTTACTCCTGGATCAATTGCTAC
>CACICY010000017.1 GCA_902585265.1 uncultured Pelagibacteraceae bacterium
ATTTTTTTCCCTTGTCCATCAATTTTTAGCTCACTGGAATAAGATGTTATAACACTCGTAGACTTCGATAAATCTCCAAAAAAAATAATCAAATAAATATAATAAAGTATTTTTATTCTAGTAAGGTCTTTGAATACATAAGTAATAATTCTGTTATCAAATATATTTGTTTTATTAATTTTGTAGTGTCCTGCATAATAATTGGTATTAGAACATAACACCCAGTCAGCTATATGATTTTGACCATCTATGTTAACTTTTAATTTTTGATTTTTCATTAACAAAAATTTTTGCAATCCTTTATATCCAAAAATAATTTTACCTAACAGTTTTTTTAGAGAACTATTAATTGAATGGACTATCGTTGCATCCCAACCTATACCTGCCATTAAAATAAAATAATCATTATTGATTTTTACTAAATTAGTTTTTTTTAAATTGTTTGATTGTAAAATTTGAACAATTTTACTTATTTTTTTACTCATATTTAGTTCAGCTTGAAGTAAATTAGCAGTTCCAGCTGGTATATAACCAATAGCAAAATCTTTTTTTGGAACAAAATTATTTTTAATAAGTTTGTTTATTGCAAATGATACTGAACCATCGCCACCAGCAACTACAAGTCTATCTATATTTAACTTAGAAATATTTTTAAATACTCCTTCTGCTTTATCCACGCTCTCAGTTTCAAAAAAAGAAACATCGTTATGCTTAGAAAGTTCATCAGAAATTTTTTTTATAAATTTAGATTTTCTGCCAGAGGAAGCGTTTTTGTTATAAATAATGCAATATTTCATAATAAATTTTAATATTTTCTTAACATTACTATGGCACAAAGAATTAAACGATTCTAGTGCAAATTGAATTAAAAAAAAGGATTAAATGAAACCTATATTAAAATACAAAAGTATATTCATTTCAGATGTGCATCTTGGTACTAAAGGTTGCCAAGCAAACAAATTGCTTGAATTTTTTAAAAATACAAGATCAGAAAAACTTTATTGTGTAGGTGATATAATAGATGTTTGGGCACTTCAAAAAAATTTTTATTGGCCACAAGAACATAATGACGTAATTCAAAAAATATTAAGAAAAGCAAGACATGGAACAGAAGTTTACTACGTTATAGGTAATCATGATGAAGTGTTTCGAAAATTTATTCCTATGCATTTTGGACAGATAAAAATGATCAATAGAGTAATTCATCAGTCTGTTTTAAATAAAAAATATTTAGTTGTTCATGGCGATGCTTGGGATGGTGTTATGAGATATGCCAAATGGTTGTCGAAGTTAGGCGCAATAGCCTATGAAATGCTATTGAAATTAAATGTAGTGATTAACTTTTTTAGACGTCTAAGAGGTAAAGGCCAGTGGTCTTTAGCAAAGTTTCTTAAATATAAGGTAAAAAATGCAGTTAAATATATGGGAGAATACGAAAAAACAATCGCAGAATATGGAAAGAAAAAAAAATTTGATGGAATAATCTGTGGGCATATTCATCACGCCCAAAATGAAAATTATGATGGTGTTAATTATTTAAATTGTGGAGACTGGGTTGAATCTTGTACTGCTTTAGTTGAAAATTTTGATGGAACGTTTGAAATAATTTATTGGGATAAATTAAGAGAAGAATTTTTAGATAGTCGTAATAATTCAGATAAAGAAGTAATTGAAACTCCAGGTCTGAAAAAGGCATCATAATGAAAATATTAATTGTAACAGACGCTTATTTTCCACAAGTAAATGGTGTGGTAAGAACTTTAAATGAAACAGGAAAAAAACTTGAAGCAATGGGTCACAAAGTTGAGTATTTAAATCCCCAACTTTTCTTCACTGTACCAATGCCTAAATATAATGAAATAAGACTTTCTGTGAATATTTGGCCAAGAGTAAGTCATTTAATAAAAAAAATAAATCCTTCAGCCATTCATATAGCTACCGAAGGTCCTTTAGGATTTATGGCAAGAAGATATTGTCTTAAAAATAATCTAAAGTTTACCACAAGTTTTCACACAAGATTTGATAAATATATGAAATTATATTTACCTTGGTTTCCTGAAAAATTATCACAGAAATTCCTAAGCAACTTTCATAACAAAGCAGAAAAAATTTTGGTTACAACCGAATCTATGAAAAAAGAACTAATTCAAATTGGAGTAGATGAAAGTAAAATGGTTGTTTGGACAAGAGGTGCTGATCATGGATCGTTTAAAAATCCAAAAAAAATCAATTTAGAATATAAAAGGCCTATATGGATATATGTAGGTCGAGTAGCTATTGAAAAAAATATTCGTGCTTTTTTAAATCTAAAATTAGAAGGAACAAAACTTCTTGTTGGTAAAGGACCAGATATTGAAAAGTTAAAAAAAGAATTTCCAGATGCTCACTTCTTAGGTGAAAAAACTAACGGTGAATTAGCTTCATATTTTACATCATCTGATGTTTTTGTCTTTCCAAGCAAAACAGATACGTTTGCAATAGTAATATGTGAATCCCTCAGTTGTGGTACACCGGTTGCAGCATTTCCTGTTCCTGGTCCTAAAGATATTTTCAAAGATAGTGAAATTAATTGTTTAGATGAGGATTTAGAAAAATCTGCAATTAAAGCTCTAAAAGTTGAAAGAGAAAAGTGCCTAGAATACTCTAAAAACTTTACTTGGGATAAAACCGCAGAAATTTTTATTAATAATATCTCCCCTAATTAAATAACTAAAATTTAAATAATTGCATATTAAATTTTTAATATGTTAATTATATACTTAACTTTTAGAACATCATGATTGGCCTCTTTGAAATACTATTAATCTGTGTAATTATATTTCTACTAATAATAATTTATTCAAACAGAAACAAAAAAAATACTGATGATAAAATTATTATCTCAAAGTATGAAAAGGATGATAGCAAAACATTTATATTAGATGAATTAGAGGATCAATTTATAGCATTAGATAAATTAAATATTATAAAATATGTCAATCCAAGTGCCGAAAAAAGATTTGGTAAAAATATTTTAAATACACATCTCGGCACAATTTTAAGGCATCCTAATCTAGATGAAAAAATCAGAGAGGTTAAGTTTTCAAAAAAAACCAGTAATTTAGATTTAGAAATAAATTTGCCTTCATATCAGTATTACAGAATTTATGTGATTCCTGGACCAACTGTAATTTTTACAGAAAAAGACTCTGTTGTTTTATTTTTAAAAGATCTTACTGAAATTTCAAAAGCACAAAAATTTAGAACTGACTTTGTTGCTAATGTTAGCCATGAATTAAAAACTCCTCTTGTTTCAATTAAAGGCGCTATAGAGACAATAGAGGGTCCTGCTAAAGATGACGAAATAGCAAAGATAAACTTTCTTAAAATAATCTCTTCACAAAGCAAAAGAATGGAAAATTTAATAAGTGATCTATTAATATTAAGCAGAATTGAACTCCAGGAGCATATAAGACCTGACAAACCAGTTAATTTGAAGAATATATTAACAAAAGTAAAAGATATTCATTTTACTAGCTTAAAAGAAAAAAATATTAATCTTGAAATGAATTTAGATAATGTAAGTGATGTTATTGGTGATGAAGATAAATTAATAACAGTTTTTTCTAATTTATTAGACAATGCTATTAAATACTCAAAAGAAAAATCAACTATAAATATATTAACTGCTCCAAGCAAAGGGAAACTCATAACAAAAGGAATTAAAATATCTGTATCTGATCAAGGTATTGGAATTCCTGAGGATCAAATTAACAGGATAACAGAAAGATTTTATAGAGTAGATGTTGAAGAGAGCAGGAAAGTTGGTGGAACAGGTTTAGGTCTTGCAATTGTCAAACATATAATTTCTCAACATAGAGGTGATTACGAAATAAAAAATCTTAATGGTAAAGGAACCGAAATTAACATTCATTTACCTAGTGAATTATGAACTTCATATAATTTAACAATTTTCACAATATAATTTAATTTGTAAATAACGGATTTTTTAAATAAAATTGTTAAATGAAAAGAATAATAATAAATTTTTTTATTTTTTCTTACTTATTTTTTAATTTTATATCAAATTCTTACTCTGAAGACTCTAATAAAAAAGACATTACAACACTTTTAAGAAACCAACAACTTACTGTATTTGATATTGGTATTTTTAGAATGAAAAATGACTTAGAAAATACCAAAAGCAGTGTCAATAAACATTTTCCATCTGACAAAGTAAATGTTGATCATATCTATACTGAGGTTTTAACTTCATTCTGGAGAGATACAATTGATTTGATTGTATCAATCCCAATGAACAAAAACTTAAAAAAAGAAAATTATATGTCTGACATGCATAGATGTAAAAATATTTTCTTTTCTGTAAGAGATCATTTGTTAAGAAAACAAAATGAGAGTAATTATAATTTTAATAGAGCCTCAAGTTATATAATTACTACTTTTTCTACCCCCACAAGTTGGCCTTCATGGAAATATGATCAAAAACAAGTAAAAGACCTTATATCAATGATACAACTAGAAGTTACCTTAAGACCAACAAAGAGCTTAGCACTAAGTGAAAATGTCAGCCCAATTCGTTGTAGAGGAGATTTAGCTGCAGATAATGATACCTTAATCATCTCTAAAAAATACAACTAAAAAGTTACCTATTTAACAAAACTGTAATAAATTTGTAATACTAGAGTCCTCAATAAAATTTATTAAGCGAGTCGTTAATTAACTTTAATTCACGAAAGGATATTAAAAATGAAAAAACTAACTATAGTCCTTGCTTCAATAGTTGCCATTTCTGTTGCCACTATTGCTCAAGCGAGAGATCAAATCAAAATAGTTGGATCATCTACTGTATTCCCTTACGCAACAATAGTTGCTGAAAGATTCGGGCAAACTGGATTTAAAACACCAGTAATCGAGTCAACTGGTACAGGTGGTGGTGCAAAATTATTTTGTGCAGGTGTAGGAGAAGCTCACCCTGATATAACAAATGCATCAAGAGCAATGAAAGATAAAGAAAAAGCTCTTTGCAAAAAAAATGGTGTTAATGAAATTGTTGAAGTTATTATCGGTAACGATGGTATTACTTTAGCATACAGTGTTGATGCTGAACCAGTAAACTTCACTAAAGAACAACTTTGGAAAGCTTTAGCAAAACACTCAGTTGTTGATGGTAAATTAGTAGACAACATATACAAAACATGGGATCAAATAGACCCAAGTTTACCAAAACAAAAGATTTCAGTTATGATTCCCCCAGGAACATCCGGAACAAGAGATGCTTGGAATTCTTTAGTAATGAAAAAAGGTATGCCTAAAGAGGCTAAAGCATTATACAAAGCAGGTTTCGAAGCTGGAAATAAAAAATATAAAAAACCACAAAAACTTTACAGAGAAGATGGTGCTGCAATTGAAGTTGGAGAGAATGATAGTTTAATTATTCAAAAATTATCTGAAGACAAAGAAATGTTTGGTTTCTTTGGATTTAGTTACTTCTTAGCTGCAAGAGATAAATTGCAAGCTGCAAGTATAGAAGGTGGCCAACCATCACTAGAATCTATCCAAGACTATAGTTATGCTGTTGCTAGACCATTATTCTTTTATGTAAAAAAAGCTCATGTTGGTGTAATTCCAGGATTACATGAATTTGTAAAAGAATTCACTACAACTAAAGCTATTGGTAAAAGAGGTTACTTAGCGGAAATAGGACTTGTTCCACTTGATAAAGCAACTTACAAAACAGTTAGAGATAATTCGAAATCCCTTACTGCAATGTCAATGGAGTAATATAATATTTGTTAATAAACTCAAAAGGGGCCCTATTAAATGGGCCCTTTTTTTTGTATAAATCTAAAGGAGCCAATAATTGAATTCAGTAATATTTTTAACAATCGTTCTTTTAGCTTTATCCAGTTACTTCTTTGGAAGAAAAAAAGCTATTTTAATTCAATCTAACAAACGGTTAACAGCTCTTCCAAAATTTTATGGATACTATCTTGCTATATGGTGTGGCGCACCTGCTTTTCTTTTGTATGCTTTATGGTCGATATTTGAACCTAGCATAGTAAGATTTTTTATACTTAGTGATTATTCTTCGCAAGGACTTCTAGAAGGAGAGTTGAATTTATTTTATGAAAAAGTAAAATCAC
The DNA here is from genome assembly GCA_902585265.1 of uncultured Pelagibacteraceae bacterium. Taxonomy (GTDB): domain Bacteria; phylum Pseudomonadota; class Alphaproteobacteria; order Pelagibacterales; family Pelagibacteraceae; genus Pelagibacter. The sequence goes on from CACICY010000017.1 coordinate 6,144, forward strand.
TTTCTCGAAACCAGTATTCAGGAGAACTTACTGCAGAGTTACAAAGATCAGCAGAAAAATATTTAAACTTTAGAGACATAGCAAAGTGGTCTAAGGTCGTTATAGTCTTATCATTACTAATTGCATCAACAGGTTATGCGTATACAAAGATTTCAAACAACACTAAAACAAGAGAACCAGTTGAAATATTTCTTAAAGGAGTATTTTTTTTATCATCACTGGCAGCGATATTAACAACCATTGGTATTATTTTTTCCCTTCTGTTTCAAACAATAGAATTTTTTCAAGTTATCCCACTATTTGATTTTGTATTTGGAATGCACTGGTATCCTGCAAAAGCTTTTGTTCGAGATGCAAGTGAAGCACTTGATCCATCAATGTATAGTGATACTTTTGGCGCGGTTCCGATATTTGCAGGCACCTTTTTTATAGCTTTGATTGCAATGTGTGTTGCAATACCAATTGGTTTGTTAAGTGGTATTTATATGGCGGAATATGCGAGCAAACGTTTAAGACAATATGCCAAACCTGTCATTGAAATTTTAGCAGGAATTCCAACTGTTGTTTATGGTTTTTTTGCTGCTTTAACAGTTGGACCTTTTTTAAAAGACCTTGGATTATCATTAGGGCTAGAGGTGTCAGCAGAAAGCGCACTGGCAGCCGGTGGAGTTATGGGAATTATGATTATTCCATTTATATCAAGCTTAAGTGACGACGTAATTACAAGTGTTCCTCAAAATCTTAGAGATGGTAGCTATGCCATGGGAGCAACAAAATCTGAAACAATAAAAAGAGTAATTATTCCAGCTGCTTTACCTGGAATTGTTGGATCTATTTTATTAGGTGTTTCTAGAGCCATTGGTGAAACAATGATTGTTGTAATGGCATCAGGGTTGGCAGCAAACCTAACTCTTAATCCGTTAGAGTCCACTTCAACAATAACTGCTCAAATTGTTGTTATCTTAATTGGTGATCAACAATTTGGGGATCCGAAAACCCAAGCAGCTTTTGCATTGGGATTAAGTTTATTTATAGTTACTTTAGTTTTAAATATTGTTGCCTTGTCTGTTGTGAAAAAATATAGAGAGAAATATGAATAAAGAAGAACGTTTAATTAAAAGATACAAAGCTGAAAAAAGATTTCGATTTTACGGTAAAGCTGCAATATTTATGGCTTTATTATTTCTAGTGGTATTTCTAACAAAGATATTTTCTACTGGTTACACAGCATTTCAAAAAACATGGTTGGTAATACCAGTCAATTATAATGCAGATTTATTATATTTGGATCCAGATAAAAAACCAACAACCGAAGATATTAATGATGCAGACTTTTATGAGTTTGGGATAGAAACATTTATCACTCTCGATCCAGACGCAAGTGAGGATCAAATTATGGAATTAAAAAAAATGTTTGCATTTACTTTTGAGAGAGAATTAAAATATTATCTTCTAGACAATCCTGATAGCTTTGGAAAAACAGTTGATGTAAAATTAACAGCCTCTGACGACTTAGATCAAGTATTTAAAGGAAATTATCCAAGAGATATACCTGAAAATAGAAGAAGAGCATCTGATTATCAATTAAAAATTTTTGATAAATTAAATGAAGATGGAAGAGTTATAAGTGAATTTAATGCCAGTTTTTTTACAAATGCTGATTCTAGAGAAGCTGAGTTAGCGGGAATAGCAAGCTCATTTATGGGTTCATTATTTTCCATACTTGTCTGTCTGTCAATTGCCTTTCCTGTTGCCTTACTAGCTGCAGTTTATCTAGAGGAATTTGCACCAAAAAATAGATTTACAGATTTTATTGAAGTAAATATCAATAATCTAGCAGCAGTTCCTTCAATTGTTTTTGGATTATTAGGATTAGGTGTTTTATTGGCTGTATTTGGTTTACCTAGATCAACACCCTTAGTTGGAGGCATAACCCTTTCATTAATGACTCTTCCAACAATTATAATAGCAGCCAGAGCATCATTGAAGGCTGTTCCACCCAGTATAAGAGAAGCAGCTTTAGCAATGGGAGCTAGCAGAATGCAAACGACGATGCATCATACCGTGCCTTTGGCTTTACCTGGAACTTTATCAGGTACTATAATTGGCTTAGCTCAAGCATTAGGTGAAACAGCGCCTTTAATATTAATTGGAATGGTTGCTTTTGTTAACACAATTCCAGGAACCCCTATGGATCCAGCAGCTAGCTTGCCTGTTCAAATCTATATATGGGCAGAGAGTGCTGAAAGAGGATTTGTAGAAAAAGTGTCTGCTTGCATAATGGTATTATTATTTTTCCTAATTTTTATGAATTTAGGAGCACAATTAATTAGACATAAATTTGAAAAGAAATGGAACTAAAATATGAATAAAATAGAAGCAAAAAATGTTGATGTCTATTATGGAGCGAAACAAGCTTTATTTGATATCAATATGGATATCGAAGCAAATAAAGTAACTGCTCTTATTGGACCTTCTGGTTGTGGTAAATCAACATTCTTAAGATGTTTAAATAGAATGAATGATGTGATCGATATTTGTAAAGTCAGTGGTGTCGTAAAAATTAATGACTATGACATAAATCAAAAAGATACAGATGTTGTAAGGCTTAGAGAAAAAGTTGGAATGATTTTTCAAAAACCAAATCCTTTTCCAAAAACTATTTATGAGAATATTTCTTATGGACCTGAGATACATGGGATAGCTCAATCTAAAAGTGAAATGGATAATATTGTTGAAGAGAGTTTGAGAAAAGCAGCACTTTGGGAAGAGGTAAAAGACAGAATTCACGAACCAGGTACTGGTTTATCAGGTGGACAACAGCAAAGACTTTGTATTGCAAGAACAATATCAATTAAGCCAGAGGTAATACTCATGGATGAGCCATGTTCAGCTCTTGATCCAATTGCAACAGCACAAATAGAGGAGCTAATTGATGAATTAAGAAAGGAACATACTATAATAATTGTTACTCACTCAATGTCCCAAGCTGCAAGAGTCTCTCAAAATACTGGTTTTTTTCACCTTGGTAAATTGATTGAAGTAGGTTCTACTGATAAGATATTCAAGAATCCGACTCAACAACAAACGCAGGATTACATAACAGGAAGGTTTGGATAATGAATGAAAAACCACACACAGTAAAATCTTACGAAGACCAATTAAAAAAATTAAACAATGATTTAGTTGAAATGGGGGCAAATTGCGAAACCGCTTTAGGTAATGCAATGAAAGCAATATCAACAAATGATCATAACCTTGCTGATGATGTTATAAATTCAGATGTAGTTATAGATAATTTTGAGTCTCAGATAGAGAATGAGGTAGTAAATTTAATTGCTTTAAGACAACCAATGGCTGTTGATCTTAGAGAAACAGTTGCAGCTCTAAAGATGTCTTCAGACTTAGAAAGAATAGGTGATCTTGCCAAAAATATTGCAAAAAGAACAAAACTTATAAATACGCATTTGCCAAATAATTTAATTGAAGCAATGAATAGAATCTGCATTTTGGTTCAAAAACAATTAAAAATTGTTTTAGACTCATATCTAAGTAGATCAAGCGATGTAGCTCGAACAGTATGGGAGAGTGATGAACAAGTTGATGATTTAACAAATAAATGTATGGAAGAAGTCATCTCACTACTTAAATCAAATACGGAAAATATTGAATATGGCTCACATCTTTTATTTGTAACTAAAAACATTGAAAGGATAGGAGATCATACAACCAACATAGCTGAGCAAGTATTTTATTTAGTTACAGGTGATTATTTAGAGGGTGAAAGACCTAAGGGTAGCGACTCAGTATTAACAAAGTAATGAGTGCACACATATTTATTGCAGAAGATGAGGCGCCAATTTCAACCTTATTAAAATATAATTTAGAAAAAGAAGGTCATAAGGTTTCTTCAAGTGAAAATGGAGAGGACTCTTTAAAATCAATAAAACAAAAAATGCCAGACTTAATCTTATTAGATTGGATGTTGCCAGATTTATCAGGTGTTGAAATATGTAAACAGTTAAAAAGGGATAAAAAATATAATGACATTCCAATTATTATGCTTACTGCAAAAGGGGAGGAGGAAGATAAATTAAAAGCATTTGAAACTGGAGCCGATGATTACGTCACTAAACCATTTAGCCAAAAAGAATTAAATGCAAGAATTAAATCTTTGTTAAGAAGGGCTAAACCTTTGTCATCAACTGATGTTGTGGAATTTAAAGACCTTAAAATTGATAGATTGGCAAAAAGAGTTTATAGAAATAATAAGGAAATAATTTTGGGACCCACAGAATTTAAATTATTAGATTTTTTTATCAAAAATCCAAAAAGAGTTTATTCAAGAGAACAATTGTTAAATAATGTTTGGGGTGAAAATATTTATGTAGAAAGTAGAACGGTTGATGTTCACATAAGAAGATTGAGAAAAGTTTTAAATGTAAGTGGATTAGAAAGTTTAATTCGCACAGTGAGATCTGCAGGCTATTCGTTAGATAACTAAATCTTTAGGCCTTACAAATTCAGAAATAATTCCTTTCTCTTCAATATTTATCCAATCATTTGTATCGAAAACTATTTTAGCAAATGCACAAGTTGGGAATTTATAATTTAATAGTTTAAAATTACTATTATCTTTATTTTTAGTTAATTTTATAACTAAATTTTTAAGAGCAGGTTCATGATTTATTAGCAATACTCTCTTAAACCTTTTATGGATATTTTTTATATACCCTATAATTTCATTTTCATTAACTAAATAAAGCTTTGAGGAACTTTTAATTTTTTTTGGTTTATTTATTTTATTCAGTATTAAATTTAGAGTTTTTTTTGTCCTTTTTGATGAAGATAAAAGCACATAATCAAAGGAATATTTTTTTTTAACAAAAAATTCACTTATAATTTTTGCACTTTTGATGCCTCTTTTATTTAGTGGTCTTTCAAAATCACTTAAATTTGGGTCTTCCCAACTAGATTTTGCATGTCTCATGACATATAATTCGCGCATTAATTCTAAATATATGACTGCATTAAAAAAACAAGACAAAGAAGAGCTTAAATCCAATTATATAAATAGAGAATTATCATGGTTAAAATTTAACGATAGAGTTCTTTTAGAGGCGCAAAATATTGAAAATCCTCTTTATGAGAGAGTAAAATTTTTATCTATCGCAGGCTCAAATTTAGACGAATTTTTTATGGTTCGAGTTGCTGGACTATACAGTCAAATTAAACAAGAAGTCGACTCACTTAGTTCAGATGGATTAACACCTGAAGAACAGATGGAGATGGTTATCAATGATACAAAAAATCTATTAAATAAACAAAATACCATATTTAATAATTTATCAAATCAGCTGAAGAGAAATAATATTTTATTAACTAAGCCAGAAAACCTTAACACAAAGGACAAAAAGAAATTATTAGAAATATTTAAGGAAGAAATCTATCCTCTACTTACACCATCAGCGATTGATCCTGCTCATCCTTTTCCATTTATTATTAATCAAGGGAGAGCTTTAGTTATGAAGCTGAAGAAAAAGAAAAAAAAGAGAATTCTTAATTCAATTATTGTAATTCCTAAAGCTTTATCAAGATTTATTGAAATAGACGGAGGAAAATCATTTAAGAAATTTTTAGTTCTAGATGATGTTATTGGTTACTTTGCCTCTGAAATTTTTCCAGATCATTTATTAGAAAAGAAAATGATATTTAGAGTAATAAGAGATAGTGATGTAGAAATTCAAGAAGAGGCTGAGGATTTAGTCAGATCATTTGAACTAGCATTAAAGCGAAGAAGAACTGGTGATATTGTTAGATTAGAAATTTTAGAAAAAAGCGACAAAGAACTTGTAAAATTTATAACAAATAAATTAGAAATTAATCCAAATTATATTTATGAAGTAGCAGGTTTAGTTGGAATCCAGGATATAGACCAAATTTGTAAAATTAAAAATTCTAAATTAAAATTTAAAAACTTTACACCAAGAGACGTAGAAAGATTAAAAGAATACAATAATAATTTTTTTGAGACAATTAAGAAAAAAGACCTAATAGTTCATCATCCATTTGAAACTTTTGATGCTGTAATTGAATTTTTAAATCAAGCGGCTATAGATAAAAAAGTAATTGCTATTAAACAAACATTGTATAGGACTACTTTAGATTCACCAATTGTTAAAGCATTAATTAGTGCTGCCGAAAATGGTAAAACAGTTACTGCTTTAATTGAAATCAAAGCTAGATTTGATGAAGAAGCAAATATACAGCTGGCAAGAAGTCTTGAAAAAGCTGGAGTTCAAATTGTTTATGGTTTTGCAAAATACAAAACACATGCTAAATCATCACTAATACATCGACGTGAGGGTGGTAAAATTCAAACATATTTCCATTTGGGTACTGGCAATTATCATCCTGTAAATGCAAAAATATACACAGACTTATCTCTATTTAGCTCTGATAAAAAAATGGCTACAGATGTTGAAAAATTCTACAATTATGTGACTGGTTATTCAAAACCAAGAAATTTAAATAAAATTTCCATTTCTCCAGTAAATTTAAGAAAAACTTTAAATCAGAATATAGATAAGGAAATAAGTAATGCAAAAAAAGGGAAACACGCTGAGATTTGGGCTAAAATGAATTCATTAGTTGATCCACAAATAATTGATAAGTTTTATGAGGCTTCTAGTGTCGGTGTAAAAGTCTTTTTATTTGTAAGAGGTGTATGTTGTTTAAGACCTGGTATTAAAAATAAATCGGAAAATATTATTGTAAAAAGTATCATTGGAAGATTTCTTGAACACTCAAGAATTTATTGTTTTGCAAATGGAAAATTTATGCCCAACAGAAATGCAAAAGTTTATATTTCATCTGCAGATTTGATGCCAAGAAATCTTGATAGAAGAGTCGAACTTCTCGTGCCAATTGAAAATCAAACTGTGCATGAACAGGTTTTAGACCAAATAATGATGGCCAATTATCTCGACACGAATCAGAGCTGGGAACTTTATCCTGATGGAAATTATCAAAAAATTAAATATAGTCGAAAAGATTCTTTTTCTGCACATGATTATTTCATGAATAATCCAAGTTTATCAGGAAGAGGAAAAGCAAAACTAAAAATTAAACCTAAAAAATTAAACCTAAGGTTGGTTAAAGGTGGAACTTAAAGTAATTAAAAATAAGCAAAATTTAAAATTAAGACAATCAAAATTAGCTATTATTGATATAGGTTCAAATTCTATAAGAATGTTAATTTACGATGATTTTACATCATCTAGAGTACCTTTTTTTAACGAAAAAGCAGTTTGTGAACTTGGTAAAAACTTAGATAAATCAAAAAAACTTCATAAATCAGGCAAGATATATGCTTTAAAAGTCTTAAAAAGATTTTCAGAAATTCTTAATGTTTCAAAAATTAATAACCTTAAAATTATTGCAACAGCTGTATTAAGAGAAGCTACAGACGCAAAGCCCTTTATTGAAGAAGTAGAATACTTATTTAAAAAAAATATAAATATTTTAACTGGTGAAGAAGAAGCCGAATCATCAGCTGAAGGAGTTAAAATTGGATTTGAGAATGTGGATGGACTTGTTGCTGATTTAGGTGGTGGAAGTTTAGAGCTTGCTAGAGTTGAAAACAATGTTGTAACAAATAAAACATCACTTCCAGTTGGTGTTTTAAGATTAATTAACAATCCTATTGTTAAAAAAAGAAATTTACCTAAATATCTCAAAAATCTTTTAAGAGATGAAAAATGGTTATCTAAAAAAAAATTTAATAATTTATATTTGGTGGGAGGTACGTGGAGAGCTTTGTTTAAATTACACTTATTTCAAAATGAATATCCAGTCCATATTATTCATCAATACTCAATTGAAAATCAAAAACTTACAAAATTTTTAGAAAAAATTTCTTCATTTAATAAATCTAAATTGAAATCAGTTGAATACATATCAAAGTCTAGAACGCCTTATCTTCCTTATAGCTCAATAATTCTAGAAGAAATTATGAACATAGCAAATCCAAAAAATGTTATTTGCTCAATTAGTGGTATTAGAGAAGGATCTCTTGCCAAAGATTTATTTAAACACTCAGATAGTAATTTTGTTTTTAATAAATCATTAGAGCATATTTCAAAAAAAAGAGGCGATTTAGGATCTACATATAAGAAATATTTTGATTTTATAAAACCTATATTTGAGGGAAATGAGCATTTTAATCAAAAATTGCTTCATCTATCTTGTGTACTAAGTCATATGGATTGGGGTTTGGGAGCATTCCAAAAAGCAGAGTTGGTTTTTCAAGAAACATTAAATACGCCTTTATTAAAACTTTCACATAAAGAAAGAATACAATTGGCACTTTCTTGTTACTGGAGATATTGTAGTATAAAATACAATCCAAAGATAGAATACTTAACGTTTTTAAATAACAACGAGATATATTCATGCAAACAAGTTGGTGCAGCCTTAAGATTTGCTAATTCTCTTACATCAATATCTACAATTTTTTTAGAAGAGTTTAAACTTTATAAAAGAGGTAATTCAGTATTTTTAAAAATTCCATCCCAGCACCAGGAAATTATTTCAAAACAAGTGACTAAAAAATTCAAAGCCTTATCAAGGGAATTATTTCTAGAACCTAGGGTAATTTATTCAAATTAATTTAATATTATTTTAATTTAACTTTAATTATATAATTAAAAAATATAATGAAAAATAATAAAATAGAAGCAATTGTTTTTGATTTAGCAGGCACCCTAATAGATTTTGGTAGTTTGGCACCATCAAAAGTTCTAATTCATATTTTTAATAAGATTGGAATACCAATTAGTAGAAAAGAAGCTATTGGTCCTATGGGTATTGAAAAAAGAGCACATATAAGTCAATTAATTAATACAAAAAAAATAAATCTTCAGTGGAAAAAAAAATATAAAAAAAAACCTAGTAAAAATGATATCGATAAATTATTTAAACTTTTTAATCCAGAATTAAAAAAAATTATTAAAAAACATTCTAAATTTATTTCAGGCAGTAAAAGAACCATAGAATTTATAAAAAAAAAAAATTAAAATAGCTACAAATACTGGATATTCTGATGATATTTTAAAAACTATATTGCCAGAATTAAAAAAACAAGGATTTACTCCAGATATTTCTTATAGTTCATCGCATACAAGAATTGGAAGACCCTCAGCTGAAATAATATATAAAATTTTTTCTGAATTAAATATTACTAAGGGATCAAATTGTATAAAAGTTGATGACACTATTCCTGGATTGTTAGAGGGAGTAAATGCTGGGATGTGGGTAGTGGGTGTTATTTTTTCAGGTAATGAATTTGGTAAAACAGAAGTCGAATTTAATAAACTTTCTTTTAAAGATAAAACTAAATTTAGAAAAAAGATCAAGAAAAAATTTGAGAAAGTAGGTGCTCACTATGTAATAGATACAATTAAAGATTTACCTAAAATTATCAAAATAATTCAAACTAGAATTAAATAAAATTACTTAGTGAAAAGCATTTTCTAAGACAGTGGAAATTACAAAAGCTTCTTTTTGTGTGTCCATGGACCTTTTTTTGTTTTAGGTAAAAATTTTTCAAGATCAATAAGGACTTTTTCAGACAATTTTCTGTAGGTGGTAAGTTTTCCTCCATAAATATTCAATAAAGGTAATTTTTTTATAATTTTTAAATCAAAAACATAATCTCTTGTGACTTTTGAGGCTGTTTTAAAATCTTCAATTAGAGGTCTTATCCCAGAATATGTATCTACGATGTCTTTTGATGTTATTTGTTTTTTTAAGTAATTATTTACTGAACTAATTAAATATCTAATTTCTTTTTTTGATATTCCTTTATTTTCAGGTGATTTCACCTCTTCTTCAGTAGTTCCAATTAAAGAAAACTTCCCTTTATAAGGTATTACAAATATTATTCTTTTATCAGTATTTTGAAATGTGAACGCAACATTTTCTTTGTACAATTTTTTTGTAATAATATGACTTCCTTTAACCAATCTAATTTTTTTCTTAGATTTAATTTTTATATTTTTATTTAAGGTTTCATTTATCCATGGTCCAGATGCATTAATCAAAATTTTTGACTTTACTTTTTCACCATTTTCAAGACTAATAATCCATTCATTGCCAATAATTTCAGCTTTTTTAACTTTGTTGTATTCTAGTATTTTAGCGTTATTTCTTTTTGCATCTTTAGTATTTAATTTCGTTAATTTTTTATCGTCAATTTGTATGTCAAAATATTGGAAACCAGTTTTGTATTTTTCTTTAAGAATATTTGAAAATTTTTTTCTAAGATCAAATGTTTTTGATTTTGGTATATTACTTTTACCACCTAAATTATCGTACAAAAATAAACCAATTTTAATTAACCAGGCTGGTCGAATTTTATCTGCATAAGGAATTATAAAAGGAATAGGTTTTGAAATATGTTTAGCAATTTTATAAACAATTTCTCTTTCTCTCAAAGACTCTCTAACTAATTTGAATTCATAATTTTCTAAATAACGTAGACCACCATGTATTAATTTCGTTGACCAGGATGAAGTTGCTCCACCAATCTCACCTTTGTCAGCTAAACAAACTGATAAGCCTCTACCTGCAGCATCCCTTGCAATACCTGCACCGTTTATACCGCCACCTATTATGAATAAATCGAATATTTTAGACATTTAAATTATGATTTGTTTTAAAATATACAACCTCTTTTAGAAATATTATATATTTTTACATTTAAGTAATCAAAATTTAACGATACTTTAACATAAATAATTTATCATTAAAAAATTATAAATTAACAAAAGAGGTAAAATGAAAAAAATATTGAGTGTTTTAACAATTCTATTTACTTTCTCTTTTACATCACACAGTTATTCAAAAACAGAAATTCATTGGTGGTATGGAAATAGTGGATTTCTTGGTGATGTAATTATTGAAATTGCAAATAGATTTAATGCTTCACAAGATGAATACACCGTCATTCCTACAGGTAAAGGAAGTTATGAAGATAACATGGCGGCAACTATAGCTGCATTTAGAGCGGGAGACCAACCACATTATTCACAGGTTTACGATGCTGGTGCTGCAATTATGGTAGCCCAAGTTAAAAATGGCGTTGTTATTGGTTTTGAAGATATGGCTGAGAAATATGGAATTAAAGTAGATGCAGATAATTATATTCCTGGAATTAAAAACTTCTATGCTGACTCTGATGGAAAAATGATAGGTGTTCCTTTTAATAGTTCAACTTGCTTAATGTATGCAAATATGGACATATTGAAAGAAGTAGGAATAGAATCAGTTCCAAAAACTTATGAAGAATTTGAGGCTATGGCTCCAAAAATTAAAGCTGCTGGATATATTCCTTTAGTTCAAAGTCACTTTCCATGGATCTGGACAGAAAATTTCTTTTCAAGACATAATCTACTTATGACAGATGGAAACAATGGTTACGATGCTGTTCCGACAAAAACTTTATTTGCTGAAACAGATGCATTTGTTTATCATTGGAAAAAAGTAAAAGAATGGTACGAAAAAGGTCTCTACGGTTATAAAGGAAGAGCATGGGGAGATAATCAAGCACCATTTATAGCAGGTGAGGCTGCTTTTTGGTTTGGATCTGCTGCATCATTTGGTGGAATGAAAGGTGTTGTTCCAAATTTTACAGTTAATCATATTCCTTATTGGGATTCAGTAACTGGTGGCAAAGAGTATCCAACATTTATTGGTGGCGCAGCAAACTGGATCTTAAATGGTCATACAGAAGAAGAGTATAAAGGACTTGCTAAATTCATAGAATTTATGGGTTCTCCTGAAATGGATTTATACTATCACAACATGACAGGTTATTCTGCTGTAACTAAAGGTGGTATAGAATTAGCTGAAACTATAAACTTTTATAGAGCTTCTCCATATCACAAAGCTGTTGGTGAACAATTAAGCTTAGAAGGTTCAACTATTCCTGGTGGATATAGAGCTGGTAACTGGCCTCAAATTCGTGAAGTAATTTACGAAAATGTTGAGCCAATGTTAAATGGCAAAATATCAATCGAAAAAGGATTAAAGAACATGGATAAGGGTGCAGCTAAATTGTTAAAACAATTTGCTAAGACTCTTTAAAAAATAATATAAATTAGGAGGGTATTAATATACCCTCCTATTTATTTTATGAAAAAAGTTCAGTTTAAATCAAACTATTCACAGTATTTTTTTTTAGCACCACAGCTAGGTATTTTATTAATATTTTTATATTGGCCAATAATACAAACTTTTAGAGATGCATTTACCATGCAAGATGCATTTGGATTTGGAAGACAATTTGTATGGTTTGATAATTTTTTATTTATTTTTGATGACCCGGCTTATTTAATAGCTTTTAAGTTTACTATTATTTATAGCTTTGTGATTACACTTGTTACAGGAGCCATTGGATTGTTACTTGCTGTACAAGCCAATAATGTAATGCATGGAAAAAGTGCCTAC
>CACICY010000018.1 GCA_902585265.1 uncultured Pelagibacteraceae bacterium
GTTTTAGAAAAAAGATAGCTAAAGAGAAACGAAAACAATACTTAAATGAAAAATATTGGGGAAAACCAATAACAGGCTTTGGTGACCCAAAAGCCAGAATTTTGTTTGTTGGTTTAGCACCAGCAGCACATGGTGGCAATAGAACAGGAAGAGTTTTTACAGGAGATAGATCGTCTGATTTTTTATACAAGTGTCTTTATAAAGCAAAGTTATCTAACCAGCCAAATTCGGACCACAGAAATGACGGACTTAAATTGAGAGATATATTTATAACTACTGCTTTAAAATGTGTCCCACCTGGAGATAAACCAACAAAAAAAGAACTAAACACTTGCTTTAAATATTTTTATAAAGAAATTGAATACTTAGAAAATTTAAAGATTGTTGTTGCACTTGGGAAAATAGCTTTTGATACTTGTATACAATTTTACAAAAAACATTACAGAATTGATTCAAATATTAAATTTGGACATAGTAAATTCTTTAAACTCCCAAATAATATTTTATTGGTAGGTTCTTATCATCCAAGTCCAAGAAATGTAAATACAGGCAGGATTAATGTAAATAAAATGACTAATTTATTTATTAAAGTAAAAAATACTATTTAGTTAATTGTTCTTTGAGTTTTTCAGGCATTTTGGTTGGTTTACCCTCTTTATTAATTGTAGCTAAATGAACATCTGCAGTTAAAATTAAATTATCTTTTACAAATATATCTTGCTTCATTTTAATCGACACATTCTTTACTTCTACAATTTCAGAAAAAATATCAAGTTTATCCTCTAACCTTGAAGGTTTTATAAAATTTAAATTACAAGATTTGACAATTATATGTATTCCATAATTTTCTTTTAGTTTAGAATTTGTAAATTTTACAGAGGCAATGGCATCAGTTCTAGCGCGCTCTATAAATTTTAAATAATTTGCATAATAAACTACTCCACCAGCATCTGTATCCTCATAATAAACATTAAAACTTGATTTAAATTTTTTCATAAAAATAATAATATCAAAGTGAAAATATTTTTTATACTAATGATTAATACAAGATGAAAATTTATATAATTTGGTTAATTGTTGTTATATGATGGGATTTCGGATATCCAGAAGCTACTCCAATCCTTGACGTTTTGGCTGCAATAATACTGTCTTTATTAAGTTTTGGTTTAAAAAAATATCTTAATTAAACTTTTACTCAGAGGAAAAAAAAATATTTTGGTAATAACTAACTGCGGTTAGTTTTGAATTATCGGTATCTGCCATAATTGCAATTCCTGAAAGCTCCTCAACGTCTAAATCATGAAATTTTTTAAAGTCTTCTTTTACATTAGCTTTTACTGTAACCCATTCATTTAAATTTGACTTTGTTGAAGCCAGAACGCTATCGATAGATTTCTTTGTATATGGGCTTGGCCATGTCTCTCCTACATTTGAATTACTTGAAAAAACATAGTTTATAGCTCTATTTGATAATGGCGTTGCACCAGTTTTTTTTATTACAAAAACTCTAGCAGCAAAATCATGACCTTTTTTTGTATTTTCTTTTATACCTTTAAGATCTTTTTCAATCTTCCAAGTAATATTTATAAAAGGAGTTTTATCTAAATTAATTTTTATTTCTTTACCTACTCCTGATGCTGCATTAGCTGCCACTGCTTTTAAATAGTTTCCGTTCTCATTATTTCCAATAGAATAGACTGTTTTTGCATCAGCTCCTCTTACTTTTCTAACTTCTAATGAATTTAATTCCTCATCTGTAAAATCAAAAACTATCAGTTTTTCGGCACAAACCGAGGACATGATTAAAAGATAGATTGCTATTATTTTGATAAATTTTGTAAGCACACGCCTCATATAATTAAATATTTTTAATTATCAACTATAATTTGAAGTTTACCTTTAAGGTAAAAGAACAATTTTTGGTGAAGAACAGGTTCCGTCATGAATTTGTTTAAAGGCCTCTGCGCCTTTCTTTAATTCCCTATACTCTATCCAATCTAATTTGCCAATTTTTCTGTCAGCTAAAATTTTGATTGTATTTTCAAAATCTTTATTAGTATAACAATATGTACCAATAAAAGTTACCTCTTGAAGAGTTGCTTTTCTAAAATTAAACTGTCCTGCAGGTTGGGTTAATCCAATATGTATTATGGTGCCACCAGGTTTAATAACCGAGATCGATTGTTGTCTTGAAACTTCTAAGCCTACTGAATCAAAGACAATATCAAAACTATCATTTTGTATTTCTTTGTCCGATGGATTAACAAATTTACCCTCAAAATATTTTGCACATTCACTTAGTCTCAGGTTATTGGGGTCAGACATAATGATATTTTTATTTCCCTTAATTTTAGATAATATTAACGAGCACAATAATCCAATCGCTCCGGCTCCTTGAACTAAAGTTCTACATTCAGATAGAGGTTTTTTAAGAGAATTCTCTCCCATTAAGACTGCATGCAAAGCAACTGCTGTTGGTTCTGCTATAGCTGCTTCATTAAGATTTAAATGGTCGGGTACCTCATAAATATTTTGATTAGGAGAAGAAACTAACTCTGCAAAAACTCCTTGTCTTTCGTATGGTCTGTTCATTCCTAAGAGAACTCTATGTGGACACAAATGCTCTCGCCCACTTGTGCAATATTCACATTTTCCACATGTAATTAATGGATTTAAAACAGCATTTTTTCCTTGAAATTTACCATTTTGTATTACACCACTTACTTCATGTCCAATTATTAGTGGAGCAATTCTTCGTTCATCTTTTCCGTGATACGCGTGCATATCTGATCCACATATACCTGAGGCATGAACTTTTAATATACTTTCTCCACTGGTCTCTACAGGATCTTTTTCTTCTCTGTAAACCAATTCTTCAACACCGGTATAAACTAAAGCTTTCATAATTATTTTTTAGCTAGAAGATAATATATAAAAAACGATACGACAAATCCTAATATCCAAGAAAATGATTTTATATCTGAGATATTGATATTCCATAATAATGAAAATGAGAATATAAAACCTATAATAAGTGAATACATAGCTTTATAGTTCCAACCATTTGTATACATATATTCATTTCCATCTCTCAAAAAAAACAGATCTTTGTGATTTACTTTCCCTTTTTTCACCAGATAGTAGTCAGCAATTATTATTGCAAAGGTTGGACCAAAAAATGCTGCAAGACTGTCGATAATATTTATTACACCTATTTGACTTAAAATAGATGGCCACAAACCTCCAGCAATAAAACCAATTATTAAAATTAATACTCCAGAAGTTTTGAGATCTAGATTATTAGGAATAAAATTTATTATACTATTTTGCGTAGGTACATAATTAGAAATTAAATTAGTTGATAGAGACGAAAAAATTATAAAAATTAGAACAAACACAGTTAAGCCAGTATTGTCTAATTTTCCAATAATATCCATTGGCTTAGTTAATATTTGATCAACAACAATAAGCTTTTGATTTAAAACAACATCTACTCCAACAACTATAGATGTTGCTAAAAATGAAAACAAAATCATATTTAGAAAAAGACTAAGGTTTCCCAATTTCAGATCTTTATCTGTTTTGACATATCTAGAAAAATCTCCAAAATTTAACAACACAATTGAGAAGTATGAGAAAATTGTACCTGTTAAAACTACAAAAGGTAAAACGTTAGATTTTGAAAAAAAATTTCCATCTGTTGTATTTGATTTAAGAGACTGAAAAATTTGTGTGTGATTTTCAGAAGTTAAAATTAAAAAAAAAACTAACAAACCTAAATAAACAAGAATGGCTGAAAACTGTAAAAATCTTTGATTAAACCTTTGTCCATTTGTAAATAAAAAATACTGAACAACAAAAGTTAATACCAATGAAATCCAATCAATAATATTTAATCCAAGAAAAAAAGCTAAAAATACTTGATCATCTAGAATTTGACTATCTAGGTTATAATAAATAAAAATTCTAATTAGATATGTAATTGATTTTGATATAAAAAATGTTTGAATACCAAACATAAATACTCCAATGACAGATCTTAAAAGACTTAAGTATTTTGCTCCATTTAAGCCCATGGAAATTCTGAGCATAACAGGAAAAGGTAATCCATGCTTTTGTGATGGTTTGCCGATCAATGATATAAAAAAATAGATTAATATAGAGGCGGCTAATGAGGAAGTTAAGACCAGTACAGTACTAAGATTATATATTAAATATAAAGAGGCTAATAACGCAAAACCTGCAATGGTTTGGATACTATTAGCCCAAAAGCAAAATAAATCAATTGATGTCCATGTTTTGTTGCTTGGGTTAACTGTAGCTAATTCAAAATTTTTTAATTCTATATTCTGACTCACTAATGTAACCTTAAACTAAAATTTTTATATGTCTATAATTGTGATATCCATAATTTTGTAATTCTATGAATTTTCTAAAAAACAATATTGGCTACGTTTCTATGTTCGTTGCAGTGATAGGTTTCGGGTCAGGTCCACCTTTTGTGAAATTAGCATTACAGGAATTTTATGTAATGGATTTAATGGCGGTACGATTCTCTTTAGCATTTGGTTTGATGTTAATTTTTGCTTTAATCATGAGGGCAGATTTAAAAATCAGAAAAATTGGGTTAACTCCTTTCTTAATGGGTTTATTAAATCCATTTCTGGTTACTCTAAGTTTTCATATTGGTCTACTTCTAACTTCACCAGTAAATGGAGTTGCTTTAATTAGTACTTTGCCAATATGGCAACCATTTGTTGCAAGATTTTTTTTAAAAGAAAAAATTGAAATAAAAGTAATTATTGGAGCTTTTATAACAATTATTGGGACTTTAATTTTACTTACAAGTCAAACAAAATCAGGGCAAGGAAATTATATTGGTGATTTAATTATCTTTTTAGGAATGATTTGCGTTTCTATAAATGAGGTTTTGGGAAGAAGATTTATGCAAACTAAGGTTGATCAATTGGGAGTTAATACTTATCAATATTTTATTGGTGCTATACTATCTTTAATAGTTCTTTTTATAATTTGGCCAAATTCAAGTTTTGAATATCAAAATTATCTAAACTTTTCACCTCCAGTTTTAGCGGCTATAACTTTATCTTGTATAACGTTTGGAGCATATTTATTTTATAATTTTGCTCTTAGAAGGGTCCCGGTAGGTAGAATTAGTTTAATGTATCCTTTAACAGGTCCTATTGGTGCAACAATGTCTTGGTTAATTATCGACTCTCCAATTTCAACAAAGGTTTTTATATCTTTAGCAATAATTTTAGTGGGAACTATTATTCCTCAAATAAATAAGTCTAGCTAAGGTGACGGGTACATTACCCCAGGCAACCATAATGCTATTTTTGGAAATATTATAATTAATATTAAACCTATTACTTGGATAACCATAAATTGCATCATGCCAAGATAAATATCTTTTAAATCCCACTCTGGAACTACTCCTTTTAAGAAATATGCAGATAATGCAACAGGAGGTGAGAGCCAGGCGGTTTGGAGATTAACGGCCACTAATATTGCAAACCATGTAAGATTAAATCCTAACTCAATTACTAAAGGTAGAACAATTGGTAATACTATTAAAACTATTGGTACCCACTCTAAAGGCCATCCTAATAAAAAAATAGCAGCCATTATAATTGCTAAAATTACATATCTATTTACTTCTAAATTTAAAAGAAAATCAGTTAAAAGAGATGGGGTTCCTAATTTTGAAAAAACTGCTCCAAAAAAGTTCGATGCAGCAACTAAAAACATTATAAGGGCTGTGATTTCTAATGTTTTTAAAAGGGCATCTTTTAAACCTGGGAGAGTTAATTTTTTATATGCTAGAGCAAGTAAGATCGCACCAAATGCTCCCATACCAGCTCCTTCAGTTGGAGTAGCAAGACCAAATAAAATACTTCCTAGTGCAAAAAAAACTAAACCTGCGGGAGGAATTAATCCCATAATAAATTCATACCAAACCTTAGCCATGTTAGTTGGTTGTTCGTTTGCTGGTAAAACAGGGCCAAGTTTTGGATTAAGATAGCATCTTAATGTTGTGTAAGCAGCGTACAAGCATGCTAATAAAATACCTGGCATTATGGCTGCAGCAAATAAATCTGTGACAGGAATTTCTAAAACAGGTCCCATCACAACTAACATAATACTTGGAGGAATTAAAATTCCAAGAGTTCCGCCAGCACAGATTAACCCAGCAGACAGTCTAGTATCATAACCAGTTCTAATCATAGTTTTACCTGCCATAATTCCTAAAATTGTAACTGATGCACCAACTATTCCAGTTGCAGCTGCAAAAATTGTTGAGACAAACATTACCGCATAAAACAATGCACCTCTTGTCTTAGAAAGCATTAATTGAACTGCATTGAACAATCTTTCCATTAAACCTGCTTGTTCCATTAAAATTCCCATAAATATAAAGAGTGGTACGGCGGCGAGTGTATTTTCCGTCATTATCATATTAAATTGCAAGGTCATTAAGTAAAAGACTAATTTACCAAAACCCCAATATCCAAAAACAAGGCCTAAAAATATTAAAGTAAATGAAATCGGAAACCCAACAAAGATTGCAAATAACATGCAACCAATCATTATAGCTCCAATTATTTCAGGACTAAAAAAATCCATTATGGCCATCTCCCCTTAACAAAAGCGTAATAAGTTTTTAATATTTCAGATACACCTTGTATTAAAAGTAGAAACGCACCAATTGGCATGCAACTTTTCAAAGGCCACATAATTGGCATCCATGTTGTATCCATTGCTCTTTGAATTCTAACTTTACCACCCAAGCACTCTTCTAAATTTGATCTTCCGCAAATTGAAGTATAGGCATAATCAAAACTTACAAAGAAAAATACAAGAAACCCTGGTATAAAAAATAATAAATATAAAAATAAATCTACTCTTGCCTGATTTTTAACTGACCAATTTCGATAAAGAAAATCTGCTCTTATATGTATACCTTTTGATAATGTATAGGCAGCACCTAACATAAATAAAGCACCAGCTAACATTCTGCTGATGTCAAATGACCATAAAGTAGGTCTATTAAAAAAATGTCTTCCAATAACCTCATGGATCATTGCATAAATTAGAAATATAGTTAACCAGGCGAATACTTTGCCGGTAATTAACATTTTTGAGTCTATGAATTCTATTGTTTTTGCCATCCAAGGAGTCATATCCTCAGGCATTTTTAAACTTGTTCTTCTTTCTGCTATAAGCTCGTCAGTAATATCTAGATTTTCTTTAACTTTAGGCTCTGAATCTTTATCAACCATTTAACAAGTATAATTATTTAAATTAAATTTGTAAAAAAAACGGGGATTTTTAAAGAATCCCCGTTTTAATATTTTTAATTACTGTTGTGATGCGAATGCAGTTCCAATTGATGCATCAGATGTTTCCATTTGTGCAATAAAAGGTACTACAATTTTAGCATGTGCAGTCATGTGCTCATAAACTTCTTTAAAGAAAGCATTTGACGCAGCATTCTTTTTAAGAGTTGCTTGAGCAGCGTTCATGTACTCAGTGAAATAATCAGCTGGTGTATCCCAAAGTTTTACACCGTGATTTTCAGTAAGATCGATTAACGCTTTACCATTTTCTACAGCTCTATTAGTGATGTTTCTAGTGATCATCGCTTCAGATGCAACTTCCATTGCATATTTTTGATGGTCAGTTAAAGAATTGTAAACATCTCCATTAATATAGATATCACCATTTACTACGTTTTGGTGTAATCCTTGTAGATAGTAGTTTTTAAGAACTTTTTGAAAACCAAAAACTGAGTCTGGTTTTGGACAACACCATTCAGCAGCATCAATAGTTCCTTTTTCAAGTGCTGGTAATATATCGCCACCTGATAAAGATACTGATGCAATTCCGATATCTTTGTATGTTTGTCCTGGAATTCCTGGAGGAGTTCTAAATCTGTATTTTCTGAAATCATCCATGTTTTTAATTGGCTCTTTAAACCAACCTAATGCTTCAGGTCCTGATGATGCCATCACGAAACCTTTAACATTCATTCCCATTTCGCTCCATAATTGATCGTATAATTCTTTACCACCATTATCGAAATACCATGCTAACCAAGATTTAGTACTTAAACCAATTCCTCCACCAGCAACTGGCGATCCAAATAACATCGCAGCTGGGTGATAGTTTGACCAGTAGTGAGTCCATGCTGCACCACCATCTACTAGACCTTTGTCAACAGCTTCTAGTGTTTCTTTCATACCAACAACTTCACCTTTTGAAAGAAGCTCAAATTTTAACTCTCCACGAGTTAGTTTTGTTACCCTGTCAGTCCACATTTTTACGATTTGTCCATCGTATGATGTTTTAGGAAAAGTAAGTTGGATTTTTAATGTTTTAGCAGAAGCAGATCCAATTACTGAAACTGCAAATACTAAAGCTAAAATCATTGAAGTGATTTTTTTCATTATTTATCCCTCTCTTTATTGTTATTAAGTCTTAATAATTGTAGAAGTAAAACTCATTGGATGACAAATGTAAAACGATTAATTGTTACATTTTTTGTACAACCTGAAGTTTAATAGTAGCTATTTCTTACCCTTAGGGTCAAAAGGATAGTCCCAAGCATCTCCACCTATTTTTTTAGATATACCTGAATAATCTGTTTCGCTATCACCCCCTTCACAAAATTCATTAAATATATCTAAAGCATGTTTACCTAAAGGTGTTGATGCATTTACAGATTTTGCAGCATCATTTGCTAATCTCAAATCTTTAGTCATCATAGCTGCAGAAAAGCCTGGCCTATATTTATTATTAGAGGGGACTCCATCTGTTAAATTTGGCAGCGGTGTATAAGTCGATAAAGCCCAATTATTTCCAGAAGCATTTTTCATAATTTCATGAACTTTTTTTAAATCCATCTTTAGTCTTTTTGCTAACATCAATGCCTCTGATGCTGCTATCATTGAAATCCCTAAAGACATATTGTTACAAATCTTTACTCCAACTCCACTTCCTTGTGGTCCAGCATGTAAAATTTTTTGTCCCATTATATCCATTAATGGTTTCGCTAAATTTACAGCTTTATCATCTCCACCAACTAAAAAATTTAATTTACCTACTCTTGCTCCCATAACACCTCCTGTAACAGGCGCATCAATCATTTTAATTCCTCTATTTTTTGCCTCCTTGCCTAGTAATAAAGAAGTTTCAATATCAATTGTTGAACAGTCAATTATAAGTGCATCCTTTGAAATTTTATCAATAATACCTTTGTCACCTAAAAAAAGAGATTTTACATGTTTGCCTTCAGGCAACATTGAGATTACAAAATTTGCACCTTCAAGTACCTCATCTAATGTATCAACCACATCTAAATTCGCATCCTTAGCTTTTTTTATCATTTCTGGAGAAACATCGTAGGCTTTAACTTTTTTACCAGCCTTAACTAATTGATCTGCCATTGGGTTACCCATGTTTCCAACACCAATGAAAGCTATTTGATCTGTCATATTTAAATATCTATATTTGATTTTCCTCTATTAATCAAAACCGTTTTACTTTGAGTAAAATGATTTATCATGCTATCAAAGGCGTATTCTTTTCCTAACCCACTCATTTTTAAACCACCATATGAAACATTTGCTCTAGGCGCCACACATTGATTTACTTGGACAAAACCTGCCTCGATTTCTTCAACAAACTGTAAAGCTCTAGATAAATTTTGTGTCCACAATACCGCTGATAATCCAAATGGTGTATCATTTGCACTGTTCATTACTTCATCAAATGTTTTAAATGGTATTGCACAAGCAACAGGACCAAATATTTCTTCTTGGCAAACTGGAGAGCTTACTGGAACACCTGACATCAATGTAGGTTCATAAAAGAAACCATTTTTATAATCACCACCTGTTAGCTGATTGCCGCCATGAACAACACTGGTTGTAGAGTTTTTTTTGGCAATATCCATATAATGTAAAGTTCTTTTCAGTTGTTCTTCAGAAATAATAGCTCCTATATCAGAACTTTCATCTAGAGCATTTCCCATTTTTAATTTACTTAATTTTTCAACAGCTCCATCCAAGACTTTGTCATAAATTTTTTCTTGAATATAAACTCTTGACCCAGCAGTACATGCCTGACCTTGTCGAGTATATCTCATTCCATCAATTACCCCTTGAATTGCAATATCTAAATCTGCATCACTCATTATTATATTAGGATTTTTTCCACCAAGCTCTAAAGTAACCGGACATAATTTAGGAGCAGCTTTTTGCGCTATAATCTTTCCTACGGTAAAAGATCCAGTAAACGTTACTTTTCTTACTTTTTCATGAGTTACCAGAGGTTCGCCACACTCTTCTCCATAGCCTGAAATTACATTTAAAACGCCTGGAGGAAGTTCTTGTTGAAATATCTCCGATAGTAGAAGAGCACAAAATGGAGCTTGCTCAGCTGTTTTTAAAACAACACTATTTCCTGCTACAATAGCTGGAGCGATTTTTGCTACTGTTAAAAATAATGGCGCATTCCAAGGGACGATTGCACAAACAACCCCAATTGGATCTCTGGTGGTATAATGAATACTATTTGGAATATTGGTTGGATAATTTTCTCCTTTTAACTCTCCAGACAAACCAGCAAACATATTTGTAAGTTCAATGGAAGCACCTGTTTCTGGTATAGCCTGTGTCCTTAAAGCATTACCTGTATCTAATGATAATAAAGTTTCAATTTCTGACTTTCTTTCCTCTAATCTTTTTGCTCCAGCAGCAACCATTTTTCCTCTTTCCCTTGCTGGTATTTTTTTCCATTTTTGAAAAGCTTTGTGTGCTGACTCAACAGCAATATTAACATCATCTTTATTACATTGAGGTGCAGAACCGATATTGTCTCCTGTGCTTGGATTTAATACTGGTATCTTATTATTTGTTTGAGCAGATATTAGTTTGCCATCAATTAAAATTTTATCAGTTAATCTTTTTGCATTATTAATTGCTTGTTCAAGATTTTTTTCAAAGTTACTCATTATCTAATTCTCCTCTTCTTACTTTAGAAGAGAGCCATCCACCATCTATTTTTATTTCAGAGCCATTTATGAAATCAGAATCATCGCTTGATAAAAATACTGCTGCTCCAACTATATCTTTTGGTTCTCCCCATCTACCTACTGCAGTTTCTTTCCCCCAGGCTTCACCATATTTTGGATCCTCAGCATATTTTTGATTAAATGAGGTAGATATTAAACCTGGACAAATAGTATTTACATTAATATTTTTTCCAGTTAGATCGACAGATAACGCTCTTGTTAAGCCTAAGACACCGCTCTTTGCAGCTACATATCCTACCCTATCTGGTCTTCCCATAAAACTTGCTATCGACCCAAAGTTAATTATTTTACCTTTTCCATTTTTAATCATATGAGGAATTACAGCCTGACTAGCAAGGAAAGGTGCTGTGAGATTCACAGAAATCATATCATCCCAATCTTGTTTTGTATGATCTA
Organism: uncultured Pelagibacteraceae bacterium; assembly: GCA_902585265.1. GTDB lineage: Bacteria > Pseudomonadota > Alphaproteobacteria > Pelagibacterales > Pelagibacteraceae > Pelagibacter. The sequence continues at coordinate 11,513 of CACICY010000018.1, forward strand.
AAAGTTTCTTAACATGTCTTATTCCTGCACTGTTTATTAGAATATCAATTTTACCGTAGTGTTTGATAGTTTGATCCACCATCTCGTTGATGCTCTTTTGATTTGAAACGTCAGTTTTTATAATTATACCTTCACTGCCTGCCTCTATAATTTTTTTTTTAGCTTTTTCTGAATTTTCAATATCTATTTCTGCGATAACTATCTTTGCACCTTCTTTTACAAGACCAAGACAAATTTCTTGTCCTATTCCTTTTCCTCCGCCTGTAACTATTGCTACTCTATCTTTAAGTTTCATTTCCAAAATGATTGACGTTATTTTAAGAAGGAAACTAATGCTTTTTCCTCACTAATCCAAGCTTTAATTCCTCCATCAAGAACATAAACATTTTTAAAACCAAGGTCTTCTGCAAAAGCATTGCCTAAAATTGATGCTGTTTCACCATCATGACTAACAAAAATAATTTCAATATTTTGAGACTCTGCTCCAGCTAAAGCTCTTACTCTATCCATAAGGTAAACATTAAATTTTCCATTTTTATCGAAAGCTGTTTCTTGAAACGACTCTTTAATTACACCAGTTTTAATCCATTGGTCTTCTGTTCTAATATCTAAAACTACTGCATTTTTTTTCAATAAATTGTTTAATTCATCAGATGTGATTAAATTATAATTTGGATCTAGAACATCAATAATCTTAAACTCAAAAATAAGATCGGAGTTTGGAGGTATTATATTTCCAGCGCCTGTTGCTCCATATGCTAGTTCAGCAGGTATTTTAATTTTTCTGACAGTTCCTTTATTGGCTCCAACTATACCCATTTCAAAACCAGGTATAACTTCTTTCATACCTATTTGAACAACTAAGGGTCTATCTTTTCCAACGTTGGTATCGAAAACTTTTCCATCAACAAAAGAACCTGTGTATTCAATTTGAACCCATGAGTGATTAATAATTTTTTTTCCTTCACCTGGCTTATCAAGAATAATTTCTATTTCTGCGGCAAAAACATTACAAATTAAAAAAAAATTTATAATTAGAAATTTAATTTTATTCATTTAGATTATTTTTAATTCTTTATAATTAGTCTTCTCAACTTTTAAACAAGCTTTTCTATATTTTGGCATTCCACCAGGATAAGGTAAAAAAGACTTCGACTTGCCAGGTATATTGTCGCCTTTATACCACGAGCTTTTTGCTTTCATAAATAATGTTTTTTTAACTGAGCTCATAATTTCTTTTTGCCATTTTTTTGCTGCTTCATTTGTACTTTCTATACTTTGTCTTTTATTATTTTCCAAAAACTTAATACATTTAGTAATCCATTCGACATGCTGTTCTATTTGTACCGGTACATTTGTTAATACTGAGGGACTTCCTGGACCACTAACTATAAACATATTTGGAAAGTTAGGAACAAGAAGTCCTAAAAAACTTTTAGGTCCACTTTTCCAATATTTAGTCAATTTAATTCCCTTTTTTCCAGTTATATTTAATTTCTCAATTGAACCTGTCAAAGCATCAAAGCCTGTTGCAAATATAATTTTATCTAGTGTGTATTCATTTTTTTTTGTCTTAATCCCTTTTTTAGTAATTTTTACAATTGGGTTTTCTTTTAAATCAACTAATTCCACATTTTTTTTATTAAACATCTCATAATAATTTGTATTTAAGGTTGGTCTTTTAGCAGTAAATGGGTGGTCAAAATTAGTAAGGATCTTTGCATACTCTCTATTATTAACTGTTGAGTATATTTTATTTTCAATAAATTTAACTGCTGTTTTATTAGCTTTGATGGTTTTTACTATATCATTAAAAGTTGCTCTAAAGGATAAAGTTCCATAATGCCAAGATTTTTCATACATCTGATTTCTTTTAGCTTCGTTAAAATCAAATGCAGATTTTTTTGGAAATTCAAAAGGATGGCCACCTGGTGTTCTTTTTAAATAACTTCTTAATTTATTAAAATTTTTTTTATAGTTTTTAATGTTTGCAGCTGATAATTTTCTATTTCTTGCTGGAATACTAAAATTCGGAGATCTTTGGAACAAAATTAATTTTTTTGCTTTTTTGGCAATTTCAGGTGCGATCTGTATCCCAGTAGAACCTGTTCCTACCTGTCCAACAATTTTATTTTTAAAATTAATATTTTTTTTGGGCCATCTTCCACTGTGGTGTAGTTGACCTTTAAATTGGTTTATTCCTTTTATTGCAGGTAAATTAATTGAGGAAAGGGACCCAACTGCACAAATTAAATATTTTGCAAAATAAATTTTCTTATTGTTCGTTTTTATTTTCCATAAGTTTTCTTTTTCAAAATATTTTGTAGATATTACTTTTTGTTTAAAAGCTATGTTTTTTTTTAGATTATATTCTTTCGAAAAATATTTGAGATATTTTAAAATTACTTTTTGTTTAGGATATCTTTCTTTCCAAGTCCAGTTTTTAAAAATTTTTTTTGAAAAAGTAAAACCATAAGTAAAACTCTCTGAGTCACATCTCGCCCCTGGGTATCTATTCCAGTACCATGTACCTCCTAGATCAGCTCCTTCTTCCAGGACCAATGTGTTTAATTTTAATTTATCTCTCAAACAATGAAGTTGATATAGTCCTGAAAATCCAGCACCTATAATTAATGCGTCTAAATATTTCATATATAACTACTCAATGTTATTATTTAATTTATAAAGTATATGTTAAAAGATTTTTAAAAAAATTTAATTATAAAAATATTATGGAAAACTTTGATTATGTTATTTTAGGTGCTGGATCTGCTGGATGTGTACTAGCAAATAGATTAAGCGCTAATCCAAATCATAAAGTTTTATTGATTGAGGCTGGAAGTAGAGACACAAACCCTTGGATCCATATTCCAGGTGGATATTTTAAAACAATGTTGAACCCAAAAACAGATTGGTGTTTTCAGACGGAAAAAGAAGAGTTTTGTGATAATAGAGAAATGGTTTACCCAAGAGGTAAAACTTTAGGTGGAAGTTCCTCAATAAATGGAATGCTTTATATTAGAGGTCAATCTAACGATTTTGATTATTGGAGACAGCTTGGTAATGTTGGTTGGTCATGGGAAGATGTGCTTCCTTACTTTAAAAAATCTGAAGATTTTCAATTTGGTGAAAATGAATTTCATGGATCTGGTGGTCCTTTGGCAGTTCAACAAATTAGGGGGACATTTAAAGTTTGCGATCTATTTATGGATGCAGCAGAAGAATTTGGTCACAAAAGAACTGATGATTTTAATAATGGTGACAACGAGGGAATGGGTTATTTTCCTTTTACAGTAAGAAACGGTCTTAGATGTAGTGCTGCAGTGGGTTATCTCAATCCTGTGAAAAAAAGAAAAAATTTAAAAGTTGTTACAAATGCTCATGTTAAAAATATTGAGTTTGATAATAAAAAAGCGGACAAAGTGAATTATTGGATTGGTGAGAATGTAATTACTGTTAAAGCAAATAAAGAAGTAATTTTAAGTTCTGGGACTATAGGTTCACCTCATATTCTTCAAGCTTCAGGTATTGGTCCAGGCGAACTTTTAAAAAAAAATAATGTCAATGTAGTTAAAGACCATCCTGGAGTAGGTATGAATTTAACAGATCATTTAATGTTAAGACCAGTTTATAAAGTAAAAAATTTAGAAAGTTTAAATGATATTTATTATAGTATGACTAAAAAGCTTATGACTGGACTAAAATATTTCTTATTTAGAAAAGGACCACTAACGGTCGGAGCTAGTTATTTATGTGGCTTTGTAAAAAGTGATGATCATTTAGCAACTCCTAATTTGCAATTCCATGTATCTCCAGCTAGCACAGATGTCTTAGGTAAAGGCTCCCTTCATAAATTTACAGCATTTACCCCAAGCATCACAAATGTAAGACCAACTAGCAGAGGTTCAATTAAATTAAAATCATCCGACACAAGAGTATCTCCAGAAATTAAGATGAATTACTTATCTACAGACGAAGACAGAGAAATTGCAGGTAAAGCATTAAAAATCACAAGAAATATTGTTATGAATTCAAAAGCTTATAAAGAGTATGAGCCTGAAGAATATAGACCTGGGATTCATATTACGGATAATGAGGAATTGGCTAAAGAGGCTGGAAAATTTTGTAGTACTATTTTTCATCCTGTGAGCACATGTAGAATGGGAACTGACGAAAATGCAGTTGTATCTGACCGATTAGTCGCTCATGGCTTAGAAAATTTAAGAATTGTTGATGCATCTGTCATGCCATCAATAACCTCAGGAAATACTAATGCACCTACTATTATGATTGCTGAAAAAGCAGCAGATATGATAATAGAAGATGCTAGATGACTGAAGAAATAACAATTTTTTTTCAAATAATATTTATAGATTTAATTTTAGCTGGAGATAATGCCATTATTATAGGAATGGTTGCTTCTAAGTTTCCTCCTGAACAAAGAAAAAAAATTATTTTTTGGGGAATTGGTGGAGCAGTAATACTAAGAATTTTGTTAACACTTTTAACCGCTTATCTTTTACAAATCACAGGTTTAAGACTTATAGGTGGTCTGTTGCTTCTTTACATAGTTTATAAACTTTATGTCGATGTAATTAAGAATTCAGGTGGTGGTGAGGAAAATATTAAAGTTGATAACTCATCAATGTTGAAAGCAATTTGGACTGTTTTGCTAGCCGATTTTACGATGAGTTTAGACAATGTGCTCGGTGTTGCTGGTGCTGCCAAAGATCATTATTATCTATTAATATTTGGTCTTGTTTTATCTATTATTTTGATGGCTACAGCTGCAACATTAATTTCCAAATGGATAAAAGATTATAAATGGATAGCATGGGTTGGTTTATTTGCTATATTGTTTGTGGCAGTTGAGTTAATTTACACAGATTTAAAACTTTTTATTTAAATGTATTTAAAAAAAATTAATCTTAAAAATAAGTATGCTCTTGTAACGGGGGCTGGTAAAGGCTTAGGACGTGCTTGTTCAATTGCATTAGCTGAAGCAGGTGCAACAATTATTGGTTTGAGCAGAACATCATCTGATCTTGATAAATTAGAAAAAGAGATAAAAAAAGTAAAAAGCAAATTAATCAAAATTAATTGTGATGTAATGAACTATAGCGAATTACAGGAAAAATTAAAAAAGATAAAAATTATTGATATTCTTGTAAATAATGCAGGTACAAATATCCCAGAACCATTTGAGAAGATAAAACAACAAAGTATGAATTATTTGGTAGATCTTAATTTAAAAGCTGCCTTTAATGTTGCACAGTTAGTGGTAAAAAAAATGATTAAAAACAAAAAAAGAGGTGGATCAATTATAAATATGTCATCTCAGCTTGGTCATGTAGGCATGTCTGGTAGAAATATTTACAATATGACTAAATTTGGAATTGAAGGTTTAACAAAGGGCATGGGTGTTGAGTTAGCAACAAAAAATATCAGAGTAAATACAGTTGCTCCAACATTTGTTGAAACACCTATGGTAAAAAAATTTTTTAAAAATAAAAAGTTCAAAAATTTAGCTCTAGGCAATATTCCTATGGGCAAAGCAGCTAAAGAGAGTGATGTAGCTACAGCTGTATGTTTCTTAGCATCAGATGCTGCTGCAATGATAACTGGATCATCTATTCTTATAGATGGAGGTTGGACAGCAAAATAATGAAAAAACTGTTGCTAATACTAGCAATTTTTTTTCCAACAAATGTTTTAGCAATAGAATTTGATGGTAAATTTATTCAAGGCCATTTTATATTAGGAAAAACAGATCCTAACTCAAAAATAATTATTGATAAAAAAAATGTCAAAGTATCAGATGATGGTTATTTTGTTTTTGGAATTGATCGAGATAGAAAATTTGATGTTTTGATAACCAAAATAACTAACGGTAAATCAGAAAAAATAATAAAAAAAGTTTTTAAACGTAAGTATAACATTCAAAGAATTGATGGTTTGCCTGAAAATAAAGTAACACCACCTGAATCTGTTTACAAAAGAATTAAAAAAGAAAATGGAAAAATAGGAGAAGCTAGAGCAATCAACTCTAATTTAGCTTTTTTTTCTGAAAAATTTATTATGCCAGTCGAAGGTATAATTAGTGGAGTTTATGGCAGCCAAAGAATTCTCAATGGAAAACCAAGATGGCCTCATTACGGCATAGATATTGCAGCAAAAAAAGGAACAGAAATTAAATCTTCTGGTACTGGAGTGGTTACAATGGCTGAAAATGATCTTTATTATACTGGAGGCACAATTATTATGGATCATGGTCATGGTATATCAACAATTTATTCTCATCTTGAAAATGTGATGGTTGAAGTAGGAGATTTGATTAAAAAAGGAGATATAATAGGAACTGTTGGTTCAACAGGTAGATCAACTGGCCCCCACTTAGATTTTAGAATAAACTGGTTTCAAACAAGGCTTGATCCAATGACAGTTCTTCAATAGGCTATAGATATGAAAAATGATATTCTATCAGTGTCAAAAAAATTAGTTAAGGCTTATAATAGTAATAAACTTATAAATCCAATCCCTGAAAAATTTTGTAAGAATATAAAATTAGCACATAAACTAAGATTATTATGTGAAAGTAAAATTAAGGATACAAAAATTGGTTTTAAAGCTGGGGGTACAATAATTGCTCTCTTAAAAAAGTTA
>CACICY010000019.1 GCA_902585265.1 uncultured Pelagibacteraceae bacterium
TGGGACTTTTGATTTTAGTGATGAGGGAAAAAAATCTACTTTATTTGGTATACAGCATGTTAATACTGGAAAAGATAAAGAGAGCTTTTTAGGAATCCTTCAACCAGTAACAGGTCTAATGGTGACAGCAGATAACGCGGCATATATTTATACAGGTTTTCAAATTTACAATGAGGGTCCTTTGAAGTTTACTCCAAGCTTTACTCCTGGTCTATATTCTAAAGGTGATGGTAAAGATTTAGGACATGTGATTGAGTTTAAAACAGAAATACAAATTTCTTATGAATTTTCATCAAATAGTGAAATAGGACTGTCATATAACCATATATCAAACGCGAGCCTTGGGGATAAAAATCCTGGGGCAAATAGTTATATGTTTAATTATATAAAAAAATTTTAAATTAAGATTATGAATTTAAAAGACTGTCACAATTTTGGTGATTTTAGAAAATTAGCTAAAAAAAAATTACCTTCTCCAATTTTTCACTACATTGATGGTGCGGCTGATGATGAGATAACGTATGCTAGAAATACTAGTGCTTTTGATGATGTTGATTTAGTTCCAAATGTTTTAAGAGGAGTCGAAAATGTTGATCTTTCAACAACAATATTTGGAAAAAAATTGGATTTACCATTTTACCTAGCACCCACAGCATTACAAAGACTTTTTCATTATGATGGAGAAAGAGCAGTTGGAAAGGCAGCAAAAAAATTTAATACAATGTTTGGTGTTTCAGCTTTGGCTACAGTCAGTGTAGAAGAAATTTCTGCTATGATTGATACTCCTAAGATGTTTCAATTTTATTTTCACAAAGATAGAGGCTTGAATGACTCTTGTTTAGAAAGAGCTAAAGCAGCAAAATTCGATGTAATGGCTTTAACGGTGGATACTATCACAGGTGGAAACCGAGAAAGAGATTTAAGAACTGGTTTTACATCTCCGCCTAAATTAACTCTATCAAGTTTGTTTAGTTTTGCCACTAAGCCTATGTGGGGAATAAACTATCTGACTAAAGGTAAATTTGAATTACCACACCTTCAAGATTTTGTGAAAGAAGGTACAAGCACTAACTCTTCAATTGGGAGTTATTTTTCTACTATGCTAGACCAATCTATGAATTGGAAAGATGCTGAAAAACTTTGTTCTCAATGGGGTGGCCATTTTGCTCTTAAAGGTATTATGAGCGTTGAAGATGCAAAAAAAGCTGTAGATATTGGTTGCACTGGAATTATGGTTTCAAATCATGGAGGAAGACAACTTGATGGTTCTAGGTCTCCTTTTGATCAACTTGCAGAAATTGTTGATGCTGTAGGTGATAAACTTGATGTTATATGTGAAGGAGGAATTCACAGAGGAACTCACATGCTAAAAGCATTATCTTTAGGAGCTAAAGCTTGTTCAGGTGGAAGACTTTATCTTTATGCTTTAGCTGCAGCTGGTCAAGCAGGAGTGGAGAGAGCACTAAATCAATATAAAACTGAACTGCAACGAGATATGAAACTAATGGGTTGCACAAAAATCAGTGACCTAAACAGAAATAATTTAAGATTCAGAATATAATGAGTTTGAGCAATTGCTATAACTTTGATGACTTTAGAAAGTTAGCAAAAAAAAAACTACCTGCACCTATTTTTCATTATATAGACGGAGGAGCAGACGATGAAGTTACAATGAATAGAAATACAGATTCATTTAATGACTGTGATCTTATTCCAAATATTTTAAATAGTGTTGGTGAACCTGATTTAAAAACAGAGGTCTTTGGAACAAAGATGGATATGCCAATCTTTTTGTCACCTACGGCTATGCAAAGTTTATATCACCCAGACGGAGATAAGGCTTCTGCTCGCGCTGCAGAAAAATTTGGAACGATATATAGTATGTCTACCATGGCTTCCTTTTCGATTGAAGAAATTGCAAATCTTTCAAGTGGGCCGAAAATTTTCCAATTGTATATTCATAAGGATCAATCAATAACTAATGACTTAATTGATAGATGTAAAAGAGCAAACTTCAATGGAATGTGTATCACAGTTGACACTATTGTTGCTGGAAATAGAGAAAGAGATCACAGGACAGGTTTTACAACTCCACCAAAATTTACTTTAGATAGTTTAATGAGTTTTGCCATGAGACCTCAGTGGGTCTTTAACTATTTTACGCATAAAAAATTTGAATTAGCAAATCTTAAAGATAAAGTTGATAAGGGTACAAATATTGCCCAATCTGTTATGGGATATATAAATGAGCAATATGATCCTGCCATGAATTGGAAAGATGCAGAGTATTGTATAAAAAAATGGGACGGTCCAATTGCACTCAAAGGAGTTATGTCAGTTGATGACGCTAAAAGAGCAATAGACATAGGATGTACCGCGATAATGATATCAAACCATGGTGGAAGACAACTTGACGGGTCTAGATCTCCTTTTGATCAAGTAAAAGCTATAAGAGATGCTGTTGGAGATAAATTAGAGGTAATTTTAGATGGTGGAGTTCGAAGAGGAACACATGTCCTTAAAGCATTAGCAGCAGGTGCGACAGCTTGTAGTTTTGGTAAAGCTTTTTTGTTTAGTTTAGGGGCTGGTGGCCAAGAAGGAGTAGAAAGATTACTACAAAATATGCATGATGAAATAAGACGTAACATGATCTTGATGGGATGCAAAAGTATAAGAGACTTAGATGAGTCCAAAATTATTTATAGAAGATAAAAAATTTTAATTAATAGACATAGATAACCTTTTCAGTTAGTTTTCTCACTTTAAAAAATAAAATTATGATATTAGCAAAAAATTTAGAAAACTTAGGAACAGAGTCTGCATTCAGCGTATTAGCTGAAGCTAAAGCATTAGAAGCAAAGGGTCACCCAATGATACATTTGGGATTAGGTCAACCGGATTTTAAAACACCAAAACATGTAGTTGAAGCTGCAAAAAAAGCTTTAGACGATGGTCATCATGGATATGTTATGTCTAACGGAATTCCAGAATGTAGAGAAGCTGTAACAAGATGGATTAAAAAACGATATAATTCAGATATTGATGCTGAAAGAATTTTGATTATGCCAGGTGGTAAGCCTACAATGAGTTATGCAATTCAATGTTTTGGTGAACCAGGAGCAGAAATAATTCATCCTACACCTGCCTTCCCAATTTATGAGTCAATGATAAATTATACTGGTTCAACACCAGTACCATACGATCTTACTGAAGATAAAGATCTTAAATTTGATCCAGATAAAATATTATCTTTAATTACTGATAAAACTAGATTGTTAATTTTAATTAACCCAAATAACCCAACAGGAAGTTTTGTTGAAAAATCAGTGATAGATTATTTTGCTAAAGAGTTAGAAAAACATCCACATGTTACGATCTTGAGCGATGAAATCTATAGTAGACAAATTTTTGACTACAAAGAAATGCCATCGTTTTTTCATTATGAAAATTTAAGAGATAGGTTAATTGTATTAGAAGGTTGGAGTAAAGCATATTCAATGACTGGATGGAGATTAGGTTGGAGTTTTTGGCCGAAAGAACTAGTTGAACATGTGAATAAATTATTAATCAACAGTGTGTCTTGTGTAAATGCAGCAGCACAATTTGCTGGTATAGCTGCATTGGATGGACCAGATGATTCAATTAAAGATATGTTAGATAAGTTTACTTTAAGAAGAAATTTAATTCATAAAGGTTTAAATGATTTACCAGGGATAGAGTGCAGTCTCCCAGGTGGAGCTTTTTATGCATTTCCAAATGTAAAAGGTACTGGAATGACAGGCGCAGAATTTTGTAAAAAAGCAATGCATGAAGCTGGTGTTGCAATAGTGCCTGGAACAGCATTTGGACAAACTTGCCAAGACTACGTAAGATTTAGTTTTGCCGCATCTAGAGATAACATACAGCAGGCCTTAGAAAATATAGGCAAGATGCTTTCTAAATAGGCTATATTTTTAAAAGATTTTTCTGTAATATTTACTTATGAATGAGAATGTACAAACAGAATTGAAAAAAATCTTTAACGGAAGATTTTCAACCTCAGAGTCCACACGAGCAAATTATGCAAGAGGTGAAGATACGTATGATCCAATTCTTTCAAAAGCTGTAGTATTTCCAGAAACAAATGAGGAAGTTTCTCAATTATTAAAACTATGTAACGAACATAAAATACCTGTAGTTCCATTTGGTACAGGTACTTCTTTAGAAGGTCACGTTGTGGGAAATCAAAACGGTATTACTATTTCTCTTGAAAAAATGAATAAAGTTTTAAGTGTCAATGCCGAGGACTTTGATTGTAGAGTTCAAGCAAATGTCACAAGAAAACAATTAAACGAATATTTGAGAGAAGATGGAGTATTTTTTCCAATTGATCCAGGCGCAGATGCTGCTCTTGGTGGGATGGCAGCAACGTCAGCTTCAGGAACAATGGCTGTTAAATATGGAACTATGAGAACTGTAATTTCAGGTCTGACAGTTGTACTTCCAAATGGAGATATTATTAAAACAGGAGCTAGAACAAAAAAAACTTCTGCGGGATATAATCTTACAAATCTATTTATAGGTTCAGAGGGAACACTTGGAATTATTACTGAAGTACAATTAAGATTATCACCCATACCTGAAAGTATAATGAGTGCAGTTTGTTATTTTCCAGATTTAGACTCTGCAGTTAAAGCATCTCAAGAAGTTATCCAATATGGTGTTCCGATTGCAAGAATTGAAATGCTTAACAAAGATCAAATGGAAATAAGTATTAAGTATTCTAAATTAGATAATATAAAAGCGTCACCTACTCTATTTTTTGAATTTCATGGAAGTGAAGCATCAAATAATGAAAATATTGGAATTGTAGAAGAAATTTCAAAAAGTAATGGCGGAAGTGATTTTCAATGGGCGTCTTCTCCTGAAGAGCAAAAAAAATTATGGAAAGCAAGACACGATGTTTACTATTCTGTTAAAGCTTTGGGAAATGATATGAAAGTTTATTCTACAGACGTATGTGTACCAATTTCAAGATTAGTTGAGTGTATTTCATGGGCAGAAAAAGAAGTTCAAAAGCTGGGGCTAACTGCTCCAATGGTAGGTCATGTTGGTGATGGAAATTTTCATTCTATAGTTCTTTATGATCCAGATGACGAAGACAAACAAAAAAGAATAAGACAATATAGTGATGATTTAATAAATAAAGCACTTGAACTTGAGGGAACTATAACTGGAGAACATGGTATAGGACTTCAAAAAAAACATTACTTACTTAGAGAACATCCAGATAACGTACCTGTAATGAAATCTATTAAACGATCAATAGATGTAAATAATATAATGAATCCTGGTAAAATCTTCGATTTAAATTAATCTAACTTAATGAAAAAAATATTGGTCACAAGAAGATTGCTAAGATCTTGTGAGGACAAAGCAAAAGAAATCTTTGATGCAAACTTAAATCTTAATGATGAACTATATTCACAAAAAAAATTAATTGAAATGAGTGCTGGCTGTGATGGTATACTATCGGCTTTAACTGATAAGCTTGATGCTGATACAATCAATCAATTACCAGACTCCGTCAAAATACTTTCTAACTTTGCAGTTGGATTTGGAAATATTGATTTAGAAGCAGCAAAAAATAGAGGTATAGCAGTAACTAATACTCCAGATGTTTTAACTGATGCAACAGCAGAAATTGGAGTTCTTTTAATTCTTGGTGCTTGCAGAAGAGCTTCAGAGGGAATTGAAAGAGCTAGAGAAGGCGGATGGGTTTGGTCAGCAGATTTATTAATTGGAAAACAATTAACAGGTACAAGGCTAGGTATATTAGGTATGGGAAGAATAGGACAAAAAATTGCAAAAGTTGCTAAATCTCTTGGAATGATAATTCATTATCATAACAGATCAAAACTTAGTGAGGAAAAAGAACAAGGTGCAATTTATCATGATAATTTAAAAGACCTTCTATCTGTATCAGATGTGTTATCTGTATGTTGTCCAGCATCAAAAGAGACAATTGATATGATTAATAAAGATACAATCGAATACTTACCAAAAGGTGCAGTAGTTACTAATGTTGCAAGAGGAGATATAATTGAAGACGAGGCAATGGTTGATGCACTGGATAGAAGAAAAGTTTATGCAGTTGGGTTAGATGTTTATAAAAATGAGCCAAACTTAAATAAAGGTTACTATAAACATAAAAGTGCATTTATACTTCCTCATTTAGGCAGTGCTACAAAGGAAACTAGAACAGCGATGGCTAATTTGGCTATTGATAATCTTGATGAGTACTTCAAAACAGGAAACTGTAAAAATAAAGTCAATTAACAATCTCAAGTTGTATTAAGTCTTTTTATCCTCATTTTTAATAATGACTCTAAGTTACATTTGTGTTTAATTGTCTACAGTTAATTAACTATAGAGGAGAAATAAATGATTAAAGACAAAAAGTTGAAAGGTAAAAAATTACCTTCAAGACGTAAGTTCTTTAAAGCTGCTGCTGCAACTGGTGTTGCTGCTGTAGCTGCATCATCTTTAGCTGCTCCAGCTGTTGCTGCTGAAAGAATAGAAGCATCAATGGTTGCTACTTGGGGAAGAGATTTTCCAGGTTTAGGAACAGGAGCTCAAAGATTTGCACAAAGAATTGCAGATATAAGTGACGGTAGAATCCAAGTTACTTACTATGCAGCAAATGAAAGAGTTAAAGCATTTGACTCTTTTGATGAAGTTGCATCTGGTAACTCACAAATGTACCATGCTGCTGACTACTACTGGGTGAAGAAAGATCCAGCTTGGGGTTACTTTACAGCGGTACCATTTGGTTTTACTTACACTGAAATGAATGCATGGATTAGATTTGCAGGTGGTCAACAGTTATGGGATGAACTGGCTGACAAATTTGGTCTTAAAAACTTTATGTGTGGAAGCACAGGAGTGCAAATGGGTGGATGGTTTAACAAAAAGATTAGAAGCCCTAATGACTTCAAAGGTTTAAAAATGCGTATGCCTGGTTTAGGTGGACAAGTAATTGGTAAACTTGGAGGATCTCCAGTTTCATTACCTGGTGGACAAATCTACGAAAACCTAGTGTCTGGTGCAATTGATGCAACAGAATGGGTAGGTCCATGGAATGATGAAGCTATGAAATTCCAAGAAGCTGCTAAATACTACTACTATCCTGGTATGCACGAGCCTGGATCAATGTTAGCATGTGGAACAAATAAATCTTGGTTCACAAGCTTAAACAAATCAGATCAGTTATTGATTGAAGCTGCTGCAGCAATGGAAAACGACGTTATGATGTCTGAGTACAATGCTAAAAACGGTGCTGCTTTAGCAAGATTGATCAATGATCATGGTGTTAAACTAGAGAAGTTTAGCGACAAGGTTTATGATGGCTTTGCTGGTGCTGCTAATGAAGTGTTTGAAGAAACAAGAGCTAGCAGTGGTCTTGCTGAAAGAGTTCACTCGAGCTTCTTAAAAGCAAGAAAAGACATTGGATCTTGGACTAACTTGTCTGATTCACCTTACATTTCGCAAAGAAACAGAGCTTTAGGAATGTAATTGAGCTTAATTTAATAATTAAAAGGGCCCTTTTTGGGCCCTTTTTTTTATTTTAAAATTAAGTATTACTTTTAAAAAATTTAAAATCATATGGGTCCAGAAAATAGTAAATTGTCTACTTATTTGAGAGTTTTAAGCTACTCAGTCTTAGCATTTACTCTAGCATTTTTAATTAATAACTTATTTACAGTTTGGGGTGGCTGGCCAGGCATTAAAAAAGTTTTTTCTCATTATGATTTGTTTGGTTATAAGCAAAAGTCTTTAGAGTCTTCCGATTTAACTTATGGTTATATTCAAATTATAATATATGTAGTTTGTATTCTCTCAGTTGTTTTTTATGTCTTCAAGACATACTCACAAACTTTAGTTGACGATTCAAAAATATTATCAAAATTTTCAGCGTATTTAATTAGAGGATCTTTTTGGGCTGTATTTTTAGTTGGTTTAGCTGATTTCATAATTTCATTTATGGTTGTTGAAAGATTGTGGGAAGCTATATTTAGTCCTGAGGTAAAAGCTTTCATGGTAAAAGCTCCAGAAAGAATAACGTATATACATTTTCCAATAATATTAGTTTCATTTATAATAGGTTACTTTACAAAATCTGTTGGTTTTATATGGCTTGCAGTATTGGTAGTCTTAAGTGAATTTGTAATTGTTTTATCAAGATTTGTTTTCTCTTATGAACAAGCTTTTCAAGGAGATTTAGTTAGATTTTGGTATGCAGCTTTATATTTATTTGCAAGTGCTTATGCTTTAATTCACGAAGGTCATGTTAGAGTTGACGTACTTTATTCATCTTTTAGTGAGAAAAAAAAGGCTTGGACCAATATGGTTGGTTCAGCGTTATTAGGGGTCCCTCTTTGTTTAATAGTTTTATTTTTAGGTTTAAATGGTAAAGCAAGTATTATTAATGGACCTGTAGTTGCTTTTGAAGTCACACAACAAGGTTCTAATGGATTATACCTTCTTTATTTGATGGCAGTTTATTTAGCAGTTTTTGCCGTCACAATGCTATTACAATTTACTAGCTATTTTATGTCCAGTAGCCATAAAATTATTTTTAATAATATTGAAGATCAAGCTCAATCAGACAATCCAGATCAAGTCAGATTAGAAAAAGTCGAGAGTAATTAATGGAATTATTATTTCTAGCTATTCTGGTTTTAATTATGATTGCAGCACTTG
The DNA here is from genome assembly GCA_902585265.1 of uncultured Pelagibacteraceae bacterium. Classification (GTDB taxonomy): domain Bacteria; phylum Pseudomonadota; class Alphaproteobacteria; order Pelagibacterales; family Pelagibacteraceae; genus Pelagibacter. Next base: position 8,743 of record CACICY010000019.1, read on the forward strand.
CTTCAGGTTATCCAGTGGCTTTTGCTCTTCCCGGTTCAGCAATAATTTCCATAGGTTTGGCTGCATTTTTTGGAGCAATATTTGAGGGAGACTCAAGTGCTTATTTCACAGTTGATGGACCTATAGAATGGTTAGTAGCTGGAATTACTAACTTTAGAAGTAACTATTGGGATGTTGAAACAGACACCTTAATTGCAATTCCTTTGTTTATTTTCATGGGGATAATGCTTCAGAAATCTAAAATAGCTGAGGACTTACTAATTACCATGGGTCAACTATTTGGTCCTATTCCTGGTGGATTGGGTATATCAGTAATTTTTGTAGGAGCCTTACTTGCTGCAACTACAGGAATAGTTGGTGCTACCGTTATCGCAATGGGACTAATTTCTTTACCAACAATGTTGAATAATAATTATGACCGTAAACTTGCGAGTGGTATTGTTTGTTCATCTGGAACTCTTGGACAAATAATTCCCCCTTCAATTGTTTTAATTATTATTGCTGACCAATTAGCTAGTGCCTCAGATGTTGCTAATAATATTAGACAAAATGATTACAAAGCTATCACTGGTGAATTCAATATGCCTGGTGAGTTTAGAGTTGGATCATCTAGTGCTGGAGATATGTTCTTGGGTGCTTTGTTACCAGGTCTAGTTCTAGTAGCATTGTATATGATATACGTCTTCATTTATGCAAGAATTAAAAAGGGAGTTGCACCCCCTGTTCCATTTAAAGGAACTTTTGATTTTAAATTTTGGTTGAGAGTTATAGTTATTATCATCCCTCCTCTTGCACTTATATTTGCTGTATTAGGATCAATATTAATGGGTATTGCAACTGTTAACCAAGCTGGATCTATTGGAGCAATTGGCGCAACTTTAATGGCTGGATATAGGTTGTTTGAAGGTAAGAAAAGTGCATTTTATCCTTTAATACTAATTATAGGATCAATAATACCTATTACTTTTCTGGCTTCAACTTATGAACTCAATGTAAAAAATTTAGAAGAAAGAGATTTGGGTGCAATCTACATTACAGCATTTTTTGTAATTATACTTGTTTATGGAATAGCATGGAGCTTCTGGAGAAGTTATAAAACAGACAATGTACTAAAAGAAGTTGTTACAGAAACTTGTATTACCACTTCAATGGTTTTCATAATTCTATTAGGTGCTGCAATGCTTACATCAGGATTTAGAGCATTTGGTGGAGAAGAGTTGGTTAGAGATTTTCTTCAAGATCTACCTGGGGGTTTCTGGACTCAGTTTATCGTGGTTATGGTTGTAATTTTCCTTCTAGGTTTCTTTTTAGACTTTATAGAAATAGCTGTTGTAGTGGTTCCAATTATTGCGCCAATATTACTTGCTGAAACAGGTGCAAATGTTACAGCAGTATGGCTTGGAGTAATGATAGGTGTAAATCTACAGACATCATTCTTAACACCTCCATTTGGGTTTGCTTTGTTTTATCTAAAAGGAGTAGCTCCAAAAATAATTCAGACATTGGACATCTGGAAAGGTGTTGTACCTTTCATAGCTCTACAGCTTATTGGCCTAGGTATTGTTGGTTTTTATCCAAGTCTTGTTAATTATCTGCCTAACAGAGTTTATTTAACATCTAATGTTGCTCCACCTCCAATGAACCCTAAACTTCAATACTGTTTGCAAGAATACAAATTTGCAAACTTTGAAACCAATGGAGATCAAATTAAAACTAGCATTAATGAATTTGATGATATCATTTTAGCAAATCTACCAGCAGATAAATTAAGCTATTTTCAACGTCATGTTGATAATTCTAAATATTCTTTTGAATTAGTTGATGAAGTTAAAAGTGCTCAGTCAATCTATGATGATTATGCTGTTGATTACAGAGACTTACATTTTAAAACAAGAAAAAAACAAAAGAAAATATTAAAATTAAATAAAAAGATAGATAAATACAAAGCTGAGATAAGAAATCTTGATGATGAAGATGTATCAGATAAAAATAAAATTTTGCAAAAAATTGAAAATGTTAAGTTAGAGATAGAGGAAATTCAAAATACAATTCCTCAAGAGTGGAAATCTAAAAATGATGAATTTAATAAAATTAACAAAGCGAAAAATTTAGCTGTCAAAAAATATAAAAAGACTGTGGATAATGCATATGAAGATTTATTATTAATTAAGGAATTTATAAATCATGGAGAAAAATTCGAAGAATTAAGTCAAGATATGAAACTTCTTAAATCAAAAATAGATAATAGAGGTTATATTGATGCAATAGAATTTATTGATAATATTTTTGAAAAAGTTGGAGAAATTTCAGGATCTGATGAATTTGCAGATAAGCTAGATTATTTAATTACCCTTATGGATGAAGATGAGGTTGATTTTGAAAAACTTCAAACGTCAGCAAATGATACTTATGTTTTATTCCAACAAGAGATAGATTGGAGAAAAAATTTCAAGAAAAAGCATATGGATAAGATAAATGCTCATGATAAAATTATTAGTGAAACTATTGGATTACGTCTGCAATCAAAACTTACAAAAGAGCAAGCGATTTATGTCTCAAAATGTAATTCAATACATAGAGACATTTCTTTAAACTTTTAGTTAATTCGTAATCTGATCAATTATTTTTGATCTTTTGTATAATCCTAAGCCCTCAGCTTTTTGTTTTAGCTTGTTATATTCAGACTTTAAGTTTTCAGTATTTACATTAATTTTATTTCCAATTTCAATTATTGATCCAATGATTGGATCAATTTCTAGGGGACGTTTTGCATGTAAATCTTGAGTAGTTGAAGGTTTATGGCCTTTTATTGAAATTGCTGCCTTAATTCTATGATCTATCGAAACATTAAATTTAACGCCAATTTTTTCTCCCACTGACTGACATTCTTCCATCAATTTTTTAACTATATTTAATAGTTCTGGTTCGTTACCAATTTCATCTAAAGATTTATCGTGTAGTGCACTCACAATATTAAACGAGCAATTACCCCAGAGCTTAATCCAAATTTCATCTCTTAGATTACTTTTTTGTGGAGCTTTTAAACCTCCTGCAATTAATAAGTCTGCAATAATTTTAAGTCTTTCTGATTTTGACCCATCTGGTTCGCCTAATGTAAATCTTTCACCACCATTGTGTTTAATAACACCAGGTTCAGTAATTTCAGCTGCTGGATAAACCACACATCCAAGAGCTCTTGAAGGCTTCAAAGAATTCCAAATTTTACCATCAGGATCAACACTATCTATATGTTTCTCATCTAAGTTTGTGCCCGTGTTAGCTTTATGAAAATACCACCAAGGTAAGCCATTCACAGCAGATATTATAGTTGTATTTTCTCCAATTAAGCTTTGAAGAGAATCTACTATATTAGAAATTGCATGAGCTTTTACTGAAATAAAAATATAATCTTGAATTCCAAGTTCTTTGGGATCATCTGTTACTTTCAATTTAAAGTTTTCTGTTTTATCTTTTTTAATTAACGTTAAGCCATTCTCTTGTATAGCTCTTTTGTGCGGACCTCTGGCTATAAGTGATAAATCAATTTTATTTTTACTCAAACATGCAGCTAAATATCCACCAATTGATCCTGCACCAAATATACAAACTTTTATCATTAATTATTTAAACCAAATTTTTTTGCTAAAACATTTCTTTGTAATTTTCCTGTTGCTCCTTTTGGAATTTCTTCAACAAAAAAAATTTTTTTTGGTATTTTAAACTTAGCAAGTTTTTCTTGAGCATACTTTAAAACATCATTTTCTGAACACGTCTCACCATTTTTTATTATAATTGCACTAGCGATATTTTCTCCAAGCATTTTATCTTCATAGCCAAAACAAACTGCTTGATCTATTAATGGATGGTCCATTAATACATTATCAACTTCTAATGGAGATATTTTTTCTCCACCTTTATTAATTATTTCTTTTAATCTTCCTGAAATCTTTAAATAACCCTCATTATCGAAATAACCTTGATCGCCGGTTCTAAACCAACCATTGGTAAAACTTGTTTTGTTTGCTTCTTCATTATTATCGTATCCAAGAGTTACATTTTCACCTTTTATACACACTTCTCCTTCATCACCTTGATTTAGCACTTCCCCATTTTCATTCATAATACATACTTCCGGACCTGCTGGAAGGCCTACAAATCCTGCTTTTTGTTGCTTGGGTGGCAATGGATTAGAAGTCATTTGGTGAGTAGCTTCTGTCATACCGTATGCTTCAATCACTGGACAACTAAAAACATCATTTAGATCTTTGAATACCACTGGCGGTAAAGATGCAGATGATGATCTAATTAATCTTAGTTTTAGTAGCTTAGCAACTTCTAAATTTCTACGTGCTCTTAATAAAATCGCCTGATGCATTGTAGGCACCCCTGAGTACCAAGTTATTTTTTCTGATTTAGCCATATCTAAAAACTTGATAGCATTAAAACCATTTGATGCACATACAGATGCCCCAGCTTTCATTGATGAAGCTAAAATAGCTATAAGACCATGTATATGAAAAAGTGGCATAATATTAAGACAATGGTCATTTTTAGAAAGATTTAAACTTTTAGAAATATTTTCTGCAGAAGAAAAAATATTTTTATTTGTTAAAGGAACAATTTTTGGTCTTGATGTAGTACCAGAAGTGTGTAGCACTAATGATTCATCATTTTCATCAGGTAAAGAATATTCACTTTCTTTTTCATAAATATTAAATATTCCTGAAGGTCCATCCTTTTCTGGATTAATCTCACATAATTCTATTTTTAATTTTTTTGCTACATCGACAACTGGATTTTCAGAATTTTTCTCAACCAAAACAATTTTTGGATTTAAATCTTTTAAATAAAATTCATACTCCTCAGATTTATATGATGAATTTAAAGGTGCAGCAGACATATAGCTTGAAATAGCTAAAAAACTTGAAGCCATATATGGCCCATTTGGTAAAACTATCGCTGCTCTATCTTTGTTTGATAATCCATTTCCAGCCAGCTGTTTAGAAATTTTATCTATAAATGATTTTAAATCTTTGTAATTTAGTTTTGTACTGATTTCAGAGGTTAGAGCAATATTTTCATCATTAACATTTTCAAAAATGTTTCTAACAATTCTTTTTGACATTATTTAGTACCCTTTTGCGTAACCATCTTTTCTAGGATCAGATCCTCCTAAAAGATCCCCTTCTGTACGATTTATTTTAATAGCTTGACCTCCACCATGAGTGCCATCAATATACTCAACATTATGACCGATTTCTTTCAATTCGTTAAAAATTTGATTATCAACTGATTTTTCAAGCTTATAAATATTGTTAAAATGAAAGGCTCTTGGAAAACTTAAAGCCTCTTGAGGACCCATGCCGTAATCAATCATATTATTTAAAACATGCACCTGTCCTACTGGTTGATATTGCCCTCCCATAACTCCATAGCTCAAAGTTGTATTGTTATCTTTGTCAATGACCATACCTGGAATTATAGTGTGTAATGGTCTTTTTAAGCCCTCAATACAGTTTGGATGTCCATGCTCTACTCTGAAATTTGTACCCCTGTTATGTAAAAGTATTCCACTTTTATTTGTAGTGATACCTGATCCAAATACGTAACAAACTGAATTAATGATGGACACACTATTTAAGTCTTTATCTACAACTGTTAGATAAATAGTTTCTGGGTGAGCCGGAATATTTAAGTCACCAACATCACTGCATGAATTGAGCTTAATTTTATTAAAAATATCCTCAATATTTTTATCACTTAAAATTTCATCTAAATCAAAATTTACAAAATTTGGATCGCCTAAGCTTGTTTCTTTAACTTTATAAGCTTGTTTTGTAACTTCGGCTTCAAGATGAAATCTTTCAGTACTATTGAATTTATAGTTATGAATATTTAGTTTTTCTAACAATTTCATCATAATCAAAACAGTTACGCCAGGTCCATTTGGAGGACATTGATGAATAAAATCACCCTTATAACTAGATTTTATTGTTTCTGATCTTATTGTGTTCTGTTTAGAAAAATCCTCAAAAGTATGCACACCCCCTAATTCACTTAAACTTTCAATTATATCTTTTGCAGTTTCACCTTCATAAAATTCTTTACTTCCTTTTTTACTAATTGCCTCTAATGTTTTTCCTAATGGAATATTTTTCATTAATTCATTTTCATGATAAGTACGACCTTCTTTCAAAAAAATTTTTTTAGAATTTTCATTTCCATTAATTTTATTTAAGCTATTATGCCAAGCATTTGACACTACTTTAGAAATCTTGTGACCATTTTTTGCAATCTCAATTGCACCTGTAAATAATTGTTCAAAATCTAATTTTCCAAATTCTTTATGAATAGTTTCCCAAGCATGAACTGCACCAGGAATCGTTACTGAATGAGGACTTGTTAATCCAATTTTATCTATATTTTTTTCCTTGAAGAAATCATAACTTAATTTCTCTGGTGCTAACCCAGATCCATTAAAAGATACTGCATCCTTATTATTCATTTTGACAATTGCAAAACAGTCTCCACCAATACTTGTTGCATTAGGCTCAACCACAGATAAAACAATTGAAGCTGCTATAGAAGCATCTACTGCATTTCCACCCATTTTTAGTATTTTTAAGGCCTCTTCGGTCGCTAATGGATGAGAAGTTGCAGCCATAGCATTTGATGAGCGTGCATCTTTATCTTTTGTTGATTGATTATTCATAGTACAGATTAAATCTCAAAAATTTATAAATGATTACTAAAGTAAATAAAAGCATTATCATATTTTGTATTTTTGCCTTTGGTTTTTTATTATCAAATCTTGTTAGATCTATTACTGCAACATTAACACCAGTCCTGACATATGAATTCGATTTAACAGCAGGAAATTTAGGACTGTTAGCAGGAGGCTATTTTATTGGCTTTTCAATTATGCAAGTCCCAATAGGACTACTACTTGATAAATTTGGACCAAAAAAGGTTGTTGGGTATTTTTTAATAATTGCATTGGTAGGAACCGTATCATTTGCATTAGCAAAAAGTTTTTCTGAGTTGCTTATTTCAAGAATATTTATTGGGATCGGAGTGAGTGCTTGTATGATGGGACCTCTAACAGGATACAGAGTTTGGTTTGCTGAAAAATATCAACAGCGCGCTAATTCATGGATGTTAATGGTAGCAAATATAGGTTTTGTATCATCTACTTTACCTGTACAGATTTTATTACCATACATAGGATGGAGATGGATTTTCATTTTAATAGCTATACTTATTTTAATAAGTATTATTTTAATTTTCTTATTCACTCCTAATTGGGAACAGAAAGAAAACTTCACTGTTGATGAAGAAAAAAAAGGTTTAGCACAAATTTGGAAGAATAAGTTTTTTATCAGTATGGTACCATTAGCATTTATTAATTATGGTGGTATACAGGCAATCCAAACGCTTTGGGCCGGTCCTTGGATGTTAAATATTACAGGTTATTCTCCATTTCAAAGTGCTACAGGCTTGTTTTGGATCAATGTAACTATGTTAGCATCATACTTTTTATGGGGATATATTCTTCCCAAACTCTCTGATTATGGAATAAGTAGTGTTAAACTAATTAAATTTGGACTCCCAATAAGTTACTTTGTTTTTTTTCTAATAATCTTTTTTGGTCCTAAAGCTGGAGCTTTTTTATTTGCAATGTACATTATGACTTCAATTGTAATTTCTCTAACTCAACCAGCTATAGCTTTAAACTTTTCACAAAATTTAGCAGGCAAGTCACTTACTTCATATAATGTATTCATTCATTCAGGAACATTCTTTATGCAATGGGGTATTGGATTATTTATAGACTTATTTAATTCTAAAGGATTTGATATTGTAAATAGTTATAGAATTTCTTTTTCAATTTTTTTAATTCTTTGTATATTAAGTTATATTTTTTTCATTTATCTAAATAGAAATAATGATTAATAAAAAAATGACACTAACAAATATATTATTATTAATATTAATAATTTATATGTTTATTTGCATTTTTATTTTTTTTTATCAAAGAAATCTTCTGTACCATCCAGGAGAAAATAATTATTTAGACGAAGGACCTTTGAATCACAAAATAGAAAAGGTATTTATTAACTCTGAAAGTAGTTTGGTTGGATGGCACTTTCAAAAGAACGAAAATTATAAGACTATATTACTTTTTCATGGCAATGCTGGCAAACTTGATAATCGTATTTATAAGTTAAATGAATTCTCAAAAATGAATGTTAACTATTTGATATTCGCTTATAGGGGATTTAGTGGAAATGATGGAAAACCTTCAGAAATAGGCCTTTATGAAGATGCTTTGGCAGCAAAGAAATGGCTAAATTCCAAGAAAATTGAAGATAAAAATATAATCTTGTACGGGGAGTCGTTGGGTACAGCAATTGCATTAAATCTAGCACAAGATTATTCTTTTAGTGGTGTGATATTAGAGTCACCGTTCACATCTATGGAAACACTAGCAAAAAGTTATTATCCATATTTGCCAGTTAAATATTTGTTAAAAGATAAATACAATTCGATTAGCAAATTGAATAAAAATACATCTCCAATTCTGGTAATGCATGGTATGAAAGATAAAATTGTACCATTTAAAATGGGAAAAGAAATTTATGATAAATTTAATGGAAAAAAATCAAGTTTTTTTGTTGAAAATGATGATCATATGATGGATTTTAACGAAAATCTCATAAACTCAATTGAGTTATTTATTACAGAA
>CACICY010000020.1 GCA_902585265.1 uncultured Pelagibacteraceae bacterium
TTTGATGCACACATAAACTGGTAATCTTTTTGCTATTCATAATTGAAAGCGCCTCAGCAGCTAGCATATTTTTGTCTACACTGATTGGATTTTTTTTCATCACTTTTTTAATTTTTAAATTCAGAATACTTGACTGTAAACTTGATATTCTTTTTAGGTCACCATCAGTAAGTATGCCAGTAGTGAGTTTTTTATGATTTTTAATTATAAGAGTTCCAAGACCCTTTCTTGAAATATTCTTGATTGCATTTCGCATATTTATATTTTCAGATACAAATGGTATTTTCTTACCGATTAACATCAAGTCTTCAACTGTTTTTAATTTAATTGATAGTGAACCACTAGGATGAAATTTTTTAAAATCATTTTTGCCAAAATTCTTGTATCTCATACATGTAATAGCAATTGCATCTCCAAGTGCAATTTGGACTGTAGTCGATGATGTGGGAATATAACTCCCAGGACCTGCCTCTTTTACAATTGGTAATAAAAATTTTACATCAGCATTCTTAAATAGGATTGAATCTTTTTTTGAAGTAATTGCAATTAATTTAATATTTCTATTACGAGATGTATATTGAATTATATTTTTTAATTCATCACTTTCACCACTCAAACTTATTAATATTACAAGATCATTTGAAGTTATTTGGCCCATGTCACCATGACTAGCATTTGAAGCATCAAGAAAAAAAGATGGCGTACCTGTAGATGAAAGAGTTGCGCACCATTTCTTGGCAATTATTCCACTTTTACCAACTCCAGAAATAATAATCTTACCATTCTTGCAGTTGATTATTGCCCTTACTACTTGCTGAAATGATTTTCCAATATTTGAATGCAGCTTCTTAAGAGAGTTAATTTCAACTTTAACAACTTCTTTAGCGATATTTAATATAGCATTTTCTTTCATTTTAGTGAGACCATATATCTTCTTTAAAAGATGATATATCAAGCTCAACTCTTAAATTAATAAATTTAATTGTCTTTTCATAAAGACTAATCCTATTCTCACTTTTCAATATATTTTTTAAAGAGTGATATATTTTGTGCAAATATATAACATCTTGAGCGCAGTACTTTAATTGTTTGTCGGATAGGTCTCCTCCAAAGTATGATGACTGCAATTGTTTGCTGACATCTATTCCTATAAATTCTTTAATTAAATCTTTTAAACCATGCTTATCAGAATAACTTCTAGCAATTTTACTCATTATTTTTGTACAATCTACATTTTCAACATTTAGGTTCAAATATTTTTTTATAAATAGCAGATCAGCTCTAGCATAATGGAACAATTTGTTAATATTTTTATCTGCTAGAACACTTTTTAAATTAGGAGCGTTATATTTTTCTTTATCTAGTTGAATTATATGTGCATCATTTTTACCATTAGATATTTGTACTAGACATAGTCTATCTCTTTCTACATTTAGTCCTGTAAACTCACAGTCTATTGCTATCTTGTCACTGAACTTTATTTCATCTGGTAAATCACCTTTATGTAATTTAATATCTAAATTCATTAGGTAGATATATATATATGAAAAATCAGGATTCAATTTTAATATTTGGCTCTTCTGGCCAAATTGGAAAATCTTTAATAAGAAAATTTACAAAAAATAACTACAGAGTTATTGCGGTAACTAGAAGTATTCATCGTAAAGGCTATCAAATTAAAACGCAGTCAAATTATGGATATTTAGAGCTTGAGGAAATTGACACATTTAATGAGAAGAATATTGGAAGATTAATGGATAAATCATCAATTTGTATAAATTTGATAGGGATTTTATTCGAAAAAAAGAAAAATAATTTCAATTTAATTCATTCAGATCTGCCTTCTTTATTGTCTAAGGTAGCTTTAAACAAATCACTTGATCAATTTATACATATATCTGCTCTTGGAATAGAAGCAGCCACTGACAGTGATTATGCTAAGAGTAAATTGAATGGCGAAACTAAAGTAAGACAAAATTTTTCAAAATCTGTAATATTAAAACCTTCAATTGTTTATTCAGTAGATGATAATTTTACAACAAACTTTATGAGATTACTGAGTATACTTCCTATCATGCCTTTGTATTACGGTGGAAAAACTAAATTTACTCCAATCCATGTTTCAGATTTATCAAATATTATATTTGAAATTGTAAAAAGAAAAATAAAAGGAGAAACTATTGAGTGTATTGGTCCAGAGATTTTTACATTTAAACAAATATTGTCTAAAATTTTAATATCAATAAATAAAAAAAGATTATTATTTCCATTACCTTTGCCTTTGGCAAAAATTAATGCTAAATTATTTGAAATGTTACCAAAACCTTTATTAACAATGGATCAATTAAAATTATTAAAATATGATAATATTATTTCAAAAAAATATAAGACAAATTTTGATTTAAAATTAGACGCAAATAAAAAATTTGATGATGAAATAAATCGTTATAGTTTTAATTGGACGACTGGTGGACAATTCTCAAAAAAAGATTTGATAAAATAAATTAATGTTAACTAATATAATATATATTGCAGTATTTATAATTCTTGTATTTGTTCTATCCATTGCTGTTAAAGCAATAACAAGAGGAGTTGAAGCTAAACAAATAATTAAAGAAGATAAGAATTTAGAGTCATCTAAAATTGAAAATATTCAAAATGTAGAAGTTATTAATCAAATAAAAGAATTAAAAGATCTTCACGATAAAGGAATTTTGAATGAAGATGAATTCAAGAAAGCAAAAGAGAAAAAAACAATCTTAAAATTAGAAAAAATATCTATGTTCTATAATAAAAGACAGATTTTAAATAATTTAAATTTAGATATTAATAAGCAAGAGATTTTGGGTATGCTAGGTCCAAATGGTGTGGGGAAATCTACTATTTTTCAAATTATAACAGGGCTTAAAGATCCAAGCTTTGGAAAAGTGTTAATAGAAGGTATTGATTGCACTAATATTCCAATTTATGAAAGAGCAACAAAATTTAAACTTGGATATGTCCCACAATATGGAGGTTTTATACAAGATTTAAGTTTACTTGAAAATTTAAATTTAGTTGGTGAAATACATATAAAAGAAAAAGATCTTAGAAATGCAAAAATAGAAAAGATAATTTCACAATTTGAGTTTGACTCATTATTAAAAATAAAAGCTAAGCATCTTTCTGGTGGTCAAAAGAAAAAATTAGTAATTTCAATGTCATTAATTAATGACCCAAATATTTTACTTTTAGACGAACCATTCGCAGCATTAGATATCCTAACTATTAAGATGTTGCAGGAGATAATAGTTAATCTACAATCCTTTGAAAATATTACAGTAGTAGTTTGTGATCATCAGGCTCGAGATTTACTCAGTTGTGTTGATAGAGCTATAGTTTTATCAAATGGAAAAATTATTGCGTCAGGAAGTCCTGATGAAATTGTAAAAGACTCAAGTGCTAGAAGCGCATATTTTGGTGAAGAATTTAAAATCAATTAATTCATTTGTGTCTAATTATATATTCATATCCAATAAAATTAACAATTTTAGTAAAAGAATAAGAGTAGGTTCAGATAAAAGTATTTCAATAAGATCAATACTTTTGGCTTCTCAGGCTGCTGGGGTATCCAAAATATCAAACTTACTTGAGTCAGAAGATGTTTTAAATACTTTAAAAGCAATAAGATCGCTAGGTATCAAATATTATAAAAACAATAAAATTTATTATATCGAAGGTTTTGGATTAAATAATTTTAACATTAAAAGAAATACTACAATAAATGCAGGAAATTCAGGAACATTAGCAAGATTAATATTAGGAATGTTGGTAAAATCAGAAACAAAAGTAAAGCTTATAGGGGATAGAAGTTTATCTAAAAGAGATTTTTCTAGAGTTATAAAGCCCTTAAGACAATTTGGTGTTAACATAAAAAGTAAAAATAATTGTCTTCCAATAGAAATTTTAGGAACTAAATTTTTGAGACCTATAGTATACGATGAAAATATAGGTAGTGCTCAAGTTAAATCTTGCATTATACTTAGCTCATTAAATACACCAGGAACAACGGTCATAAACTCCAGAAGATCTAGAAATCATACTGAATTATTTTTAAAGTCCTTAAGATATCCAATAAAAATTAAAAAAATAAATAACTTTGATTTAATTAAAATTGAAGGACTTAGACAATTTAATTCGTTTACATATAAAGTCCCTGGAGATATTAGTTCTGCATCATTTTTCATTGTCCTAACACTCCTTTCAAAAAAATCACAAATAGTGATTGAAAATGTAAATGTAAATAAAAGTAGAATTGGGATTATTAGAATTTTAAATAAAATGGGTGCACGAATAAAATTAAAAAGAAAGAAAATCTATAACGGGGAGGAAATAGCAGATATTCACGTAAAAAGTAAAATGAATTTAAAATCTATAAATTGTCCATCTGAATTAAATAGTTCAGCTATTGATGAGTTTTTAATAATTTTTTTAGTTGCAGCAAAGGCAAAAGGAATTTCTAAATTTAAAGACTTAGGTGAAATGAATAAGAAAGAATCAAAAAGATTAGATTTAGCAGTAAAATTTTTAAAATTAATTGGAATAAAAGTAGATAGATTTGATGACAACATTAACATTCATGGTAATCCAAATATAAGATTATCAAAAAAATTTGAAATGAAAAATTTTTTAAAAGATCATAGAATTTTTTTTTTATCCTGTATCACAGCTCTTACATTAGGAGGAGTTTGGAAAATACATGATAAAAAAAGTGCAAATACCTCATTTCCTGATTTTTTAAAAATCTTAAAAATAATAGGAGCAAAAATAAAATGAGGAAAAGAAAAGATTTTATTACTGTAGCAATTGACTCACCTGCTGCTGCAGGTGCTGGAACGCAAGCAAAGTTGATATCAAAACATTATAATTTATTTTATTTAGATACTGGAAAAATTTACAGATACATAGGATATTTAAAACTTAATAATAAAAATAAAATTTCATATAATTTAATAAAAAAAAAGGTCAAAAATTTAAAAATCAATTATTTGCAAGATAAAAATTTATTATCAGATGATGTTGCAGTATCAGCATCTGTTATTGCTAGAGATAAGAAAATTAGAAATATAGTTCATAAATTTCAACAAAAATGTGCATACTCACCGCCTAAAAAATATAATGGATCAGTTTTAGATGGGAGGGATATAATTACTGTGCAAGTTAGAGATGCAATGTTTAAGTTTTTTATTACTGCTGACATCAAAATTAGGGCAAAAAGACGATTTAACGAATACAGAGATTTAAAAAAAAAAATCACATATAGAGAGGTACTTAAAACCCTTAGAATTAGAGATAAATCGGACAAAGAGAGGAAACATGGTCCACTAAAAAAAACAAAAGATTCTATCTTGATTAATACTACTAAATTAAGTAAGAAAGCCTGCTTTAAAAAAATTAAAGCAATAATGGACAAAAAATTAAATAATTAATGGAAATTTATAAAGACCTATCATCTCCTGCTTCAAAACAATTTGAAGAATTACTAAATAGCCAATTATCAAAAAATAAGATCGAAGAAGGAAAAATAATTGAAGGTAAAATAACGAAGATTACAAGCAAGTACATTTTTCTTTTTATACCTGGTTTAAAAAGTGAACCAGTAATTGACGTTAACGAGATGAAAATGATTGGTTTTGATAATGAAATAAAAGAGGGTGCAACTATTTCAGTTCTACTTGAAAAAATTGAGGATAAAAATGGTGATGTCATCGTATCTGCTCAAAAAGCTCAAAAAATTAAGGGATGGAATAAATTAGTTAAGTGTTATGAAAATAATGAACTAATAAATGGAAAAATTACGCAAAAAACAAAGGGTGGAGTTATAGTTGAACATGTTGAAACAGGTTCACTCATGTTTTGTCCAGGCTCTCAAATTTCAGATAAGCCAATTAAAAATATTGACCATCTAATTGGAGTTGAGCAAAAGTTTGCACTTATAAAACTTGATATGGTAAGAGGAAATAGCGTTGTTTCGCGAAGACAAGTTGTATCTTCCAATAAAAAAGAGGATAAAGTTAAAATTTTAGAAAATTTTAAAGTAGGTGATATTATTAAAGACGCTGTTGTAAAAGGATATTCATCATTTGGTTGCTTTTTTGAGGTGAATACACCAGATGGAACGCTTGATACTTTATGCCATCTTCAGGAAATCAGCTACAGTAGAGTAAACCATCCTGATGAAATTTTTAATGTTGGTGAAAAACATGATTTAAAAGTAATCTCAATAGACATGGATAAATTGCAAGTAGGTTGTTCCATAAAACAACTTTCGCCAGATCCATTTGAACATATTTCAAATTACCAAATTGGAAGTCAATATAAGGTTAAAGTAGTTAAAATTACTGACTATGGATGTTTCTGTGAATTGGAGCCGGGACTTAGCACACTTTTACATAGTAGTGAAATAAGTTGGACAAAAAAAAATATTTCTCCAAAGAAAATTTTTAATGTTGGGGACCAAATAGATTGTGTAATAACAGAAATTGATAAAGATAAAAGAAGAGTTGCCATTTCTCATAGGCTAACACAAGAAAATCCATACTCTAAACTAGAAAATGAATATCCGATTGGCTCTGATATAGAAGGAGTTATAAATAATATTAATGAATACGCTATCTATCTTAAATTAGGAGAATATGATATCGATGGTTTTTTACATTCAAATGATATTTCTTATAGTGGTAAAGCAGATGAGGAATTAAAAAAATATAAGAAAGGTGATAAATTGAAAGTAAGAATACTTGAAATTAAAAAAAGTGATCAAAAAGTAAGAGTTGGTCTTAAACAACTGCAGAAAGACCCATTTGATTGGTTTGAACAAAAAAAAGTTAACGAAGCAGTTACAGTAAAAGTAATTTCATCTGATAACAAGGGTTTAATAGTAAAACCTGAAGGTTGTGATATTGAATTTTTGATCAAGAAATCACAAATTGCAATGAGTGCATCTGATGCAAGACCATCTAGATTTGTTGGAGGTGAAAGAATAGATGCTGCAATATCAGAGCTAAATTTTGAAAAAAGAAAAGCTTCTTTTAGTATAAAATTACTTGAAGAGATAATGAATGCTAAAGCTATAAAAGAACATTCAAGTCCATTAAGTGGAAAAAATCTACCTTTCTCGTCTCTTTCTGAGCAATTAGATGGTAAAAAGAAAAAAAAGGATACTGAGTAAAAATTGTCAGTAGTAAAATCAGATTTAATTAAAGAACTTTCTAAAAATTATCCAAATTTTTTAAAGAAAGATTTGACAAAATTGTTTGACATCATAATTTATGAAATTCAAGAAGCTCTAAAACGGGGTGAACGTGTAGAACTTAGAGAAGTTTTTTCAATTGAGCCCAGAATTCAAAAGGCTAGAATATCTCGAAATCCAAAAACTAATGAAAAAGTAAATACTCCACAAAAAAAATCTATATTATTTAAAATGTCAAAGGATTGGGCAAAAAGAGCTAATGAAAAAGAATAAAGTATTTATTGCTTGTGATAGTAATAACATAAAAAAAGTTAAGCAAATTATTAAAAAAACACAAAGTTCAAAATTAAAAATTGGTTATAAATTTGGGTTAGAATTTTTAAATTCAAAAGGTGGTAGAAGTTTTATATCAAAATTAAAAAATAAAATTACATTTGGAGATTATAAATTAGCAGATATACCAAATACATGTTCATCTGCTATTAAAGCTATTAGTGATTTAAAATTTAACTATATCACAATACATATAAGTTCTGGTCTTAATGCATTAAAAGAAGCAAAAAAAGTTTCTGGAAAAACAAAAATAGTTGGAGTGACAATTCTTACATCACTTGATAATAAATTATTAAGTGAAATTGGATACAACAAAGCAGTAAAAAGTATTGTAATTAAGCAGGCACAATTAGCCAAAAAAGCAAAATTAGATGCTATTGTATGCAGCCCTATGGAAGTTAATCTTGTTAAGAAAATATTTAAAAAAGAAATAATAACTCCAGGTATAAGATTTAATTCTAAAGTAGATGATCAGAAAAGAACTCTAACTCCTAAACAAGCTTATAAAAATGGAAGTGATTGGTTAGTGATTGGAAGACCAATTACTAGAGGAAATATTAAAAATAATCTTCAAAATTTAATAAATCATTTAAAATAATGGTTAAAGGAATAAAAATTTGTGGGGTCTCTGATCTTGAGACTTTAAGTTATATCTTAAATCATCAATTTCCTCCCAAGTTTGTAGGTTTTATAACCAATTACAAGAAGAGCAAAAGGTATGTGGAATATGAAAAATTAAAAAACTTGGTTAGTATTAAAAAAGGAAATACAAATTTCGTTTCTGTGCTTGTTAATCCAGATGATCATATATTAGAAAAAGTTAAAGAACTTAATTTCGATTTTTATCAGCTGTATGATGTAAATCCCGAAAAGACAAGAATAATAAAGGAAAAATATGAAATTAAAATAATTACTGCTTTAACAATTCAAAGTCAAAAAGATGTTGATAAATATAAAGATTATGATGAAATTTCAGATCTAATTCTTTTTGATGGTAAAGGTTATGAGAAGTCAATTGGATTTAATCATGAATTATTAAATTCTATACCTAATTCATTAAATAAAATGATTGCTGGAAATATAAAAATAGAAGATATTCCAAATTTTAAAAATAAAGATTACTTTATAGATCTAAGTGGTTCTTTAGAAAACGAAGATGGTAAAAAAGATTTAGGAAAAATTAATAAACTATTAAATTTTAAAATTGAAAATGAAACTTAAAAAAGGAATTCCAGTCATAGATCAAGGAGATAGACTTGGTTTTTGGGGTGGAAAATTTGGTGGAAATTTTGTGCCTGAAACACTTAAAAAACCTATAGAAGATCTTGAAATACAATTTAATAAATTAAAAAATGACAAAAACTTTATAAAAGAAAGAGATAGGTATTTCAAAAATTGGATCGGGACACCCACAAGATTTATCAAGTTAAATAATTTAACAAAATATGTTGGTGGAGCACAGATTTGGTCAAAAGTTGTATCTGATGCTAATGGAGGGGCCCACAAAATTTATAATGCAACTGTACATTGTTTAATGGCTAAAAGGTCTGGAAAGAAAGTAATAATTGGCGACACCGGCGCCGGGTATGCTGGTAAGATGTTAAGTATGGCAGCTAAGAAATTTGGTTTGAAATGTAAAATATTTATGGGTGCAAAAGATATTAAAAGACAACAACCAAATGTTAAAGCAATGAAAGAAAATGGTGCAGACGTAATTCCTGTATACTCAGGAAGTCAAACACTTGTAGATGCTGTATCTGAATGCATGAGATATTGGGTTGCTAATTGCGATACAACTGCAATGTGTGTGGGTAGTACGGTGGGACCTGCAATTTTTGTTCGAATATGTGGATGGAGTACCAGTCAAATCTCAAGAGAACTTAAAGTGCAATTGATAAATGAATTTGGTGATGTTCCTAAAAAACTTAAACTATATAATTGTGTAGGAGGAGGTTCCTCAAGTTTTGGTTTTTGGAATGAATTTATGGATTATGACAAAAAACAAGTTGAGTTTATTGGGGTTGAAGCAGGGGGACCAACCAAAAGTAAAAGGCATGCAGCTCCTTTAACTTATGGTTCAAAAATCGGTATACTTCATGGTGCAGCTCAATATGTAAATCAAAATAGAGATGGTCAGATTGAAGAAACTGAGTCAATTTCCGCAGGTCTTGATTATCCAGGAATTTCTCCACTCCATTGCTTTTTAAAAGATACCAAGCGCGCAAGGTATACAGCAGCTAGTGATGAAGAAGCTTTAAAAGCTTACCAAATAGTAACCAAATATGAAAATTTAAGACCTTCGCTTGAACCAAGTCACGCATTCTCAGTAGCAATCAAAGAAGCAAAAAGATTTAGTAAAGATACAATAGTAATTATTAATAGTTGTGGAGATGCATACAAGGACCGTGGAATTTTAGAAAAAAAGTTGGGAAAAAAATATGTTAAATCCAATTAGTCTTGCATTTAAAAAAGCAAAAAAAGAGAAAAGACCAGCACTACTTACTTATACTGTTGCTGGTGATAGCTCAAAGAAACAGTCTTTAAATATTCTAAAAGCAATTTCAAATTATGTAGATATTTTAGAAGTTGGTATACCTCATAACACACCAGTTGCAGATGGGGGTCAAATTCAAACTAGTGCTTATAGAGCAATCAAAAATGGTATTAAGATGAATGATATTTTTAAAATTGTCAGTGATTTTAAAAAAAGCAAAAATTCAAAACCGGTGATATTTATGGGTTATTACAATATGATTTTTCAATATGGTGAAAATAATTTTTTAAATAAATGTAAGAAATCAGGTGTTAATGGTTTAATTGTTGTTGATTTACCATGGCCAGAAAACAAAATTTTTTCAAAGAAATGTAAAGAAAACTCAATTAATTTTATCCAATTATTATCTCCCACAACATCAAATAAAAGACTTAAAAGTATTACAAAAGATTCTCATGATATGATTTATTATATAAGTATGTTATCCACCACGGGAGGAAAGCTTAAAGTTTCACCAAAAAAAATATTAGCTAATTACGATAAAATAAAAAAAATAAGTCCTAAAAAAAATTGTGTTATTGGTTTTGGAATAACTGAAAAAAATGTATCAAATTTTAAAAATACAGATGGACTTGTTGTTGGCAGTCAAATTTGTAAAGAAATTACTAGAAGTTTAAACAATAGACAAAATCCTGTCATAAATGTAAGTAAGATGGTTAGTAAACTAAGAAATAAAATATCATGAATTGGCTAACAAAGGCTATAAATTTTGGGGAAAAAATAAAGAAGGTACTTCGAAAAAGACCTTCGAAAGAGGATATAGCAAATTCAGATTGGACTAGTTGTTGCAAAGGTCCAATATTAAAGAAAGACTTAGAAAATAATTTATGGGTTTGTAATCTTTGTGGAAAGCATCATAGAATTAGTTGTAGACAAAGGTTCGATATAGTTTTTGGTAAGAATGCCTATCAAATTTTAGAGTCACCAATACCTACTGAAGATCCATTGAATTGGGTTGATACAAAATCTTACAAAGATAGACTTAAGATTGCGAGGAAGAAGACAAACCAAAATTGTGCGGTTATGATTGCAAAAGGAAAAATAAATGGAATAGAAGTAACAGCAGGTGCAATAAACTTTGATTTTATTGGAGGTTCTGTTGGAGCTGCTGAGGGAGAAGCAATAATTTATGGAGTGCAACATGCAATAGATAATCAAACACCTTATCTATTTTTTCCATGTGGAGGTGGACAAAGAATGTTTGAGTCAACAATTGCTTTAGCAAATATGACTAGAACTACTCTTGCAATAAATGAACTTAAAAATAATAATTTACCTTACATAGTATGTTTTACTGATCCTACTGCTGGTGGAATAACTGCGTCTTTTGCAATGTTAGGAGATATTCATTTGGCAGAACCTGGGTGCCTAATCGCTTTTGCAGGAAAAAGGGTAATTCAAGCTACTGTAAAGGAAGAATTAAGTTCTGATTTTCAAACAGCTGAATTTGTAGAGAAACATGGCTTTGTTGACAGAGTTGTTCATAGAAAAGATATACAAAAAGAAGTGGGAAACCTTCTATCGATATTGCTTAGAAAAAATTCTGATATAAATTTAGAAAATTTAAATGAAACTTCAGAAACTAATATCCAAACTAGAGAAGCATCATAAGAAAAAGCTAGACTTATCTTTAGGAAGAACTTTTAATCTTTTAAAAAAACTGGGTAATCCCCAAGATAAATTAAAAAATGTCATCACAGTTGTTGGAACTAACGCTAAAGCAAGTATGTGCTACAGTCTTAAGTCAATACTAAACCAAGCTGGATATAAAACTAATCTTTATACTTCTCCGCACCTGCTCTCTTATACAGAAAGATACGTTTTTGATGATAAAGAGATAAATGAAGAAGATTTAATAGAATTGCTGACTGGTGTTGAAAAGACTTTAGGAGATGACAATGCAACATTATTTGAAATTTTAACTTGTGCATTTTTAAAATATGCTGAAAATTTCAAAGATAATGTTAATATTATAGAAGCTGGATTATTTCATCAATTTGATAGTACAAATGTTTTTAAGGAAAATTTAATGACGCTCATTGGTGTCATTCATAATGATCACTTTCAATGGCTTGAAAATAAATCAATTGAAGGAGTAATATATGAAAAAACAGCTAAACTTTTAAACTCAAATATATTTATTAATAAACAAGTCAATAATGAAATAAGAGATAAAATAGAAAAATCATTAGAAAATAATACATCAAATAAATATTTTTTTGATAAAGATTTTAATATTGCAAAATCCAAAAATGGATTTATTCAATATCAAGATCAGTTAGGAGAATTAATATTACCTGAACCAAGTATTCTTGGAGATCATCAATTATATAATGTTAGTACCTCAATTGCTGCATCTAGAAAGATTTTTAATATTAAAGATGAATATATTTTAAATGGTGTCAAAAATATTTCATTAAAAGCAAGACTTGAAGAGATAAAGTCTGGCAAATTAAAAGATATTGCTGGAAATAATAAACTAGTAATAGATGGTGGTCACAACATTAGCGCAAGTTTTTCTATTGCTAATTGGATTAAAAATCAGAATGAAGAAGTAAATATAATCGTGGGTATGATGAAAGATAAAGAGCATAAAGAATTTATAAAAGTTTTTGAAAATATTGTAAATTCAATTACTTTAATTGATATTCCTAATCAAGATGGTGCAATTTCAAAGGAAGATTTTAGAAAAAAGTTAGATAATTTAAAATTAAATTTGAAACTTTCTAATGGTATTGAAGAAAGTATAAAATCCTTATCAAAAAATAAAAATACTATTATACTCTGCTTAGGTTCACTATATCTTGCTGGAGAAATTTTAAGCTTAAATTAGATATTTTCTTTTATCCAAGAAACAATTTCACTTTTTGGAACCGCTCCAACCTTAGTTGAAACATGATTTCCGTCTTTCATCAAAATCATCGTGGGGATACCTCGTACACCATATTTTGTTGGCGTATTTGGCTCTTCATCAATGTTATGTTTTGCTACAGATAATTGGTCAGACATTTCATTTGAAATTTCTTCCAGGCTGGGAGCCACCATATGGCATGGACCGCACCATTCTGCCCAAAAATCACAGATTAATATCTTATTATCTTTAACTAATTGATCAAAACTTTCGTCTGTAGATTTTACTGTTGCCATATAGGTTTTATATAAATTAATTTTATTTATTCAATAGTTAAAAATGCGTAAATTTAATTTTATACATCAAACATTCTCGTATTTTTTTTGAATAGACATTGCATAGGTATTAAATTCATCTAAGAGAGCTAATTTCTCGTGATCACTCTCATTAGTGTATTTTTCTCTTAAAGTATCAATTTCATTATATAAAGTAGGTATTGTCCACCATTTCTCTTTTCTTTCACTTAATATTCTTTTTGCAATTTCTCTCCTGATAGATTTATACATTGACTCTGGTAAAACTTCTGGGGCCTCCTGAAATATTATTTTTTTACCAAATCCAACTAATCTATCATCATCAAATTTATCTAATAAATTTAATTTTTCTTTCCATGGTGCTGCATGCCAAGTTGGGAAAAGAGCAGTATCTTTGTTTGAAGTAAATTTTGTATAAATACTTTCTTCTGCATAAATATCTTCTTGGGATTTCGATTGTTCTTTTTCCTCTGCTACTTCTCTTAAAGCTGTTAAAATATTTTGAGAAAACTGTTCATTATTTTGAACAAATTCTGCTCTTTTTTTAATTACGTTTTTATCAAGTTTGTTATAAGGTTCAACATTCATTCCATACTTTCCATCAATTATAATAGGTGCTTTATTTGCGCGTATAGTTCTTAAAAATTTTGGAGATTTTTTCATCTCTGTTTTTAATTCATTTATTGATTTATTTATTAAAGGCTGGATTTCAGTTCTTAAATCTATGGAATAATACCATCCTTGGTAAATTGGGTGCATACAATGTTTTGGGTGTAGTGGTACAACTAAATGAAGTCTGGATTTACCATAATAATATTCGTTTAGAGTTACCACTTCTCCTTTTTTCATTATAGTTTCTGTATCTGATTTATTTGCAGTTCTTAAAAATAAGTCCCAAGTATGCTCTTGTTTTTTTTTAACAATCTTTAAAATTTTTGCAGTTAATTCGGCATCAGCAAGTGCCGAGTGAGCATCACTTGCATCAATTCCTTGCATTTGAGCTAAAGATGCTAGTTTAAATACAGGATTGTTTTTTTCATTAATTTCTGTTTCTAGAATTGTAGGATCAACTGCATAAGCAGCTCTTGCAATATTTATACCATCATGTCTTTTATTGGGCGCTGCATTAGTAATATAAGGATATCTAATATTTTTAAAAAACTCTTTCCTTATCATCTCTTCATCAAAATTAAGGCTACTCCAACCTAAAAATATTGCAGGACTCCATTTTTTAAAAATTTTTTCAACTTCCCCCAGCATTTGATAATGACTTAGGTTTGTTTGAGTAAGTTGTTTTATCGATGTCTTGTTGACTATTAAGGCCATAGCCTGAAATATTTCCCCTTCAGGCAGACTGCACCTTAAATTAAATCGGTCTTTCTCTTTGAAGTTTTCATCTACTAAAATTCCTCCGATTTCTATTATGCTACCGAAATCAGTACTCGCACTTGATGATTCTATATCCCAAATTGCTAAATTCATATTTTTAACCTTAAATTAGCTAAGTTTTGATGGGTTTTTGGAAAGTTTTTTAGGACTAAATCGTTGCATCTAAACAAGTAGCTTCTAGTTAGTTTTATCTCTTCTATGAAATGGTCTGTTAAAGTCAAGCTATATTATTCATCTCATAAAATTTTTTGACCCTGCCTAAGAATAAATTTTGATACATCTCTAATTCTGCACCTTCTATTTTAAATTCCTGAAACAAAATATCTTTTGTACAAAGTAAAATTATCCCAGCTTTCATCTTTGTTCCATGAACAACGTCATGAGCTAGAGTATATGCTCCAAGTTGTAAAAAATAATCTTGAATATAATCTGTTTTTTTCGGTTTATTACTTTGTTTAAAATCGATTACAACATCATTTCCCTGATAAACACCAATTAAGTCAGCTGTGCCTGCATATTGTTCAGGATAATACAACGTTTCTTCAATTCCATAAATTTCATCTAATTTATTATCTATACCTTTTTCAATTATTTCTTTGGCCATATTTTTATATTGTTCATTACTTTCAAAAAAACTTTCATTGATACGTCCTCTTAAGTAATCCTCTATATATGAGTGCATTGATGTACCTCTTGAAGATGCTTCTGTTTTAATTCTATTAGCTTCTTTAAAGCCTACCCTTTCCCTCCAGTTCGCTAAAGCAGCTTTTTCTTCCTCAGATTTGGTAGCGCTTAAAATTGTTGTTACGCTTGGAAGTTTTTCCTCGCCTAAAAAGTATTTCCTATAACCATCCTCAATTGACCTTGTGGACTTTGGATAATTAAATTTATTTTTCCATTTCATGCGTTTCTTATATGAGAAATTAAATTTAAATTAAATTTATTTTTTGGCTTGTCTAGGAAGATCTTCAAGTTTTT
>CACICY010000021.1 GCA_902585265.1 uncultured Pelagibacteraceae bacterium
ATTGTAAATATTTTATCTAAAGAAGTTCAAGAAATTAGTCATCAACTTAACTTTGTTGTCCATGGTCAAGGAGGCTTATTAGATATTATTCATAAAGACAATAATATTTGGATTTCATATACTGAAGATAGAGGTGGATATAAAACTAGCACTTCTATTGCAAAAGCAGAATTTAATAAGAAACAATTAAACTTTAAAAATATTTTTCAAGCAAATCCCCCAATAGACTCTGGTTATCATTTTGGATCAAGATTAGTTATCAAAGATAATTTTATATTTGCTTCTGCGGGTGAGAGAGGACAAGGTATGATTGCACAAGACGCCTCAAAGCATCCAGGTAGTATTATAAGAATTCATTTAGATGGAAGTATACCAAAAGATAATCCAAAGTTTGAGGGTATGGTAGATTGGTTGCCAGAGATTTATCAAATTGGAATTAGAAATCCTCAAGGGATGGCACTTTCTGAATTTGATGGAAAAGTTTACATGAGTAACCATGGGGCAAAAGGTGGAGATTGGTTCGGAGAAGTTAAAAAAGGTGAAAATTATGGATGGAAAATTTTAGGATGGGGAGGAACCAATTATTCTGGAATTCCAATTGGCCCAAAATGGAAACCTGGATTTACAAAAGCTATTCAATATTGGGTACCCTCAATAGCAACTAGCGCAATAACTATTTATAAAGGTGACGAGTTTAATGAGTGGAATAGTCATGCTTTAATCACTTCTTTAAAAGATAAATCCTTAAGAAAACTGATATTTGATGACTTATCAAATGTAAAAGAAGAGGTTATTTTTAAAAATAAAATTGGGAGAATTAGAGACATTCAAGTGCATCCCTCTAACGGAAAAATTTATTTTTTATCTCAAGATGCTTTATGGTTAATGCAAAGAAAATAGTATATATTAAAATTTATGGATGATGTCGTCATAGTTGGTGGAGGTATAATAGGCGCTGCAACTGCATACTTTTTATCAATGGAAGGTAGAAAAGTTAAGGTAATTGAAAGAGACCCTACATATAAGACTGCCTCATTTCCTTTATCTTTAGGTGGATTTAGAAGACAATTTTTTCAAAAAGAAAATATACTTTTAGGTAAATTTGCTAGAGAATTCATCTTTAAAATACCAGAATTATTAAAAACAAAAAAAAATCCAAACCCAACGGCAAGCATGGTTCCTAATGGATACCTTTTAATGTTTGGACCAGAACATGCAGAGGAACAATATAAAGCTTTGGAAAATCATAGAGAATGCGATGCTGGTACTAAAAATATTAAAGGTTCAGAATTAAATAAAATTTTTCCATATATAAATAACGAAGGCATAGAAACAGCTACATATACTGATAATAAAAGTGAAGGTTGGATTGATCCTTTTATGTTTCATAGTGCTTTAAAAAGTAAAGCAATTGAGTTAGGCGCAGAGTTTCTTAAAGGTGAGGTTAAAAATTTGTCAGAGATAAATGCAAAAACTATCATTTCAGCAGCAGGATGTTGGACTAAAGAATTGTTATCAGATATTCCAGTTGAACCACAAAAGCACACTGTATTTCGAGTTAAATGTCCAAAACATTTTCCTGATATGCCACTAACTGGAGATTTAACAACTGGTGTATATTGGAGACCAGAGGGTAAAGAGTTCTTAGCAGGTTCACCTATATCTGTATTTGATGCGAAAGATTTAGAACCAGCATGGAATGATTTTGAAGAATTAGTTTGGCCTGCTCTGGCAAAAAGAGTTCCAGCCTTTCAAGAACTAAAGTTAACTGGTGGTTGGGCAGGATTTTATGATTGTAATAAACTTGATAACAACGCAGTTGTAGGCAAACATCCAAAATATGACAATGTTTATTTAGCCTCTGGTTTCACTGGAAGAGGTTTAATGCAGGCACCAGGTATTGGAAGGGCTCTGACTGAATTGATCACAACAGGTAGCTACCAATCAATAGATATAAGTGTTTTTGATGTAGAAAGAGTTTTAAAAAGTAATGCTAGACCAGAACCTTACGTTTTATAATTTTTTAATATAAACTCCTAGTATTCCGTTAAATATAGATACAGCTAAAATCAATAATTGTCCTTTAAACGAGTAAAATTCAAAGGATGGATAAAAACTTATCCCAATCGAAAAAAAAAGATAAGTTAACACAAAAGGCCGATAAAATTTTTTTATAAAATTTAAAATTTTCACTTACTTTCTAGTTGCAATATAAACGCCAATTGTTGCAAGTATAAAACCTGCTATATCAATATTAGATAACTTTTCTCCTAAAAATAAATAGGCCATCACAGCTGTTGTAGGTGGGACAAGAAAAAATAATGTTGAAGTTTTACTCACTGAGCCTGCTTTTATTAAAAACATTAAAATTGTGAAGGCTCCAAATGACACTAGAATAATCTGATGTGTCATTCCTAATAAAAATCCTGTTGTAAAATTTATATAAGGAGTTTCAAATGTTGATATTAAAATTAAATTAAAAGCACAGCCACCAAAAGCTTGAAATCCATTATTAACTGATAATGGAACATTACCACTTAATTTTTTTTGCCACAAAGTTCCTGTAGTGATTGCAGCAAGAGCAATAAAACAAGTTACTAGTCCATCCTTTGGGAACTCATCTCCAAAATCTACTCCAAGTACTAGCAACGAGCCAATAAAACCAAACATAATACCAACCCACTGTCTCCACCCTATTACTTCCTTATAAATTGGTCCTGATAATAAGTTAGTTAATA
This sequence comes from uncultured Pelagibacteraceae bacterium, assembly GCA_902585265.1. Taxonomy (GTDB): domain Bacteria; phylum Pseudomonadota; class Alphaproteobacteria; order Pelagibacterales; family Pelagibacteraceae; genus Pelagibacter. Next base: position 2,739 of record CACICY010000021.1, read on the forward strand.
TTGGCTGAAGAGTAACTATTAAAGCCACAACACTTGCAGGGACTCCTACATGAAACGCGTACCAACAACCACCAAGATATAATCCATGAAATAATACACCTGTAGTTATACTTTCTAATATATATCTCACTTTTGTAAAAATTATCTCTTTTTTAAGTAATGCGAATAAGAAGAAACCTATAGTTACAATTCCAAATCTAAAGGCAAGTGCTGCAAAAGGTGATGCATTCTGAACTATAATATCACCTGAGATGAATGCAGATGACCATAGCAATATAAATAGTAAAGGAAATGTTTTAATCATTTATTGAGGATTTAAAGTCACAAATTTTCTAACTAAATTCTGACAAGCATTTTGCCAATATTTTTACCATTTAATAAATCAATAAATGACTTTGGAGCATTCTCTATTCCTTCGTAGATAGTTTCTTTAAATTTTATTTTACCATCCGCCAACCATTTTGACATTTCAGTTTCAAATGGCTCTCTCTCATTATCGTGATCAAAAATAAGAAATCCTTTAATTGTAAGTCTTTTTACTAAAACATAAGCCATATTTTTCAAACCAGATCCAGGATTTGTTGCATTCATCTGTGAAATTCTTCCACAAATCACAATACGACCATATGTTTTCATTTGGAAAATAGCGGACTCTAAAAAGTCTCCACCAACATTATCAAAATAGAGATCAAAACCATCAGGACAAATTTCCTTGAAATGTAATACAAGGTTTTCTACTTTCTTATAATTAAAAGCATGATCAACTTTTAATTCATTTTTTAACCAATCAACTTTTTCATCAGACCCTGTGCTTGCAATAACTTTACAACCAAGATTTTTTGCAATTTGGCAAACTGTAGATCCAACACTACCTCCAGCAGAGGAGACTAATATAGTTTGCCCAGATTTCAATTCTCCATGTTTGAAAAGTCCAATGTAAGCTGTATGTCCTGTCATTCCAAGTGGACCCAAGTACGACTGTATAGGCATATCAATTGGTTTTAGTTTCTTTAGTTCATCAGAACTACAAACAAATTTATCTCTCATACCAAGACTGCTAAATACTAAATCTCCAACACTAAAATCTTTATCATTTGAGAGTTCTACTTTGCCAATTGCATATCCTTCCATTTCCTCACCGATTTTAAATGGTGGTTTATAATTTTTTCTCTCAGTCATTCTTGCACGCATGTATGGATCAACTGATATCCATGAATTTGATACTAAAATATTTTTTTCATCATTAATTGAAATTTCTTTTGATTTTATTTCAAAATCTGTCTCTTTCGGTAAGCCAGTTGGAATATAATTTTTTAAAGATACGTATTTACTGACTACAGACATTTAAGATCCCCAAATACTATTTAATATTGCTTCGCGTCTACATCCTTTTTTATATCTTAAGTAATTAAGAAAATTTATTTGGTAATAATCTTGATGAACAGCCTCTGCCATGTAAAATTTATCAAATTTTCTTACATAAGTTACTACTTTTTTTTTAAATTTTTTCTCTATTTCCTTAATACTATTTTCTATTAAGTTTTTTTGCTTATCATTTTGATAAAATGCCACTGATCTATAACTATATCCCTTGTCACAAAATTGTCCTACAGCATCAAATGGATCAATATTTACCCAGAATTCTTCTAAGAGTTTTTCATAGCTAACTACTTCTGGAATATATATGACTTCAATAACTTCAAAATGACCTGTGTTTCCATATGTAACTTCTTTATAAGTTGGATTTTCTGTAGTGCCACCTGAATAACCAGAGATAACTTTTGAAACACCAAGAATATTTTCAAAAGACTCTTCCATGCACCAAAAACACCCTCCAGCAAAATAAGCTCTTTCAAAATTTGGCGAATTTGCAAAGCTGTTTGCAGAAATAAGAAAGAAAATTATTGATAAAAATTTTTTCATTAAAGGTAGCTATCTTAATACTGATAGCTTACCTTTAATAATTTCTATTTAAAACTTTATTTTTTTTGATATTTTGCCGCTTCTTCTGAACCGCCGGTAGCGCTTCCTTTACTATAAGAATGCGCACCCATTCCAGCTAATTGTCCATCTTTAACAATTAAGTATTGGTTACGTATTTCACTACCTTCAAAGAAACATTCTAAGATTTCTCTTACACCATCAGCATATCTAGCTTGAGCAGATAGTGATGTTCCAGAAGTATGAGGTGTCATTCCATGGTTTGGCATTGTTCTCCACACGTGATCGTTTGGAGCTGGTTGAGGAAACCATACATCTCCTGCATATCCACTTAATTGTCCGCTCTTCAAGGCTTTTGCTATTGCATCTCTATTACAAATTTTACCTCTTGCAGTATTTACAATGTATGCACCTTTTTTCATTTTACCTATCATTTCATCATCAAATAAGTTTTCTGTTTCAGGATGAAGAGGACAGTTGATTGTTACAACATCACATACTTTAACCATAGACTCCACAGTTTCATGGAAAGTAAGATTTAACTCCTTTTCAACTGACTCAGGTAATCTATGCCTATCAAAATAGTGAAGATGAACATCAAAAGGTTTCATTTTTCTGAGTGCATCTAAACCTATTCTTCCAGCTGCTACGGTTCCAATATGCATTCCCTCAACATCGTAAGATCTTTGAACAGCATCTGCTATATTCCATCCACCTTCATTAACGATCCGATGTTGGTTGTGGTAATCTCTAACAAGTGAAACTATCATCATTACTATATGCTCAGCAACTGATCTTGAGTTACAGAAAGTAACTTCTACTACATCAATTTTATGATCCATTGCTGCTTGTAAATCTACGTGATCTGAACCAATTCCTGCAGTTATTGCCATTTTCAGGTTTTTTGCTTTTTCAATCTTTTCTTTTGTTAAATAATAAGGAAAGAATGGTTGAGAAATAACTATATCTGCATCTACTATATGTTTATCAGCCTCGCATCCTTCTCCATCTTTACTATTCGTTACAACTAACTCATGACCATTGCTCTCTAAAAATTTTCTCAATCCTAATTCACCAGATACACATCCTAATAATTCTCCAGGAGTGAAATCCCTACCTTTTGGACTAGGTAAAGTCATTCCATCAGGATATTTTTCTAATTTTGGAAGATCTGATAAAGGGTAAGCTTTAGGCATACCACCTTTAGGATCATCATATAACACGCAAAGTACTTTCATTTTTTCTCCTAATATTTATGTTTTAAAATCTCTCTATAGATATTTTCTTACGAAAGTGTAGCATAAAATTAGAACATCAATCAAACGAATAGTAGTTGATTAGGGGTATTTCTTTTTAGCAATAAATTTATTCAGAATAATTCCAAAGCCTATTATAATCAAACATCCAGTTAATATTGGGGAGAACAAATAGTCAAACGATACTGAGCCCAATATGACTATAATAGGATTTCCTCCAGCTGGAGGGTGGGTTACATCTAGTAAAATCATCAAACCAACACCAAGACCTACCGCTAAAGGTATTGATATATAAATTGGTAACGGAATAAAATTATAAAATAGAATTCCAACTGTTGAAGTTACTAGATGACCAAATAATATATTTTTAGGTTTAGCAAATGGACTTTCTGGGTAACCATATAAAAGAACCATTGAGGATCCAAATGATGCAATTAAAAAAAGTCCAAAATTAGTTTTATAAGTTAATAAAGTGAGAACACCAATTGTTATAGTTGAAAAAATTAATGCAAAAAGAGATTTTAAAATTTTATCTTTATTCATTTATTGTATTACTTTCTTTAAAGCTTTTATTGGAAGTGTTAAACATTCTTTTCTTGAATAATTTTTTTTATCAAAGATTTTTTTAAACTCTTTCCATTCACTTGGAAATGAAATATTTTCTTTATCATTAAAATTATCTAATAATTTTAAAAAATTTTTTATTTTTTCTTTACTTTTTTTCTTAAAATTTTTTGTAGCTAAATTTGCAGATGCATTGCAATATATGCAAGATTGAGACTGATACGAAAAATCTTTTATAACATTGTCTTTAATAATTAAAAAAATTTCAATCTCATCACCACAAATTTGACTTTTATATTTCATCGAATGAGTGCAGTTACTAATATGTTTATTGTTTTTGGTATCAGAAGCTATTTTTAAAATATTAATATCCATTAATCTGAGTATTTATTTGATTGTTATTATACAAATTTATATTTATATTTTCATACTTCTTAAATAAAAAAATAGCACATGCTAAACTTAAAAAATCCTAAAGTAGCCATCCCAATCGTATTAATTGCTGGTATTTTTTGGTCATTTGGTCCATATGTTGTAAGACACATCGATCAGCCAGAGACAGTTCCTTGGCAATATTTATTTACAAGAGGAATAGTTATTTTTCTTTTGCTTAATATGTATTTGTTCCTTGAGGAAGGAAAAGAGTTTTATAAAAATTATTTTAAAGTTGGAATATCGGGTCTAATTGGAGGTATTGGTCTTGGGACCGCAATGATAACATTCATATGGTCAATTACTAATACAACAGCAGCCATCACTTTACTTTGTCTTGCAGCAATGCCATTTATAACAGCCTTATTAGGATTTTTATTTTTAAAAGAAAAAATTTCATTAACAGTATGGATTGCGATTGTAGTTGCAGCAGCAGGTATATGTATAATGGCTTTTGACAATTCTGGTAAAAATTCATTGCCAGGGCTTGGGTTTGGACTTATTTCTGCATTAGGTTTCTCAATTTTTTCTGTTTCACTTAGATGGAGAAAAGAAACGCCAAAATTTACTACTGTAGCCTTTGCAGGTTTTTTCTGTTTCATATTTTCTGCTGTAATGTTGATATCGAACGATGCTAATTTTTTATCTACTGGAAAAAATGAAGCCTTATTTGCTACTCATGGAACTCTAGTATGCTTAGGTTTAATATTATATTCAATTGGATCAAAAAATATTCCAGCAGCTGATCTAACTTTACTCTCACTAACTGAGGTAATAGGTGGAATATTCTGGGTGTGGTTACCATGGATGGGAATTAATGAAGTCCCATCTACGAATACTATTATTGGTGGATTTTTTATTTTTATGTCAATTTTTTACTACAGCCTCATTATGCAGTCTAATAGAAGATTTATAGGTTTAAACTAAAATGAATAATGAAAAAGTAATTGTCAATAGTTGGAATGAATGGGATCCATTGAAACATGTAATAGTAGGTAAAGCAGATGGTACTTGTATACCTGCTCCTGAGCCAGCGCTAGACGCCAAAGTTCCAGAAGACAGCGATATGAGAGGGAAATTTGGCCCAAGAACTAAAGATACTGTCGATAAGGCAAATCAACTTTTAGATAATTTTTCAAAAATATTAAAAAAAAGAGGGATTAAAGTTGATAGACCACACCCAATTGATTTCAATCAAAAAACATCTACACCAGATTGGCAGTCGGAGACAATGTTTGGCTGTATGCCACCGAGAGATGTTTTGTTAACTGTCGGTAATGAAATTTTAGAGGCTACGATGAGTTATCGTTGTCGATGGTTTGAATATCTATGTTACCGACCTCTTTTAAAACAATATTATAATTCAGATCCAAATATGAGACACGAATCTGCTCCTAAACCTAGATTAACCGATGAGGATTACAGAGAGGACTATTTATCAGATAAAATAGGAATTCAAAAAAGGTTAGAATGGACAGAAAATAAATATTTTGTAACTACTGAGGAGGAGCCGCTATTTGATGCTGCTGATGTTTTGAGGTTTGGGAAAGATTTAGTAGTACAACATGGTTTTACAACAAATTTAAAAGGAATTGATTGGTTAAAAAGACATTATAAAGATCACAGGGTTCATGCTGTTAATTTTCCAGGTGATCCTTATCCAATTCATATAGATGCAACTTTTACACCTATCAAGGAGGGTTTAATAATTAACAATCCTCAAAGAAGACTTCCTAAAGACCAAAGAAAATTGTTTGAAAATAACGGATGGGAAATTATTGATAGTGCTCAACCTGCACACAACGAACCTCCACCTCTATGTTACTCCTCAACATGGCTATCAATGAATGTTCTAGTTTTAGATCCTAAAACTGTATGTGTAGAAAAAAGTGAAGTGTACCAAGCAGAACAACTAGATAAATTAGGAATGGAGGTTATTCCTGTTGAGCTTAGAGATGCTTATGCATTTGGAGGTGGATTACATTGTTGTACAGCAGATGTTTATAGAGAAGGTGAATTAAAAGATTATTTTCCAAAGCAATAATTGTGGCTCAGATAAAAACAAAAAGAGAAAGAGTAAAATTTGCTTCAGATAACGTTACAGGTGCATGTCCAGAAGTCTTAAATGCAATTCTTAAAGCTAATGAGGATGACAAAACTCCATATGGTAATGATGAGCTGTCGAAAAACTTACAAAATAAATTTTCAGAAATATTTGAGAAAGAAGTTATAGTTTTTCCTACAGCCTCAGGAACAGCAGCTAATGCTTTAGCTTTATCAACTATGACTCCTTCTTTTGGAAATATCTATTGCCATAGACTTTCCCATATAAATGTAGATGAATGTGGAGCTCCCGAATTTTATACTGGAGGTGCAAAGTTAGTAAATCTGAATGGGACTAATGGAAAAATAATAGCAGAAGAACTAGATAGAAATATTTCTGGAAAAGGCGTGGTACATCATACTCAACCATCGTCAGTAAGTATTACCCAACTATGTGAAACAGGTGTTGCTTATAATTTAGATGAAATAAAAAAAATATCAGAGATTACTCATAAACACGATCTAAATATTCATATGGATGGTGCAAGATTTGCAAATGCATTAGTTTCATTAAACTGTACTCCAGCAGAAATGACATGGAAGTCTGGAATTGATGTGCTGTCATTTGGAGCAACTAAAAATGGGTGCCTAGCAGCAGAAGCCATTATTTTTTTTAAACCAGAGTTAGTTGGAAATTTAGCTTTTTTAATGAAAAGAGCAGGCCATTTACTATCAAAGATGCGTTTTGTATCAGCTCAATTAGATGCTTATATCTCAAATGATGTTTGGTTAAAAAATGCAAAGCATGCAAATGCTATGGGGAAAAAATTAAGCCAAGGTTTACTGAAACACAAAAATATTGAATTAGCTTACCCAACAGATGCAAATGAAGTTTTTGTCAAAATACCAAAAAATATAATTGATCAATTTAATTCGCATGGTTACAAAATTAACGATGATGAGTGGGAAGATAAAGCTGTTCGATTAGTTGCTGCCTGGAATACTCATCCAGATGATGTAGAAGCGTTTTTAAATATAATTAAATCTTAATTTAGCTAGGATTTTCTTTAAGAAAATTTATGTAATTAACTATTTCATCAAATTTTTCATCCTCAATATCTTTATAACTTGCATTAAATTTACTCTTTACGCAAATTGCGACGTGTGCATAAGGATTTCTGCCTTTAGGATGATTAGGATGATCTGGAAGTTGTCCTTGTAAATAATCGCCAGCTTCCTGAATAATTTTCCAGAGTTTACTTGCGTTTTCTTTGTTCAAACTACTTCAATCCTTGTTTTATCTCTTTTGTTTCGAGTATGTTTCGAGTTATCCTATAAAATCCTATAACCCAGAACCACGATCCCTAAAAGTTTTTTCATTAGTTTATATATTCTTTAATTATAGATCCAATTGTTGGCATAGACCTTAATCCGTGACCTCCATCAATAATATGTAACTTAACTTGTAGTTTTTTCTTTTTAAGTAAATCATAATAATATTTTGAAACTCCTGGAGCTGTATTTTTATCATCTTTTCCAACAATTAATATATTGAGAGATTTTAAATCTATATCTTTATAATTGAAACTTGGTGAGTTTTTTTTTAATTCTTTCAATTGAGATTTGGTTTCCCATTTTTTACCGTTGCTTAGTTTTTTTCTAATTTCCCAATCACACGGGCAAGAGATCAAAATATTCATATCAACTAATCCTGGTACTTTTCCATGAATAGTACCTCCCTGATAAGCTCCTCCAGAATGACCAATTAAAATTAGTTTTTTTGGTTTATAATATTTTTTAAGATTTTGTAATGCAGGTACTAGTATTTGAAAATTTTTCCAATCATAATTTACTACTGTACTCTTTATAGCGTTACGAGGTCCTGATGAATATCTATCCTCTTCACTACTGCCTCTTTCTCTAATAAAGTAACCAGGTCTTGCAAAAAGAAAAATATTGTTATCATCGTTTATTAATTCTTTTGCAAATCTAATTTGACTTTTTTTGGGTATTCCTGGCCTTGGAGAATTAGGACTACCATCACCATGAAGAAATACTATTAAGTTTTTTTTACTCTTTTCAATTTTTCCTAAATTTAAAATTGCTATACATTTGTTTTTACCTGCTGATATATATTTTATGAAATCCTCTTTTTCACAAGCGTTAGAGTTTCCACTCAACAACAAACCAAGAAACACGATCCCTAAAAGTTTTTTCATTTTAGTCTAGTAAAAGCTTATAGGTTAAGAACGAAAGTTCTAAAACAATTAGTACCTCTATCACTGAATACTTTCTACAACACCTTTACAAAATTGTAAGTCTTCGCCAATATAATTGCCCATCATATAATTACCAGTTCTAGCAAATGAGTCGTTCCCGTCTTTTTCGTAATATTTAAACATATTATCAATATCAGTTCTTAGACTCTCTGCAGCTACCTCAGCAGTCCATTTCATTTCTGATATCAAAATGTCACCTGCAAATATCATAACTTTATTTGAAGCGTTAGCCAGAGCGTTAGATGTATCAATGCTTTTATCTTTGGTAATACCTGCGCCATAAAGATAGGCAGAAGCACATCTTTTTAAAACATATGTTCTAGTGATAGGGTCATTTAAATATTCTGAGTTTGATTTGATATATTCTTTTATAGAAATCATAGATGCAGCATAAGTTGTGCTAAACCAAAAAAAACTTAGAATTATAAGTGTGGATAATTTTTTCATTATTAAACTTTATCACTGCACCAAGATTGTGACCAGTCGAAAATATTTTTTCATTAATCTTCCCACTTTAATTGAAGTAATTTATAAATTGAACAGTGATTAATGCTTCGATTATTTAACTGGCGCTGGTAATAATAATTTTTCCTCTTTTATCTCAAATATTTCCATTACAGAAAACATTAGTGAAGCAATAAGATAGACACCAACGACCTGTCCTACTACTGGAAGTGCTAGTACAGATAAAAGCATAACTATTTTTGCTGCTTTAATTCCAGTTATTTTTGCTGACATATATATAAATTGTTTTTTTGAGATTTCTTTATTTTTATATCTTTTGTGTAATCCATAAACAACGAACGATGCAGCAATAATTGTAAGTGGAGGTGATGTTTCAACAATTTTTGATAAAGTACTCTGATCCATTTCTATAAGTTTATCAAGAAATTTATCAACATTCACAGACAGTTCTTTATCGCTTACTCCTGAACTTTCGAATCCAAGTTTATCAGCCATTTCTTTATTTACTTTTAAACTTCCTTCAGACCCAGGATATTTTTCAATCCAATTATTTATATGATCTGAATTTAATGTTGTTTTTAACTGCTCCCACTTTTGTTCACCTGTTTCTAAATTTATAGTCAATACATCAAACTGAGGGTTGTTAGTATCTTCAGGCATGAATGCAAAAACTGTGTCACCATCTTCATTTTCAGTTTTTACATAAATTAGTTCGTGAGCAATTCCTTTTATATTATTTGCAGCTCCCATTAAGGATTCTGTTCCTTTTGCCGCTGTTGTTTTGGCAAATTCTATAGCACTATCTAAATCAGTTATCTTATTTGATGATCTTATCATTGCTTCAAGTATAATATTATCCTCTTCTGTTAATATTTTTTGTCCACCTCTTAATTTATGCATCACCGATATAACCGCCAATTCATCAATATTTTTTTGAACAAATTCTTTCATCTGAGGTTTGTAATTCTTCATTTCTTCTCTTGCCTCATTAGTCTTCTTTTTAATCTCATCCTTACTAAAATTTTTCT
>CACICY010000022.1 GCA_902585265.1 uncultured Pelagibacteraceae bacterium
TAATGTTTGGGAAAAAAAGAATATTGATATTGTATTTATAGGTGATTCTTTTACAAAAGGTGAATGTGTTAACCAGGGTAGCGAAATAACAAGTCAATTAAGAGAACTTCAAAATTTTAATATCATAAATCTTGGTTGGCAAGGCACAGGTCCTCTAAGACAATTTGCTACCTACAGGGAATTTATAAAGGATAAACAAACAAAATATATTTTTTGGGTATATTTTGAAGAAAATGATTTAGACGATTTATTGCAAGAAAGAAATAACAAAATATTGATGGAATATTTTAACAACTCTAGTTTTAATCAAAATCTCATGAGTGAAGATATAAAGAAGAAAGTATTTAACCTTATATTAAATAAACATGATGAATTTATGAAAAAGGAATTTGAAATCAATGATAACATAAAACGATACACTAATTTAATTAATTACATTAAATTATACAAAACAAGACAGATCATTTTAGCAAATTTTTATAAAAAATTTTTTGAAAATAAAGATAATCTTCTTATTGAAAATTACGAGGACGAGAACCTAAATTTCTATTTCAAATTACTAGATAAATTAAGTGATGAAACAAGCAAGAACACAAAAATTGTATTAGTTTATCTTCCTAAAGAAAAATATGGTTTTACTTCAGGTTTCAACAAATCCTCAAAAATTAAAAAAACTATCTTTTCTGAACTAGAGAAAAGAAATATAGATATCATTGATATAGACACTAAAATTAAAGATAATTTTTTTAATCCAGGAGATTTGTATCCAAAACAACACGTCGGAATGCATTTTAATGAAAAAGGATATAAATTTATAGCAAAAAAAATTAATGAATATTTAATTACGGATATTAATAATAATGCAAATTAATAATAAATATATATATGTTATTTTTTTTTCAATAATTTTTATAATTTTTATAAAAATTTTTTATCAATCAACTCAAAATATTATTGGTGGTGGATGGGCATTCAATGAACTATTTATTAATTACTCTGGTGGTCTAATTAGGAGAGGTCTGCTTGGAGAATTATTTTTAATAACAAATAATAATTTTAATACTAGTCCACTTATTTTTTTCTCTCTAATATTTATCTTGCTACATTCACTATTACTCATTTTATATTATAAAATTTTGAAAAATTTTAAAGATCTTGGAATATTTTTTATACCTATACTTTTTTCACCAGTTCTTATATTTTTTCCAATATATGAGAATGATGTTTATTATGTAAAAGATATTTTAACAAATTTATCAATTTTATTACATGCTTTTTATATAACGAAAAATAAAAAAAATTTTGAGTTTATTAAGTATAGAAATTTTTTAACATTCATATTAATTCCATTAATAATATTCAACTTATTTAATCATGAAAACCAATTTTTCTTTATAGGTGTTCATTTTTTAATTTCTGTTTATGTCAGTAAAAATGATTATGAAAAAAATACAAAGTCTATTTATAAAACTTATTTAATTTTATTATTACCAGTTTTAATTGTTATATTTACACAGGGAAGCTGGGAAAAACTTGCTGCTATAAATGAGTCTATTGAAAAATTTGGTGCAAGTATAAACCCACAATTAGCTGGAAATATTAATCTTGCCATCGGTGGTTTTATAAAATGGCATTTTTTTTTCCATTCTATCGACAGTTTTATTAATTTCTTTATCTGCATAATTTTATCTGTTGGTATTATCTATTTTCTTTTTGGTTACTTAATAAATAAAAAAATATTAATTTTAAAAGGCAATATCAAAATAAATTATTTATATTTTTTTATACCATCGTTAGGACTATTTATTTTTGCATTAGATTATGGAAGAAACTTAAATTTAATTGCAACACATTTAATAGCATTTTATTCAATTTTAAGTTTTGATACTAAAAAATTAAGAACTTTTACATCAAATATTACAAATAATTTTATTTCATATAGAATAATGATTTTATTTACATTTTTTTATTGCTTTATGTGGTACTTGCCTCAAGGAGGCGGTTATTCAGGTATCGCAGATTTTACAGGCAGTTCCTCAATTCTAAAAAATACATTATTAAATGAGCTCAAGGAAATATTCATGATTATATTTTACTTTATAGATAATAATTTGTTCAATCTTCCAAAAATTATTGTTTAATGAATTCCGAGCTAGAAATATTATTGCCGGTTTACAATGAAGTAAAATATTTAGAAAAACTTCTAAGTGGTATTCACAAATCTATCAATAAAAAAATCAAATATAGTTTTCTAATTTGTGAAGATGGAAGTACTGATGGAACAAAAGAATTAATAAAGAAATTAAAAAAAAAATATAATATCAAATTAATTACTGGGAGGAACAGAAAAGGCTTTTCCAAAGCAGTTCAAGATGGTTTAAAAAATGCTAATTCTGAATACGTTTTAATGATGGACTCAGATGGCCAATGTGATTTTAAAAAAATTCTTGAATTTTGGAAACACAGGAAAAATTACGACTCAATCAATGCATACAGGATACGTAGGAAGGATTTTGCTTATAGACGAGTTTTTTCATCTGTATGTTATTTTATTTACAATATTTTATTTCAGGTTCCTTTAAAAGACCCAAGCTTTACATTTATTATGGTGAATAAAAAAGTTTATAAGTCTTTAAACAATTATAAAGTTCAATGTCCTGATGGATTTTCTTGGGAATTCAATGCTAGATCTAAAATGAAAGGTTTTAATTTTAAAAATATCCCTATGACACATAAAAAAAGACCATTTGGTGATACAAAAATTTATACTTACTCAAATCTACCAGGAATTGCATTTAGACATTTTGTTGGAATGATAAAGATAAAATTCTTTTTTGGATAATATAATTTAATACTTAAATTGAGTTACATATATAATTACATAAAAGGCATGGGATATCTTCATGTCTTTATATGTTAATGTCTTTAAATGAAAAAAAAACAAATAGTAATTTTTACTGATTTAGATGGAACCTTGTTGGATAAAAATACTTTTAAATTTGATAAGATAGAAAAATACTTTAAAGAATTAATATCAAAGGATATTATAATAATTCCAAACTCTAGCAAAACAGAAGCTGAATTATCAGATTTTAATAAACAATATAATTTAAATTTAAGTTTTATTGCAGAAAATGGTTCATCAATTCATGGATTAAATTTGATACATAAAAATTTACCTGAAAAAATGTTATTAAGTAAAACTACTGATGAAATTTACAAAATTTATAAACAAAATATTACTCCTTATTTAAAAGAAAAAATTACCTTTATTTTAAATTTGAAATCCAAAGAACAAGAGGAAATATTTAGTCTTCCATTAGATAAAATGACATTAGCTATTAAGAGAAACCATTCAATACCAATTATTTTTAACGGAACTGAATCTGAAAAAAATGAATTGATTAAAATTATGAATGATTCTGGACTAACTATTCAGACTGGTGGAAGGATAATGAATATCTGTGGTAATGTTAATAAATCAAAAGCTATTTCTAGAACTGTAGAGTTAATTAATACAAAAATAAATGATGAGATAATAACTATTGGTGTAGGTGATAACCAAAATGACATTGAAATGTTAAGACATACAGATTATGCGTGCTTGGTTAAAAATGACAATTTTGACAGTTCATTGATAAATATAGAGAATTTAATCAAATCTTCTGAGCCATCTCCTGAGGGATGGGCAGATGTGATCAAAACGGCTATTCAAAAAATAGAAACTTAGGATAGGTTCCCGCCATGAGCGATTTCTATCAAGATGGTACTATATCAACACTTCATGACTTTGGAACTAAGTCTACTAAGGATCTGGAAAAAGACTTACTTAAATTTTCGAAAGAGAGAAAAATGGAACTCATTTTACCATGTCTTTATTCAGAATTAAAAGGTGATGCCCTACCAAAAATTGTAAGCGAAATAAGTAAAACTAATTATCTAAATCATATAATTATTGGCTTAGATAAAGCTTCAGAAGCGCAAGCAAGAAAAGCTTGGACATTTTTTGAAAAATTGGAGACCCCTTTTACTATTCTTTGGAATGATGGTCCTAATCTTAAAAAATTAGATAAAGAATTAAAAAAATTAGGTCTTGCTCCAAATGAGTATGGGAAAGGTAGAAATGTTTGGTACTGTATTGGTATGTCTATAGCAAGAGATAGTGCAAGATCTGTAGCATTGCATGATTGTGATATTAAAACTTATGATCGGAGAATGTTAGCAAAACTATTCTATCCTGTTGTAAATCCATTATTTAATTTTGAATTTTGTAAAGGTTTCTACCCACGTGTTGCAGACAATAAAATGAATGGAAGAGTTGCAAGGTTACTCGTATTTCCCTTATTAAACGCATTGGAGAAAACTATTGGAAATAGTGATTATTTAAATTTTATGAAATCTTTTAAATACCCCTTGGCAGGAGAATTTTCATTTAGAAGGAATATTTTGCCAGAATTAAGAATATCCTCAGATTGGGGAATTGAGATTGGAATTTTATCTGAAATGCAAAGAAATTTTTCTCCACAAAATATTTGTCAGGTAGATTTAGCTGATACATACGATCACAAACATCAAAACTTATCTATTAATAATGAAAAACAAGGGCTATCAAGAATGTCCATTGATATAATTAAAACTTTTATAAAAAAATTAGCAACCCAGGGACATTCATTTAGTAAAGAGCAATTTAGATCTTTAAAAGCAACATACTATAGAGCAGCATTAGATTTGATAGATGCTTATAGAAACGATGCTCAAATGAATGGATTAAAATTCGACTCTCATACAGAAGAGAAAGCAGTTGAGCTATTTGCTGCCAATATCATGAAAGCTGGGGATGCTTTCTATCAAAATCCAATGGATACACCTTTTATTCCTACATGGAGTAGAGTTAAAAGTGCAATCCCAGATTTTTTAATAAGATTAGAAAAAGCAGTTAACGAAGATAACATGCGTTACATTTAAATAAATGTAGAGGTCACATCCCCAAAAGCTGATGAAGTGACTTCAATCAACTTCTTTTCATTAATTGGAACAGGAAAACCATAGGCTCCGGTCAAAATTAAATCATTTTTTTTTAAGATATTATTTGTTTTTGCTTTATCTTTCACTAACCACTCTATTTCTCCAAGCATATCAAAAGGCCATTTTTTATCTATCCATTTATCAACTACTTCATTGTCATAGACTAGTTTTAAATCAGTGATTTCATTACTGTTTGGAACTTTGTTCTCTGGTCCTAAAATAACTCCAGCATGAATTGCATTATTGGCTAAAAGTTCTGCACCATTTGGAGCATTTCCATTAAAAACTAAATTATGTATTTCTATTAAGGGATAAATTGATTGAACAGACTCTAGTATATAATCAAATGAAACAAGATCTGGATTGATATCTCTATTAAGTATTACTCCAAATTCTGCTTCCATAGCTGGATTAGAATAATCTTTTTTATTAAGCTCAACTCCGTTTTGATGTAATTCATGCTTCCAAAGTGTACCTTTTGCTGGGTGGGAAAGGTCCATTTTTTTTTGGGTATCCTTTGAAATACATCCTATTTTATAACCAACGATTTCCTCACCTCTTAATACTCTTAATTCAGTAACCTTATTTTGAATATGTAAAGCATCCTCGTTACTTATTTTTACTTTATTTTTAAAAATTTGGCTGGGATTTTTGGCATCATAATCTTCAAGAATTTGATTTGAATATAAATCTAATTCTTTTGAAGATAATTTGTTCATTAAATTAACAAAACTACTAAGAATAACATCTGAACAAAATTAATCACAACAGATATAAAGTGTGAATATTTAAATTTTTTATCCTGCTTTTCGTCTCTATATTTATTAATCAGAGGCATTAATAAATAATTTGAAGTAGCAAACAGAAGTGTAATTGCAAGTATTAGGTAGAAATCTACTTCTAATTTGCTTAAGAATAAAAAAATTAATAAAACAATTAAACTTAATCCTAAGTTAACATTATAGTAAAAAGGAAATATTCTTCTAATAAACTTTCGAGCATTATCCTCATCTAAAGTGGTAAATACTACTGGAGCAATAACAAATGAAAAGAATAACATAATTCCTAAAATCATACATGTTAAATAAACACTAATCTGTTCAATCATAATTTATATTTTCAATGACAAGCTTGATTATGCTTTTTAAGTCTCCAATAATTATATGGCCAAGGTGTAACAAATCCAACTGCAAGCATTATTGGAACTACCCACCAAGTAAGTATTGCGCCTCCAGTTAATAAGTAGTCAGTTACATTCATAGCTATTTCCATACTTATCATAGAAATAAAGCTCATTCCTAATGCGGTCTTTAATGCTTTTTGAAAAGAAAAATTTTGCTTAATTAAAATAAAAGTTTCTAAAATTACACTTGTAATTAAACCATTAATTATTGCTAAAATCATAATACTTAGAACTGGAAATGGAATTTTAGTTAATTGAAAAAATAATATGGTTCCAAAATCTCCAATAGCGCAACCTAACAAGCACCAAGCAGTATTCTTGGCACTTCTTCTCCAGGTATGTTTGCACTTCCAATTAAAACTTATCGCTTCAGCACTCATAATCTCTTCATATCAAAATTACTTAAATTTTTTATGTACAAAAATGACGTATCTTAAAGAATGTATTTATCACCTAAATACATTGCAAAAGCTATTGCAGCACCTAATAAAATATACTTCATTAATTTAGCTTACTAAATTTTTAATTGTATTAATACTATCTTCATTGGGAGGAAATGACTTATCTAAATTTCCGTATTCATCATTAGTTTTTAATCTTAAGGTTGTATTACCGCTTTGTGTTGTCTCTAAATATAAGTATATACCAGGTTTTCTGATAGCTTTTAACTTCTGTTTATAAGCATCTGAAACTTTAACATCATATTGTGCTGTCTTAGATACCTGATTATCAAGTGTCTGCCCTTTTAAATTATTTATATTAAACTTTGGGTCACTAAGTCTATTATAAATTATAGTTGCGCTAATTTTAACTTTTGTAGGTAAATTTTTATTAATAATTTTTACTGCACCTTCTACACTTATAAAACTGTTCTTTGTCTGTGCTTTGAAGTATTTATTAATTTCTTTGTTTTTTATCTCAGTGACTGACCCAAATTTAAATTTATTCTCATATTTTTTTAAAATTTTATTTGTATTTCCGTTTGCTTTGCTACCAGATGCTCTGATAAGTTCACTTCTACTTTCCCACTCAATTTTTCCTTTTTGAATTTGATTATCCAAATATTCTCTAAATTTCATTAATTAATGCTTAAATCTCTTTGTTTCTTAGTTCTAGCTCTATTTCTAAATGTATCTTCGTCTATTTGTTTATTTTCATATTCTTTAATGCTTTCATAAGTTGAGTGTTTATAAATTTCTTTAATTGATGCTTTCCTTTTTCCGTAATGACCAAACTTTAACCCTGGTCTTTCTGTTTCTTTTCTAGTTAATAAAGCATTTTCTTTTTTTGGATTTTGCTTACCCTCGCCACGATAATCTTTCTTATTCCAGGTAGGATGCTTGTCAATTATAATTTGAATTTCTTGATTACTTCTAAGGACCCACTGATTTGAACCTTTGGGGTTTCTGTTATAATTTTTTTTCATAGCCATCTTTCTAAAAATTTTTACTCTTTTATATAATTCCTTTTTTTTTAGTTTTTGCTCTATTTTTTAACTATTCTTTTTTTTAATAATTAGTTTCTTTTCATATTTTTTTTTATTTTCTTCTTTTTCAATATCTAAATACTTAGACTCTAAGCTATACCAATCCCATTCATCTGTATTTATATGATCCATTCTGTTCCAATTTTTTCTGTAATCACTATCTTCTTCATAATCCTCTATATATTCATCATAAAATTCAGGATTTTCATATTTCTCTTTTTTAAAGGCTATTCTTGCTTTCCTAAATTCGGGATAACTCACCGATTTCCAGAAGATATCAATATTCTTAATCACTTTTAAATTGACTACCTCGTCAAAATTTATTGATTTAAAAGGAATATAAAGTGACTCTCCAAATTGTTGTATATAAAGATTTTTTAGTTTTTTTAATTTAGCAATTTTCTTAAAATCTAAAATTTGTGTATTAAGTTTACCAGTATATCCTTTTGTATAGTCAAAGTATTCTCGTCTAGCAGCAATACTAAAACTTAAATTAAGCTCCTCTAAAGATAAAAACCTATTGGTAATGTTATTTATTATATCTTGAATAGTAGTTTGATTTTTTATATCTACATTTACAGTCAATCTTAGTTTTTTAATTTTATGGTTTATAAAATTTATAAAATCACCACTTCCTTTATAACTAGATGAAATATGACCATCTGCATCATCTTTAAAATTTAAGTCTCCTAATCTTAAATTAATATCTTCAATTTTTTTGGAATTTTTGAAAAAAGATAAATCTTGATCACAAATTTCTTTTTGAGACTCATAAGCGGTTAAATGATCATCTTTGTTGAAATGCATTACACCTAGATTGATCTTTTTTAAATTTGCAATAGACTTTAATTCTTTTAGATCAGAGGCTATTATTGAAGGGATTGTTAATTCCTCTAGCTTATTTAAATGATGTAGTTTTGAAAGATCTACATTTATATAAGACCAAGTATCTGTATAGTATAAATTAGTTGAATACCCTGTAAAACCTAAAGTGTATTTGAATAATCCTTTATTATAAAAATTATCCAAATTTCTAATCTCAATTTTTTGAAGATTGGGGCAGTTTTCAAATTTTGATAATGTTACTTTATCTAAAGTTTTTCTATGATGATTTTGAAAAAAATTCATTTTTAAAATTTTTAACTTAGGAAAATAAGGTAAGTCTAAATTCTCACTTTGCAAACAATCACTTAATTTCAAATTTTCTAAATTCTCTATCGGTATAAATTTCTCAAATTCATCTAATTTTATATATTTTTCTTGCCATGGATTTACTCCCTCAATCCAACAATGGGTAAGGTTTTTAATTTTTTCGTCTTTAATTTCTATATTACCTACTATCTGGGTGAAATCTGCAGGTTTTAAAAAGTCCTCTTTTGATAAATTACTATCTTTAAAATCTTTTGATAAAACAAATTTTTCACTGATGTTTGTTGCAACAGAAAGTAATTTATCTTTTATCTTGTTTATTCCCTTTTCATTGTTATTAACTAACGCTCCTACAATTTTTTTAGCATTCCAATCTTTTTCTGAATATGTCATTTGATGAGAAACATGATGTAAGGAAGCACCTAAATAAATATATATCTTTTTAAAACTTATATTTGGAATTTTGTCTATTGCAGTTTTTTTGATTACTAAAATTAAACTATTTTTATCTGCCTTAAAATCATTATCTGAAAATCCAATTATTCTTGTTATCTCCTCATATACATGTTTGAACAAATGGTTTAATTTTGACCATTTTTTTTCATCATCATTAATATATTTTGGATAATGACTTTTTAGATCGTCTAGTTGATCGTGATTAATAAGTGTTTGATCTGGAAAGTAGTTAGATTTATTGTAAAAAATATCATCTACAACAACAACCTGATTGACATTTTCATTTATAAATTTATCAGTCAATAAATCTAATTGTTTATTACTCGCACCCAATATTATGAGGTTATCTTTTAAATTATTAATATTAATTGAATTATAAAGATAAACTAAATGAATTTTGAAACTATCCGAACTGTCTTTTCCATTTATTAACTTCTTAATTTCTGGATGATAAATGAATATTTTAATATCTTTATAATTTAATCTTAGTTCATATATAAATTTTACTAAAAAACTTATTTGATCTGCACTCCAATCTTCACCCTCGTCATATTTATCATTTTTGGATAAATCAAAAATGATTGATTGTAATTTATTTTGATTTTTTAATAGATGCTGCATTACATCCAATTTTTTTCCTCTATCACTTCCAGAATTATTAATATTTAAAAACCTAAAACATGATTTAAAAATAAAAGAAGTTGGATTTGATTTGATAACTTCTTCATAATTTACGTTTTTTTTGATTACATAAGGTTTCCCATATTTATAAGTATTTTTGTAATAATCAAATTCACTGATATTAAAAACATTTTTATCTATAACTATATTATTTTCTTTTAAGATATTTAGGAACTCATTATCTAATTGAAGACAAAGATTAGTTCTAGTACCTTCAAAACCACAAAAAAAATTTACAGTTTTAAAGTCAAAATTTAATTTTGAAGTATTATTAACTCCATTTATATAGAAATTAGTTTTTTGTTTTTCTAAAATTTTTACAAAATGATCTAGTCCGTTTATATATAAGTCACTAACATGCCCATTATCAATGACTATGTTTTTTAATTTTTTAAATCTTTTTAGATCCTCTAATTTTGTATTCCAATAAATTTCCTTAAATATTTTTTTGTTATCTCCATCTTCTTTAAGTATTCTTTGCTTGTAGGTTTCATAATTTATCAATTTAATAATCTCTACGTTTGGAAACATGATATGGCTATTTGGAACATCAGTTATTGAATTATGTTTATTTTCATAACTTTTTTGCCAATAAGTGTTTATTTCAAAATCTGGTTCACCTGGATTTGGAAATTCCAGACAAAATTCTTTTAAAGAGGAAAGTTTTGCATTTCTTTCAAATTTGTCGTTTTTTGATTTATTAAAATAACAATAATGATTTAGTTTTAATTTATTTAATTTTTTAAGTGAAAAAATTGCATTATAAAATTTCTTAAAATCTATGTAACTATCCTTAAGTATTAATGTTTCTAAATTTTTAAGTTTAGATAATTTTGACCAATCATCATATAAATTTATACCTTCCAACTCTAATATTTTGAAATTACATTTAGTGTCTAGAATATCTAAATTTGATATTTTATTTGTATCTTTAATTTCCATAGGTTACCTTGTACAATAAGAATATTATTATTTTGATATAATTGAAATTATTAAATGAGTAAAATTATTGGTATAGACCTAGGAACTACTTATAGTGCAATTGCACAATTAGATGATTTAGGAACACCTGAAGTATTAGCATCTACAGATAATAATAAAAAAATCACAGCAAGTTCTGTTTATATTAAAGATCAAAATGTGATTGTTGGTGACAAGGCACTTGATGCTTTAGAAACAGTTCCAAAAAAAGTTATTACTGAGACCAAAAGGCAAATGGAAAATGATGTAGTTTACTCAGTTGATGAGGGAAAATGGGTAGATAAAGATGAAGAAAATAAAGATTATTATTCTCCAGCTCAAATCTCTTCTTTTATATTATCGAAGCTTAAAGGTTACGCATCTGACGTTAAAAAAGCGGTCATAACTGTTCCGGCATTATTTGCTGAAAAAGCAAGAGTGGCAACTTTAGATGCTGCAAAAATGGCTGGGATTGAAGTTATAAGTTTAATAAATGAGCCAACGGCAGCTGCTTGTTATTATGCAAGTCTGCCAAATGTAAAAAAAATTACAGGAAAAATTTTGGTATTTGATTTAGGGGGTGGAACGTTTGATGTAACTGTTTGTGAGGTACAAGGTGAAGAAGTTGAGGTAATAACTAGCAGAGGTGATAAATGGCTCGGCGGTAAAGATTTTGATAAAGAATTAATAAATTTAATAAATGAGAAATATAAAAAACTAACTGGGAATGAATTAGATATCGAAAATAATTATTCTAAATATATGGAAGTAGCTGAGCAAGTAAAAAGAGTTTTATCAGTTAGAGATAAACAAATGGAAACAATCGATGGACCTGATGGTGCAAAGGAAATAGAAATCACAAGAGCTGAATTTGAACAATCAATACAAACTCATATTGAAAAACTTAAAATGCTTATGGAAGAAGCTCTTGATGGAAGTGGGTTAAAAGCTGAAAATATTAGTCATACATTATTAGTTGGTGGATCAACTAGAATTCCAATAATTACAAAAACTATTGAACAGGTTATGAAAAAACCTCCATTGAAAGGTGTAAACGTCGATGAAGCCGTAGCGGCAGGGGCTGCAATTTATGCAGGTTTAAAATCAAAGAAAAATTTAAATGATGCACAAAAAAAAGCAATCTCAAATGTTAAACTTCAAGATGTTTGTAATTTTTATTTGGGAACTTTGGTTCAAGAAGACGATCCTGTTTTGAATAGACAAGTTACTAGTAATTTAATTTTGATAGATAGAGATACTCCTTTGCCAGCAACCAAAAGTTCAAGATTAGTGACACTTTACGATGATCAAGAGTCTATCTCAATTGATATTACTCAAAGTGAAGGCAGAGAAAAAAATCGAGAATTTGTAAATATTATTCATCAAGGTGAATTAAAATTTCCTGACAAAAAGCCTAAAGGAAGACCTATAGATGTAACCTATACTTATGACACTTCTGGTAAACTTCATTGTATTTTTGAAGATGAGGCAACTAAGCAAAAATATGAAGTATCAATAAGACCAGAGTCTGCTGAAGATTTGAGAAAAAACTACGAAGCTATTGAACATATAGTGATTGAGTAGATTTTGTGGCAC
>CACICY010000023.1 GCA_902585265.1 uncultured Pelagibacteraceae bacterium
TTTCAAAAATTTAATATCACCCTTTTTAAATATATAAAATTCAAATAAATATAAAGAGCTGACTAAAGAACAAAAAATTACCAAAACATATATTTTAAATTTTTTGTTTAAAATAATTGCAATCAAGAATAAGAGGGATAGAATTAAAAAAAAATAAAGATAAATTTTATAATATCCTTTCAAAGATTCATCAGTATTAAAATCCTTTATTAAGAAAAATACACTTAAACATAAAAATACAAAAAATAGCAGTACTATAATTTTGTTTACATTAAACATATTTACATTAAATATTCTAATTTAATGCAATAACAATCGTTAAAAATGTATAAATTATTTACTGCCCTGCCGTTAAATAAGAAATTTATTTATTTATTTGTTATTTATACATTTATTGGATTTATTTTAAATATTTTAACTAATTTTAAATTTTTTACATTTTTTTATAATTTCGGCTTAAGTAGTATTATAAATTATATATTCAAAGAAAATGTTACTTTTGTTGGCAAACACCTTGATTCTGCTGATCAAAATTTTTATTATATTTATTTTAGCTTCTTTATTTTTTTGATTGGTATTTATTTAATAAAAAACTCAAAAAACATTATATTTAGAAAAACTTTTCTTTTGAACTATGATGAAAAAAAACTTTTTAATAGCAAAAATGTACTCTTCAAAATATTAATCGCATGTGCTCTAAGTCTTTTTCTTGAATTAGCTATAATTAGAATACATTCAAGCTTCATTCATTATTTCAGTTTTTTAAAAAATATAAGTTTAATTTCGTGTTTTCTGGGTCTGGGTATAGGATACTCTTTACGGCACCATAAAGTTACCTCGCTTAATTGGATTTTTCCTCTGCTTTTTTTACAAATCGTAATGGTTTATTTTTTAAGTGATACACCTGTATCAACTGCCTTACTCAATCCTATTTCTGAAAGATTAACAATGGGCCAGGACACTGCTAGAAATATTATTCATTTATTTTTAATTTATTCATTTACAATTTTTATATTTATATTTAATGCACTTTGTTTTGTGCCTATAGGACACTTAATTTCAAGATTGATGAATAACGTTGAAAATTTAAAAGCCTACAGTTTTAATTTAATAGGAAGTCTCTTAGGAATTCTTGGATTTGTTTTGTTTAGTTTTTTAAATACACCTCCAATAATTTGGATTACATTAAGCTTTATATTATTTTTTTGTATTATAAGAGGTAATTTAAAAAATTATTCTATTTCTATCTTATCAATACTACTAATTATTTTTGTATTTAGCTTGGATATTAAAAATAAGAATAATACAATTTATTCCCCATATCAAAATATATCAGTTAATTATTTTTCAACTCCCTTAAGTCCATCTGTTATTGAAACATCAAATACTTTTTATCAAGCAGTTTTAAATTTATCTGAAAGCACAAAAGAAATGACAGAAAATATTATTGTTGGAAATGTAATGGGTGAATATGTTGATATTATTCATGAGACTGAATTTTATAATTTACCTTACTTAGTAACAGACAAAAAACCCAATAATGTTTTAATAGTTGGAAGCGGAGCTGGAAATGACGTTGCAGCAGCAAATAGATTTAATATCAAAAATATAAGTGCTGTAGAAATAGATCCAGTAATAGCTGATTTAGGAAAAAAATTACATCCCGAAAAGCCTTATTCAAATGAAAACGTAGAAATTATTATTGATGATGCAAGATCTCATATTAATAAAACAAAAAAAAATTTTGACGTGATTGTTTATGGACTGCTAGACTCTCAAATGAATCTTTCTTCGAAAGGTGGAATAAGACTTGATAGTTACGTTTATACTGTAGAGGCATTTAAAGAAGCTAGATCAAAACTTAATAAAAATGGTTTTTTATTCATAAGCTTTTTTGCTCAAACTGATGAGATTGGTTTTAAAATTTATAAAATGCTAGAAAAAGCATTTGAAAAAAAACCTAAAGTTTTAAAAAGTGGTTCAAATAATAGATATGTTTTTTTAATTTCAGATCAAAATATAAATTTTAATTTAGATAGTTTAAAATTTTTCAAAATGTCAAATAAATTTGAAAAAAATCAAATATTTAATGTTGATATCTCCACAGATGATTGGCCATTTCTTTATATGCCCAAAAAAGTCTATCCAATATCTTATATGCTTATAATTTCAGTTTTAATAATCTCATCATTCGTATTCTTAAGAAATATTACAAATATAAGAAGTACTGATTTTTCATATAGTTGTTTCTTTTTAGGAGCAGGATTTATGTTGATCGAAACTAAGTGTATAACTGAATTTGCTAAAATATTTGGAACTACATGGTTAGTAAATGCAATAGTTATATCTGTAATTTTGTTAATGGCATTTATTGCGAATCTCATAATAATTAAAAAAGTAAAAATTCCAATTTACTTAAATTATTTGTTTTTATTTCTATCTATACTCCTAGGATATGTAACTTTTTCGAATATGTTTGTTAATATAGATAATCCTATTTACCCAATATTATTAACTTTGCCAATTTTATTTTCTGGAATAGCTTTTTCAAAAGAAATTGTAAAAATTAATTCAGCATCTCAAGCATTATCAGCAAATATTTTAGGTGCTATGTTTGGTGGATTTTTAGAATACAATTCTATGTATTTTGGCTTTGGATCTTTGTATATACTTGCAGCCGTCATTTATCTATTTGCTTTAATGACTTCTAAACATAGCAATATTTTATTGATAAAAGTATAATACAATTGTTTTTAATTTAAGTTAATATGAGTCTTAAATACAGAGCCGATATAGATGGATTGAGAGCAATATCCGTGTTTGCTGTTATATTCTATCATGCAAATTTTTTTTATTTTGAAAATGAAATTTTTAGTGGAGGTTTCATTGGCGTAGATATCTTTTTTGTAATATCTGGTTATCTGATAACATCATTAATTTTTAAAGATTTATATAATAATAATTTTTCGATAATAGAGTTTTATATAAGGAGAATTAGAAGAATTATTCCAGTATTACTATTTGTAATAATAGTTTTTATCCCAATAGCTTATTTTTTTTTTTTACCGAGTAGTTTAATTGATTTTCTTTACTCAGTTATTTCAACATTAATATTTTCCTCTAATTTTTATTTTCATCATACAGGGCTCATATACGGAGGTCCTGATAGTTCATTAAAACCATTACTTCATACTTGGTCATTAGCCGTAGAAGAGCAATTTTATATCATATTCCCAATAATTTTAATTTTATTTAGAAAGATTTTGAAAAAATATATTTTACATATTTTTATTTTATTTTTTTTTTCTAGTTTTATTTCTACTCAAATTATCTCTATTAAATACCCACTTTATAATTTTTATTTTATTAATGTTAGAATTTGGGAAATATTAGCAGGATCAACTATTGCTTATCTAAATATTAACTCCATCAAATATAATAATAAATATACAAATTATTTACCTTTTTTGGGGATGGTTTTAATTTCGTTGTCTATTTTTCTATTATATGATGAGATGTCTTTACCATCTATTTATTCAATGCCAGCAGTTCTTGGAACTTGTTTAATTATATATTTTGCTAATTCTGAAAATTTTTTAACTAAGTTCTTGTCATTAAGAATTTTAGTATTTTTTGGATTAATCTCTTATTCATTATATCTTTGGCATTTTCCATTGTTTGCATTTTACAATTACATTTTTTTTGAAAATGAGAGTTTTTTTGTAAAAATATTAATTATTATTTTTTCCTTAATCTTATCATGTCTATCTTATCTCTTTATTGAAAAACCATTCAGAAATAAAAAAATAATAGATAATAAGAAATTATTTATTTCTATTGGAATATCATTTTTAATTATTTTATCATCATCATTAATTCTCTTAGAAATGAATAAAAATAATCAAAAAGGTCTATATGAAAAAGTTAATATTGATAATCAAATATATTTTGATGAAGTAAATACAAAATTAAATGAAATTATTTTAAGCAATAATTATGACAAAAATAACAAGTATAAAAAGAATATTCTTATAGTTGGTAATTCTCATGCAATGGATATTTTTTTAATGTTTAAAATAAATTCAGATTTATTCAAAAATTATAACTTTGAACTTTCTGGATTTGATTTACTCAAAAATGAATTATTTGAAAAAGATTATAAAGATGAAAAAACCATTAAATTTAGGAAAATATTTGATGATACAGACATAATTTTATTCTCAAACAGGTGGTCAAAAAATGACATCGATTTATTAGAAAAATTTATAAACCCAATTATAAAAAGTAATAAAAAAATTATAATTACTAATCATAATGTAACATTACCTTCAGTTGGCAAAAGAGATGTAACATTGCTAGATCAATATATTATAAATAACAAAAAGCTTCCCCATAAATCTGAATTAGTTAAACTTGAGAAACGATACTTTGATTATGTTATTAACGACAATAAAAGAAATAGATTCAATAATCGACTGAAAATAATAGCTGATCAGTATAATTTATCTCTATTAGATAAAAGTGCATACCAGTGTAATTTTGAAAACAAAAGATGTAAAATTTTTACACCTGACGGAGATAAAATTAATTATAATGCTCATCATCATACTTTGAGTGGTCTTCAATATTTAGGAACTATAATCCATGATATTAATTGGTTTATTTTGAGATAAAATAAAAAAAATTTACTTATTCATCTTGTTCAATTATAAATATTAGCATAAACACTCATGAAATTCATTAATGCCCTCGTGGTGAAATTGGTAGACACAAAGGACTTAAAATCCTTGCCATTTATGGAGTGCCAGTTCGAGTCTGGCCGAGGGCACCACTAAATGTTAAAGCCACACATACTTTTTGATCATACAAAAACGTCAAAAAAAATTAAAAATTTTCTAGATCATAAAATCAAAAATATATCATTAGTTAAATGCAATCTAATAATTGTTGTTGGGGGTGATGGTTTTATGCTTTCGTCATTGAAAAAATATAATAAATACAAAAAACCTTTCTATGGAATAAATGCAGGTAGTTATGGTTTTTTAATGAATAAGTTTTCGTCAAAAAATACTATTAGAAATTTATCTAAAGCAAAACAAGTTTCGATTTCTCCTTTAGAAATGAGTGTAAAAAATAAATTTAATA
This sequence comes from uncultured Pelagibacteraceae bacterium, assembly GCA_902585265.1. Classification (GTDB taxonomy): domain Bacteria; phylum Pseudomonadota; class Alphaproteobacteria; order Pelagibacterales; family Pelagibacteraceae; genus Pelagibacter. Next base: position 5,146 of record CACICY010000023.1, read on the forward strand.
AAACAAAAAAGTCTATTGCTATAAATGAAGTCTCAATTTTAAGACAAAGCAGGCAAACAGCATCACTTGAGATTTCAAGTGGTTCTCAAAAGATTATAAAAAAATTAGTCTCTGATGGTGTATTGATTTCAACACCTGCGGGTAGCACTGCATATAATATGTCAGTTTATGGACCAATATTAAACTTGGACTCTAAAAAACTTTCTATCAGGCCTATTAGTGCTTTTAGACCTAGAAGATGGAAGGGAAGAATTGTGAGTGATAAATCAAAAATAATCATCAAAAATCTTAATATTAATAAAAGACCAATAAGCGCGGTTGCTGACAATTACGAAGTGAGAAATGCTAAAGTTATTTCTATAAAAATAAACAAAAAAATTAAGTTCAATCTTCTGTACGACTCAAATAGAAGTCTCCAAAAAAAAATTAAAATAGAACAGATTAGAAAAGAAACAAATTAATGAGCGATAAAAATTTTGGGTTTGGAACTCAAATTAGGAAATCTCCATATTTTGACTCAACCGTAAAATGGGGTGCAACAGGTTTTTCTGTATATAATCATATGTATATACCTCGTGATTTTGGAGATCCTGAACAAAACTTTTGGAATTTGATTGAAACAGCAATTTTATGCGATGTTGCTGTTGAAAGACAAGTAGAAATTACTGGACCAGATGCGTTTAAATTTATTCAATTATTAACACCAAGAGATTTATCAAAATTATCTGTTGGACAATGTAAATATGTTTTAATTACGAATGCAGAAGGTGGGGTACTTAATGACCCTGTTCTTCTAAGATTGGGGGAAAATCACTTTTGGTTATCTTTAGGTGACAGTGATATTTTATTATGGGCTCAGGGTGTAGCTATTAACTCAGAATTAGATGTGAAAATAACTGAGCCAGATGTTTCGCCATTACAATTACAAGGACCAAAGTCTGCTGAAATCATGATTAAATTATTTGGAGAAAGTATAAAAGATTTAAAATATTATTGGTTTAGAGAATTAGATTTAGATGGAATACCATTAATTGTATCAAGAACCGGCTGGTCAAGTGAATTTGGTTATGAATTATTTCTAAGAGATGGATTAAAAGGAAATGATTTATATGAAAAAATTATGTCTGCTGGAAAAGAGTTTGGACTTAAACCAGGCCATACTTCTTCTATTAGAAGGATAGAAGGTGGCATGCTTTCTTACCATGCTGATGCTGATATTCACACAAACCCATTTGAACTTGGTTTAGATCGTCTGGTTAACTTAGATGGAGATATAAATTTTATCGGCAAAGAAGCACTTAAAAGAATTAAAGCTAATGGAGTAAAAAGATTACAAGTTGGTATAGAGATTAAATGTGAAAAGTTAAGTGGACCCAACACTACATTTTGGCGTCTTATAGCTGATAATAATGTTATTGGAAAAGTTACTTCAGCCGTTTACTCACCACGTTTAAAAAAGAATATTGCTTTAGCTATGGTTGATATTGAATATTCCAAAATTGGTCTAGAAATTGAAGTTTCAATTGAGGATAAGAACTTTAAATGTGAGGTTATAGAAAAACCTTTTTTCGATCCAAAAAAAAAGATCACATCAAAATCTTTAAAGTAAAATTGGTGCCCCCGCACGGATTCGAACCGCGGACCTATTGATTACAAATCAATTGCTCTACCAACTGAGCTACAAGGGCATGAGAGGTTTTTTAATAGTATTTAATATATTATCAAGAAATTATTTTTGTTGATTTATATGATGAAAAACTATTGCAGCACTATTGGATATATTTAAACTTTCAACATTTTTGTTTATATTAATTTTTACTGAAAAGTCTGTATATTTTTCTGTATGTCGCTTTAAACCGTGTCCTTCTGAACCAAAAAGTAAAATATTATTTCCAGTCCACCTAACATCAGTAAAATTTTTATCACTATTAGCCGTAAATCCATAAACCCAAAAATTTTTATCTCTTAAATATTTTAAAGTAGTATTTATATTCGATACTTGAAAAATATTTAAGTACTCAACACAGCCACTAGCAGATTTATACAATAATTTACTTTCACTCGGAAAATGTCTTTCTTTTACAATAAGTCCATCAATATTAAATGAAGCCGCGCTCCTAATTAATGAACCAATATTCCTGGGATCTGTAACTTCATCTAAACAAACAAATGTTAAATTTTTTTTGTCTTTAATAAACTCTTTCAGTTCAGGATTTTCTAAATGTTCTATTTCAGCAACATAACCCTGATGCAATATATCTTCGCTTCTACAGTATTTATCTAATTCCTTTTTAGTTTTAAAAAAAACTTTTATATCTTTTAATAAATTTTTATGAGGGTTTTGTTTGTGAATGTTTTTTTTACTTTCCTCTGTTAAGAATATTTTTATTACTCTTCTACCAGGGTTCTTTAACGCTTCAATTACAGCATGGCGCCCTGCAATAAAAAAGGTTGATTTTTGAGTCATAATTTATGAATTTACAGGCTTTTTATACTATTTTTTATGAAATTCACGTATTGCATTTGTACAATAAAAATATATAAAACGCATGTTGTTTAAAGCTTTATTGAACAAGGGGACGCTTCCCCTGCTATTAGGGAGGGGTACCAAAGCGGTCAAATGGGGCGGGCTGTAAACCCGTTGACTTCGGTCTTCGAAGGTTCGAATCCTTCCCCCTCCACCATTCAATAAATATTTAAACAATTTAGGAGTATACTTGGGTGATGCGGGTGTAGTTCAATGGTAGAACGCTAGCCTTCCAAGCTGGATGTAAGGGTTCGATTCCCTTTACCCGCTCCAAAAAATTAAAAAAAAGAAAAAAAGAAAAAGAGGTAAAAAAGTAATGTCAAAAGAAAAGTTTGTAAGAAATAAACCGCACTGTAATATTGGAACTATTGGTCATGTCGATCATGGTAAAACAACATTAACTGCTGCGATAACTAAAGTATTAGCAGAGTCCGGTGGTGCGCAATTTACTGCCTATGACCAAATTGATAAAGCTCCTGAGGAAAAGGAGAGAGGTATAACAATTTCTACAGCACACGTAGAATACGAAACTGCAAACAGACATTACGCCCACGTAGATTGTCCTGGTCACGCTGACTATGTTAAAAATATGATTACAGGTGCTGCACAAATGGATGGAGCAATTTTAGTTGTGAATGCAGCAGATGGACCAATGCCACAAACAAGAGAACACATTCTTCTTGCTCGTCAAGTGGGAGTTCCTGCAATTGTTGTATATTTAAACAAAGTAGATCAAGTCGATGATAAAGAAATGATAGATTTAGTTGAAGAGGAAATTAAAGATTTATTAACATCTTATAAGTTTCCAGGAGATAAAACTCCAATAGTTAAAGGGTCTGCTTTAGCTGCAGTAGAGGGAAAAGATGATGAAATTGGAAAAAATTCAATTATGGAATTAATGAAAGCTGTTGATGAGTTCATTCCACAACCAGACAGACCTAAAGATAAAGATTTCTTAATGCCAGTGGAGGATGTTTTTTCAATTTCAGGTAGAGGAACTGTTGTAACAGGAAGAGTAGAATCTGGAGTAATTAAAACTGGAGAAGAAATAGAAATAGTAGGTATTAGAGAAACTAAAAAATCAGTTTGTACTGGTGTAGAAATGTTTAGAAAACTTCTAGACTCAGGTGAAGCAGGAGATAATATTGGTGCACTATTAAGGGGTGTTGAAAGAACTGACGTAGAAAGAGGCCAGGTACTTTGCAAACCAGGATCTATCAAACCACACACTAAATTTGAAGCTCAAGCCTATGTTTTGAAAAAAGAAGAAGGTGGAAGACATACCCCATTCTTTACTAAGTATAGACCTCAATTTTACTTTAGAACAACAGATGTTACTGGTGAAGTTGAATTGCCATCTGGAACAGAAATGGTGATGCCAGGTGATGATGCTAAATTTACAGTAAAACTTATCACACCAATTGCAATGGATGAAAAACTTAATTTTGCAATCCGAGAAGGTGGTAGAACAGTAGGAGCTGGAGTAGTAACTAAGATTATAGAGTAAACTCAATAGGAGTGTAGCTCAATTGGTAGAGCGCCGGTCTCCAAAACCGGAGGTTGGGGGTTCGATTCCCTTCGCTCCTGCCACTTTAGTTAAATGAAAAAATGAAAAACCCGCTTAAATTTATACAAGATGTTAAACAAGAAGCATTTAAGATTTCTTGGCCTACCGCAAAAGAGACTTTACAAGGTGCATTAATGGTATTTGCAATGGCTGTTTTAGCTTCCTTGTTTTTCTTACTACTAGATCAAGTGTTAAAGTTTTTTCTAGAAATTATACTTAGAGTAGGTCTGTAATGAAAAATTGGTATATTGTTCAATCACATTCTAGTTTTGAAAATAAAGTTGCTCAACTTATTAAGGAAGAAGCAGAAAAAGCAAAAATAGCTGAAAAGATTGAAGAAATTATTGTCCCTACTCATGACATAACTGAAGTTAAGAGAGGAAAAAGAATCCAAAGAAAAAAAAAATATTTTCCTGGATATGTTTTAATTAAAAGTGAAATGGACAATAATATCTACCATATGATTAAAAATCTAAAAAAAGTTAGTGGATTTCTTGGATCAAAGGGAACTCCGATTCCTGTTTCAGATAAAGAAATAGAAAAAATACTTGGTCAAATTAAAGACGGTGTTGCACAGCCGAAATCAGGTGTGGAATATAATGTAGGAGAGAAGGTTCAGGTTATAGATGGACCATTTGCTTCTTTCAGTGGTTTAGTAGAAGATATAGATGAAGATAAATTAAGATTAAAAGTTTCTGTTTCAATATTTGGTAGACCAACACCTGTTGATTTAGAGTACAATCAAGTAGAAAAGGCAAGTTAATGGCAAAAAAAGAAATAAGCGGATATGTAAAATTACAAATAATGGGTGGTCAAGCGAATCCAGCTCCTCCAGTTGGACCTGCTCTTGGTCAAAGAGGAATTAATATTATGGAATTTTGTAAAGCATTTAATGAGAAGACTAAATCATTTGCGGGAAAACCTGTGCCAGTCATTATTACAGTTTACAAAGATAAAAAATTTGATTTTGTTATAAAATCACCACCTGCATCACATTTTATTAAAGAGGCAATGAAACTTAAAAGTGGATCAAAAGAACCAGGAAGAAATATTATTGGAAGTATATCTCAAAAACAGCTTAAAGACATTGCTGAAAAAAAAATGCAGGATTTAAATGCTCATGATATTGATGAAGCAGCAAAAATTATTGCAGGCTCAGCAAGATCTATGGGTATCGAGGTTAAAGAATAATGAGATCTAAAAGATATAAAAAATTACCTGAAAATACAAAAAATCTTCAATCTGACAAAATTGAAAATTTGTTAAACACTGTTAAATCTAATTGTACTACAAAAATTGATGAGTCGATTGAATTAAGTTTTAGAATTAACAATAAACAAAAAAAAAATGAAATTAATTTGAGAACTGTGGTCAATTTACCAGGAGGAACAGGAAAATCTGTTAAAGTAGCTGTAGTATGTGAGGATGATAAAATTAAAGAAGCAAAAGATGCAAAAGCAGATTTAGTTGGTGGTGATGATTTAGTAGAAAAAATTAAAAATGGTGATTTAAATTTTGAAAAATTAATTTGTACGCCATCTATGATGATTAAACTGTCTAAACTAGGGAAAATTTTAGGTCCAAAAGGTTTGATGCCTAACCCAAAATTGGGAACTGTAACTAATGATATCAGTAAAGCAGTGCATGAGTCAAAAGCTGGTCAAGTAGAAATTAGAAATGATAAAGATGGAAATATAGGGTTAAGTATTGGAAAAAAATCATTTGATGACGATAAACTTATTAAAAATTACAATGCTGTAATTGAAGCTTTGGAAAAAGAAAAATCTAACTTAACTGTAAAAGGAGACTTAGTTAAACAAATATTTATAACATCAAGTATGGGCGTATCTTACAAACTAAAGTTAGATAAGAGTTTTTAATTATGATGAACAAAGAACAAAAAAAACAGTATATAAATGATATGTCTACTCAGTTTGATAAAACTGAAGCAGTGATTGTTACTCATTATCAAGGTTTAACTGTTAATCAACTAGATGACCTAAGAAAAAAAATGCGTGAACATGGTATTAAATTCAAGATAACAAATAATCGAATTACAAAGCTAGCTTTGGAAAAAACAAAATGCAAAGAATTGTCAGATTTGTTTTCAGGCCCAACGGCAGTAGCTTTATCAGAGGATGCAATCACATCTGCAAAAATTCTTACCAAATTTTCAAAAGAAAATGAAAACCTGAAAATCTTAGGGGGAATCATGGGGACCGACATTTTGGATGTAGCAGGAGTTAAAAATGTTGCAACATTACCTTCATTAGAAGAGGCAAGAGCCAAAATAGT
>CACICY010000024.1 GCA_902585265.1 uncultured Pelagibacteraceae bacterium
ATAAATGAATTTTTGAAAAACAGGTAAAACAGAGAAATCAAAATTCCAGTTAAAGAACTCAAAATAATAGAGTTTTTAACTACATTTGTAAAAAATATTTTATTTTTTTTACCAATAGAATATCCAACTATACCTTCAGTTGAAAAGGCATAAGCATCTAAAATAAATGCAGATAAAAATATAAGATTTAATAAAATTGTATTAGCTGCAATAAATTCTTCGCCAATTCTCCCACCTAGATAAGTAAACCAAAAAAAAGAAAAAGTTAATAAAAGAGTTCTTAAAAATATATTTAAATTTATCTCTAATAAATTTTTTAATTTTGAGGTATTTACAATTTCCTTAATATTAAAGTTTAAAGATACATATTTTCTTAAATAATAGAAAATATAAAATAAAAATAAAAACGATGTTACTCCTGTAGCAAGCAAAGTTCCATATGCAACACCTTTAATATTTAAATTGAATTTTAATACTAAAATAGAGCTAAATAAAATATTTAGAATAGACAATAAAACAATTGCAACACTTGAAATTTTTGTCTTTTGTAATCCAATAAATAAACCTACAACAATATAAATTGTCAATTCAAAAAAAGATGAATAAATTCTTATATTAAAATAATCATTGAATTTTTTTTCTGTATCAAGCGATAGATCAAAAAATATTAGACATAAATTTAATAATTGTTTTTGGAACAGTATTAATAAAATTGATATTGAAATCACAAATAATAGATTTCTAAAAACTATATTTAAGATACTTTTATAATCATTTCTTCCAAATGATTGACTTACAAGGCCAACAGTTCCCATTCTTAAAAAACCAAAACTCCAAAATACTAACGAAAAAAAACTGGATGCTATACTTGTAGCAGTGAGATAACCTTGATTACTCATATTACCCATTAATGTCGTATCAACAATTCCAACCAGAGGTGTTGCAAGGTTAGCAAAAAATATTGGTATAGATAAACTCAATATGTATTTTATTGAAGATTTATCGCTCACTTAATAATTAGTAGCTTGTATATTCTTTAATCTCTTTAATTTTAGAGCCAGTATGATTATTCACTTCTAGTTTAAGTTTTGCTCTGTCATCATTTAAAAAGTGCACATCTCTTGAGAGTTTTATAAATTTTTCACCAAAATCAGATTTTTTTTCACATAATCTTTTATTATCTTCAATAACCCAGAGTTTTGAATTAATTTCTTTTAATGAATTGAATAATTCACTTAGTTTTTCATCTGATGTAACATTTTTATTTAATTGATCTTTAAGTACACTATATTCATCATTTATAAATTTAAGTTTCTCAAGATCCTTAATTTTTTCTTTTTTGATTTCTAAAATTGAAATTTTATCTAAAAGTTCACCTACAGATACTTCAACTAAAATTTTATTCATATATAAACATAGTGTGTTAAGTTGTTAAAAATATGTCTAATATTCTTATAATTAAACATGGATCTTTAGGTGATATAGCCCAAGCGAGTGGTGCAATTCAAGATATTTCTGATTTTCACAAAGATGATAAAGTCTATTTATTAACATCAAAGCCTTACATTGATCTTTTCAAAAAAAATCCATATTTAGAGGACATAATTTTGGATAAGAGATTATCAAGATTTAATCTGATTTATTTATTCAATCTCATGCGCAAATTAAAAAAATATAAATTTATAAAAGTTTTTGATTTACAAAATTCTTCTCGTTCAAATTTCTATAAGAAAATATTGTTCCCAAACGCTAGTAATCTTGTTTGGTCGTCTTCTGAAACCACGTTGCCAAAAGATAAATCCAAGGACGAATTTGATAAAAATCCCGTTTTAGAAAGATTTAAACATCAATTAGAAACATCTGGAGTTAATACTAAAAACACTATGTTTCCTGATTTTAAGTGGGCTTGTTCCAATATTGAAAATATAAAAAAAAAATTTGATTTAAATAAATATATAATTTTATTTCCTTTTTGCTCTCCGCATTTACAGATTAAAAAATGGCCTAATTATAATAAACTTATAGATTTAATTAAGAATAAATTTAAAGATGAATATAAAATTATAGTAGCTCCAGGTCCTGATGAAATTAATATGACAAAAGAAATTAATGCGATTTCAATTTTAAAAGAAAATAGATCTCTAGATATTTCTGAGCTTGCTACATTAATAAAAGATAGTTCTTTTGTAGTAGCAAATGACACTGGACCTGCACATATAGCAGCACATTTGGATTCTACTGGTTTAGCTTTATTCGGCTCTCATACTACTGCTTACAAAGTAAGTATAGAGAGAGAAAATTTTAAAGCAATTCAAGTAACAGATTTAAATAAATTATCTCCCGAAAAAGTATTTGAATATTTTATAAAATCTTTAAATTAATGGAAATTAATTTCCTTTTTTTCATAAGTGTAGTTCCAGCAATTATTTTGTATGGTATTGCAAAATCAGGTTTAGGTGGTTCTATATCATTAATATCAGTCCCATTGATGACAGTTGTAATGCCATTACAGCAGGCATTAGCAATTATTCTACCTATTTTAATTTTTTCAGACATGATTGCTGTTTACAGATTTAGAAGAGAGTTTAATTTTAGTATATTGAAAGTAATTGTACCGTTTGCGGCAATAGGGATTGTAATTGGTTCCTTAACATTCAATCATTTTTCCGAGGATTTACTTAAATTAATAGTTGGAATTATGGGATTTATTTTTGCTGGTCACTACTTTTTGTTTAAAAAAGAAAAAACAGTTCCAGCCAAGCAAAACTTTTTGAAGGGCGCAATTTGTTCATCTATTGCAGGATTTTCTAGTTTTTGTGTGCATGCTGGTGGAACACCCACAAGTCTTTATTTACTCCCATTAAGGTTAAAAAAAGAAATATATGTAGGAACGAGAATTATCTTTTTTAGTTGTGTTAACTTAATAAAGCTACCTTTGTATATTTATCTATCAATGATGAATTTTGATACCTTATTTCAATCTGTCTCACTTTTTCCATTGGCTTTAATTGGAATATTTATTGGTTATCAATTGCTTAAAATTATAGAGGAAAATTTATTTTATAACATTATCTATGGTTTAATTCTTTTCAGCAGTACAAAGTTAATATTTGATTTTATTTGAACTTTGTATTTTTAATAGAATTGTTCCCAAATTTTTTAAGCAAAAATGGTAAAAAAGCTACAATTATTAATATTCTTAAAAAATGATGATAACTTACAAAAATAGGATCAATATTATAGGCAACGCTAATCACAACCATTTCATGAATTCCTCCCGGAGCAAAACTTAAAAAAGTTGGAATAAAATCAAATCCTAAATACTGAAGAAAGTAAGCTGTAATCATCGCAACAATAACTAAAATAGAACAAACAATTAAACCGTGAAAGATATAAAAGAATAATTCTTTTAGCTTTAATCCATTTAGTCTACTTCCAAGAGCAGTACCCAAAAAAATGAAAGCTATATTTATTACTGTATCTGGGAATCTAGAGTTAACAATCTCAAAAGTATAAAATAAGCCAGATAAGGCCATTGCACCAACAAGTATAGGTGAAGGGATATTAAATTTTTTGAGCAATTTAGAAAATAAATAACAAATAACTATTAAAAAAATAATTTCTAAAAAATATCTTAGATCGTAAATATTTTCATAATTATATCCTGCAATTTCAGAAAATCCTAACTTGCTAATAAATAATATAGGTACAAAACTTACAATAAATATAACTCTCGTAGCCTGAGGAATTAAAACTTGTTTATGATTTTCTTTTTTTCCATACTCTAAAAGTGCTGCAGCTATTGGGACAAATGCCCCAGGTAGTGCGGCAAGTGTTGCAATAAACTTATCAAATTTACAAACTTTAACAAAATAGTATCCTGCTAAAATAGTGCTGACTACAGTACAAACAACCATAGCCAGAGATGAGAATATCCATAAATGAATTTTATATAATAAAGATACATTCAACGTTCCGCCTAAAATAATACCAACCATCAGAAAAACTGGATTAAGTAATTTTGTTGAGAATTCAATTTTAAAATTAGTAAAAGCAATACACAGATTTAAACCTAAAGCACCTAGCAACCAAGGCAAAGGAAGACCAATTAGAGTTCCAATATAACCTCCTATTACCCCTATGATTAAAGCCTTATAACTAATGTTAAGCTCATTTAATAATTTTTTAAATGGAATCACGTTTAATATTTAAATAATAAATCCTCATTGACACTGAATTTTAATTTATGTTTAATAACTAATTATAATTATAATAGGAGAAAAAATAATGAAACTAATTAAATCAATAATTTCAGTTTTATTCTCAGCAATTCTTATACTTTCAGCAACAACAACTAGTTCAATAGCAATTGATAAATTGCACTTTGTAATTGGCGGCGGTGCTGGTGGTGGTTGGGATGGAACTGCTAGAGGCACTGGAGAAGCTTTAACAAAAGCTGGTATGTTAAAAAGTGCATCATTTGAAAATATGTCAGGTGGTGGTGGTGGAAAAGCATTAGCTTACATGATTAATAATAAGCCTGCAAATACAGTCTTAGTTCAATCAACACCATTAGTATTAAGATCAATTACAAGACACAAAGGTTATGTAAGTGGAAGTGGAACATTATCTTATAAAGATGTTGTGCCAATAGCTGGTGTTATTGGAGATTATGGTGCTATAGCAGTTGCAAAAAATTCACCTTATAAAAATTTTAAAGATGTAGTTGATGCATATAAAAAAGATGCAAGCTCTATTAAAATGGCTGGTGGATCAGTAAGAGGAAGTATGGACCATTTAATTGGTGCTTTAGCTTTCCAAGCTGCTGGTGCTAATCCAAATGATGTTGCTTATATTCCTTATGATGCTGGAGGAAAAGCTTTAGCTGGACTTTTATCTGGGGAAACACAAATTATCTCTACTGGTTTAGGTGAGCTTATGGGTGCAAGAGACCAAGTAAGAATTATTGGTATTACAGCTCCTTCAAGAGTTTCTGATGCTCCAGATGCACCAACTCTTAAAGAACAAGGTTATGATGTGCAATTTGTTAACTGGAGAGGTTTCTTTGGACCTCCAGGAATGAGTAGTGCAGATAAATCTAAAATTGCTAAAATGTTAGGTGATGTACAAAAAACTTCTGAATGGGAAACTGTTAGAGCAAGAAATGCATGGGTTAATATTTATAATCCAGAAGGTAAGTTTGTCTCTTTCTTAGAAAAACAAACTGAAGAAATGACAGCTCTTATGAAGAAATTAGGAGTTATATAATCTTAAAAGATTATTAAAAATTAGAGCGGTGAATATAAATACTACAAAAGTTATATCACTGCTCTTTTTTATATTTTCAGCATTTTATTTATATACAGCTTATCAAATTCAAGTTTTTGCATTCGATGAAAATGCACCTTTTAATGCAAGAACATTCCCAATTTATTTAGGATATGCAGGGCTTTTTTTCTCAGGATTAAAAGTAATTTTGCCGGAACCTAATACAATTAAAGTCCAGCATAAAAATTTAGAATACAAGAAAACAGGGATACTTATTTTAATTGCTATAATTTATGGAGCTACAATTTTAAAAGTTGGATATTTTTTAACAACTTCATTATTTCTATTTACATCATATTATTTCTTGGGAGAAAAAAGATGGGTCTTAATGTTTTTATTGTCTTTTCCTTTTGTAGCAGCCTTTATGTATTTACTTCATGGTGTTCTTGATATTTATTTAAGAGATCCATTCTTACAATCAATTGGAGTAATGGGATGATAGAGGGAATACTAATTGGTTTAACAACAGCTCTTACTTTTCAAAATATTTTAATGGTAATGGTTGGTTGTTTTTTTGGAACAATTATTGGAATGTTACCAGGACTTGGACCAATGACAGCAATTGCTTTAATGATACCAATTACTTATGGTTTTGATCCAGCAACTGGTTTAATTTTAATGGCAGGAGTTTATTATGGAGCAGTATTTGGAGGTTCTACATCATCAATACTTTTAAACGCACCTGGTGTTCCAGGTACGGTCGCAACCTCATTTGATGGCTACCCAATGGCCCAACAAGGTAAAGCGGGAAAAGCTTTAGCAATTGCTGCTTGGAGTTCATTTGCTGGTGGAACGTTATCAGCAATATATTTATTATTTATGGCTCCAAGTTTATCAAAAGTAAGTTTATCATTTAGATCACCAGATTACTTTGCTTTAATGATTTTAGGTTTAACTGCAATCGCAGCTTTTTCCTCAAAAGGTCAATTTTTAAAAGCAATGATGATGGTAGTGCTAGGATTAATGTTAGCGTCTGTTGGCCAAGATAGCTTATCAGATATTACTAGATTTACATTTAATAATATGAATTTAACGGATGGAATTAGTTTTGTTCTTGTTGTTATGGCAACTTTTGCGATGAGTGAGGCATTAACTATAATATTAAAGAGAAATGATCCGACTAGTGCAGCTAAACAAGTTTCATTAACAGAACTCGGTTCAATTAAAATTAACAAAGAAGAAAGAACTAAAATGTATAAAACCATTCCAAGATCATCAATTATAGGTTTTTTAATTGGTGTATTACCTGGTGCTGGAGCAACAATCGCTTCTTTCTTAGCCTATGGAATGGAAAGAAATGTAGTTAATGATGAGGAAAAAGAAAAATTTGGTAAAGGAAGTGTAAATGGATTATCTGCTCCAGAAACCGCAAATAATGCAGCTTGTTCTGGTTCATTTGTTCCCATGCTTACTCTTGGAATACCAGGAAGTGGAACTACTGCTGTTATGCTGGGTGCACTATTAGGTTTTGGAGTTCAGCCAGGACCAAGGTTGTATATGACAAATCCTGAGATTTTTTGGTCTATAATTATGTCTATGTATATAGGTATGGTTATATTATTAATTTTAAATCTTCCTTTAATTCCATACATTGCAAGAATTCTTGCTGTTCCAAAAAACTATTTAATTCCACTAATATTATTTTTTTCAGTTACAGGAATTTATGTAATGTCTTTCAATAATTTTGATATTTATTTGATGATTGGAATTGCAGTTGTTGCAACATTTTTAAGACTATATGATTTTCCTATGCCACCTCTAATACTTGCCTTTGTATTAGGAGGTCTTATGGAGGAAAATTTAAGACGATCTTTGCTATTAAGCAACGGATCATGGGAGTTTCTATGGGACAGAACACTTACGTTGTGTATTCTTTTAACGACTATTTTAATAGTTGTCTGGCATTTTTATAAATCTATAATAAGAAAATGATTAACAGAAGAAAATTTCTAAAAACATCTTTATCGTCATTAGCATTATTAAGTCTACCTAAAATATCCCTCGCTCAAAATAATTACGATGTTGTAGTAATTGGTGCTGGAGCTTCTGGATTAGCTGCAACTTCAAATTTAATGGCATCGGGCAAATCTGTACTATGTATTGAAGCAATGAGTAGAAAAGGTGGAAGATGCTACACTGATAATTCTATTTTTGGCGTTCCATATGATATGGGTGCTCACTGGTTACATCAATACAGTAAAAACCAAATAGCAGAATTTGGCAAAAAACATAAAGATAAATTTAATATCTACAAAGATAAAGAGCCTTTGATGATTTATGATGGAGAAAAGAAAATTAAGGGCTTTAAGCTTGGTTCACTGTATTCAAAAGTTGAAAAGAAACAATGGAAAAAAAATGATATTCCATCAAAAGATGAGCCTTTTATGAGCCAAATTCCAGAAAAATGGAAAAAGAATAAATGGTTTCATTCTGTCCATCAATTGCTTGGTCCGTGTCAGCCAGCTGTGGACTTTGATGATTATACTTTAAACGATGGTCATACTAATGGGACACATCAAGGCGAGGGAGATGGATATGTAAAAGAGGGATATGGAACTTTGCTTGCCTATTACAGGAGAAATGTACCAGTTAAATTAAAAACTGTGGTAAATGAAATTAAATGGGGCGGTAAAGGTGTGCAAATAGAGACAAATCAAGGAACTATAAGTGCAAAAACATGCGTGGTAACAGTTTCAGTAGCAGTATTAAATGCTGGAAAAATAAAATTTAGTCCTGCACTACCCCTAGGAAAATACGAAGCATTTGATGGCATAAGATTAGGAACTTACAATCACATTACATTTCAACTAAAAGATGATTTTTATAAAGAATACAAAGTGAAAAATGATACATATTTTGTAAATAGAATTGAAAATACAATAAACGGATCTCCTGCTGGTTCTTGTGCAACGCTTAAAATTTCCGGGACTAATATTTCATATTTTGATGTAGGAGGAAAATTTGCTCAGCATTTAGAGGCTGAGGGTAAAGATGCTTCTATTGATTTTGTATTAAATAGGCTTCGATCAGCATTTGGGTCTAAAATTGATAAATATTTCTTAAAAGCACATGTAACAGCATGGGGAAAAAACCCATTTACACTTGGATCATATTCAAGCGCCATACCGGGAAAATCTCATTTAAGAAAAAAATTAAAAATACCAGTTGCAAACAAATTATTCTTTGCTGGTGAAGCAACCACAGGGGTTTTTGCAACATGTCATGGAGCAGATCTAAGTGGTGAAAGAGCTGCGAAACAAGTTTTAAATTTTATTTAAGTAATATAAATTTTATCTGATAAACCGTAACAAAGTATAGCCATCATAATTAAAAATACTGTAGGCGCTATAATGCCTTCATTTGTAACTTTTTCATTAAGACCAGTTTTATCAATTTTAAGAGAGTAGAAATTTGTTCCTAAAACACATGCATGTATGATAAATATTAAATTAAAAAATGCCCAAGTACCTTCAACTCCATTTGGTCTTACAAACATAATATAAATAGCCATTATTACCCAACCAAGCATTAACGCTCCAACAAATCTAACCATTACAGCTGCACTATGATCTATATCAAACTTATCCATAAATTTTTTAGTTCCAACAATTGTTTGAAAACAATATGCAGCTATTCCTATAAAATGTGCTAGAAAGATAATTAAGTAAAAGATATTATTAAACTTAGCAATCATAATTCTATTCTATAAGATTCTTTTATAATTTTCAATTATTCTATCCCACAAGAAGTTTTCAGCATTAATTTTTGCTTCTTTGCCGTATTCTAAATGTTTATTGTTTTTAAAAAGATTATCTATACTTGAATATACATCTTCTAATTTATTTCCATCACATATCAAGCCAGTTTTTTCGTGGATTATTGCATCTGACGCTCCTCCATCTTTACCACCGATTGAGGGGATACCATACTGTGCAGCCTCGACGTAAGCAATACCAAAACCTTCAACTGACTTTTTATAAATTGTTGAAGGCATTACAAAAATATCTGACTTAGAAATAAGAGCATTTTTTAAATCTGAAGGAATATCTTTTAAGAAAGTTACTTGTTCTTCTAATTTAAGTTCAATTACTAATTTTTTTAATTTTTCCTCTTCCTCACCGTATCCGATACATGTATAGACAATTTCTGGATAAATTTCTTTTAGATTTCTAACAGCCATAATTACTTTTTCATGATTTTTTCTTTTATCAAATCTTGAAACTGTAATTAGTCTATTTTTCTTACCCTTTAATATTTCTTCAGCTTCATCTAAATATTTTTTTGGAACTTCA
>CACICY010000025.1 GCA_902585265.1 uncultured Pelagibacteraceae bacterium
ACAAAATCAAAATTAATTATTACAAATAAAAAATATTTAAAAATAATTCCAAAAAATAAGATGATTATAGAGGTTGATAATGTTTTATTAGCTGTAGCAAATATTACATTAACATTTTATCCTAATTCTCTTGATGATTTATTTGATGCTAATGTTAAGCATTTAGATAGTAAAAATTTTAAAAATTTAAAATCTGGTTATAATGTACTGTTGGGAAAAAATGTCAAAATTGGAAAAAACTGTTCTATTGGTCACAACACAATAATCGAACATGATGTTATAATCGGTGATAACTGCAATATTGGGTCAAATGTTGTAATTAAAAACACAGTTATTGGAAATAATACAAATATTCTTGACGGTTCTATTATTGGTAAAAAGGGTTTTGGGTTTTATCCAGGTAAAAAAAAGAATATCAGATATCCGCATATTGGATCGGTTATAATAGGTAGTGATGTAGAAATAGGATGCAACAATACTATCGATAGAGGGTCTCTCTCTAATACAAAAATAGGTGATGGTACATTTTTAGATAATCAAGTTCACATAGCACATAACGTAAAAATTGGAAAAAACTGCATAATTACTGGACAAGTTGGGTTTGCAGGTAGTTCATCAATAGGTAATAGAGTAATGATAGGTGGTCAAGCGGGTGTATCAGGACATATAAAAGTAGGCGATAACGTTCTAATAGGAGGAGGCAGTGGAGTAATCAGAAATATTCCTTCTAATACAAAAGTAATGGGTTATCCTGCTAGAAATATTAGAAATTTTTTAAAAGAAAATAAATATAATGACTAATTTGAACAAAGAACAAATTAAAGAACTTTTACCTCATAGAGAACCAATGCTTCTTATAGATGAATTAAAAAATATAAAAAAACTTTTTTCTGCAACAGCTATAGTTAACGTTAAAAAAGACAGTTTTTTTGTAAATGGTCATTTTCCAGGAGAACCAGTGATGCCTGGAGTTTTGATTGTTGAGGCTTTTGGTCAGGCAGCTGCTGCTTTGACTGCAGATGGATTGGATAAAGCTACATACGATAATAAGTTAGTTTTTTTGATGACAATTGAAAAAGCAAGATTTAGAAATCCAGTTATACCTGATTGTACATTAGAACTTAATATTGAGGCTATTAGATCACACGGAAGAGTATGGAAGTATAAAGGGACAGCTTTTGTAGGTGATAAAAAAATGGCAGACGCTCAGTGGTCTGCAACGATTGTCGACAGAAAGTAATAATTAGTAGTAATAGTTGATAAGTATTAAATTTTAAATTTGTTATTTATTATCTGTGATCCATAAAACAGCAATAGTTGATAAAAAAGCAAAAATTTCTGATAATGTAGAGATAGGACCTTATTGTATTATAGGTCCTGAGGTTGAAATAGGATCAAATACAGTTTTACATTCACACGTAAATATCGTTGGCAATACAAAAATAGGAATGAATAATCAAATATATCCATTCTCATCAATTGGAACTCCTCCTCAAGACTTAAAATATAAAGGTGAAAAAAATGCATTAGTTATTGGTAATGATAATAAGTTTAGAGAGTATGTAAATATAAATCCTGGAACAGAACAGGGCGGTGGAGTAACTAAAATCGGAAATAGTAATTTATTTATGGTATATTGTCATGTAGCACACGATTGCTTGATATCAAATAATGTTGTTTTAGCAAATAATGTTCAAGTAGGTGGACACGTTATTATTCAAAATAACGCAATAGTTGGTGGAAGCTGCGCAATACATCAATTTTCAAGAATTGGGGAGTCTGCGATGATAGGGGGAATGACTGGTGTTTTGAGTGATGTAATTCCATTTGGTTTATCAATGGGTAATAGAAATAATTTAATGGGCTTAAATCTTATTGGCTTAAGAAGATCAAAAGTTTCAAATGACAATATAAAAAAAATACAATTGGCTTATAAGAATATATTTAAAACTGCAAGTTTTAGAGATAATATTGAAATGCTCAACTCAGATCTTAAAAACAATGAATTTATAAAAATTATAGTTAATTTTATTAATTCAGATAAAAAAAGGCCAATATCACTCCCACCCAATTTATAATGATAGGACTTTTTTTAGGAGAAAAAGATTTACCAATTCAAATACTCAAAAAAATTGAAAGCAAAAAATTAAATTATTTTATTATAGATTTAACAAAAAATAATAAATTTAAAAAAAAAAAGAATAGTTTTTTCATAAATATTGGTAAATTCGGTGAAATATTAAGGATTATTCAGTTAAAAAAATGTAAGAAAGTTATATTTGCTGGCAACATAATAAAACCCAAGATATCAAAACTTAAATTAGATTTAAAAGGATTATTTTACATTCCAAGAATAGTTAAAGCATCTAAATTAGGTGATGCAGCAATATTAAAAGTTTTGATTAAAATTTTGTCTGAAAATAAAATTAAAGTTATAAAATTAAATACATTCAACCCAGAATTAACATTAAAGAAAGGAATTTATACAAAAATCAAACCAAATTTCTTGGAAAAAAAGGAAATATATAAAGGAGTTAATACTTTGAAAAAAATTAATTCATACGACCATACACAAGCAGTAATTATAAGAGACAATAAGGTAATTGCTCGAGAAACAAGAAAAGGCACAAAAGAAATGATAAAATCTATCCCAAAATCTAAAATTAAAAAGGGGATTTTAATAAAAATACCTAAAGTTAAACAAGATCTAAGGGTAGACTTACCCACAATAGGAATTGATACATTTAAAGATTGTAATAAAGTTGGAATCAAAGGAATTGTGGTTAAAGGAAATCAAAATATTTTGTTGAATAAGGAACTCTCTATAAAATATGCAAATCAAAATAAACTATTCCTCATTGCAATATGAAAAAAATTTTTATTCTAACAGGTGAACCTTCGGGAGACAAACTGGCATCAGAGGTAATATCACAAATAAAAATTAAAAGAGATGATTTAGAATTTTTAAGTGTTGGTGGAACAAACTTAGAAAAATTAGGTATAAAGTCAATCTATGACCAAAAGGAGATAACTTTTATAGCTTTTACCGATATATTATTAAATTTTTTTAAAATAAAACGTAAAATAAAAGACACTGTTAATGAAGTTTTGAAATTTAACCCAGATATTTTATTCAGTGTTGATAGTCCAGATTTTACATTAAGAGTAGCAAAACTAGTAAAAGAAAAAAATCCGAAAATAAAAATAATTCATTTTATTGCTCCTAAGGTTTGGGCATGGAGAGAAGGTAGAGTTAAGAAAATGAAGGAATTTTTAGACCATATTTTATTACTTTTTAAGTTTGAAAAAGAATATTTTGATAAAGAAAAACTAACTAGTACATTTGTGGGTCACCCTTTATTGGATAAAAAAATTAATGAAAATATTCAAATAAATCAATTTTTAGACAAAAAAAATATTATATCAATTTTTCCTGGTAGTAGAAATTCAGAGATTAACCATCATATGCCAATTTTAATTAATTTTATTAAAAAAATGAATATCAAGGATTCTAATTATAATTTCATATTCCATGCAACTGATAAAAATAAAGAGCTTATATCAAGTTATGTTTTAAATGAATCTATTCAAAATCTAGAAATCATAAATGATGATAAAATTAAAACTGCAGTTTTAAAAAAATCAACTTTCGCCGTAGTAAAATCTGGAACTGTTTCGCTAGAAGTATGTAAAATGAATGTTCCGTCAATAATTATTTATAAGATGAATTTTATTAATTTTTATTTAGCGAAATTTTTACTAAAAATAAAATTTGTTAATATGATAAATATTATCAATAATAGAGAAATTATTCCAGAGTTGATACAATTTGAATGTAACCCTGATGAAATATTTAAAAGTGTTTACTATTTTCTAAATAAACCAGATTTAATAGCAAAACAAAAAAAGGAAATACAAAAAACTCTTGAAACTTTAACTTCTCCTAGCTCTTCATCTGAAGAAGCATCAAAAATTATCTTATCATATATTTCCTAATCTTTTTATTACCTCATTTTTTTCAAGAGATAATATTATATCATATATTCCTGGACCAAATTTAGATCCAGTTAACATTATTCTTAATGGCTGCCCAACACCCTTAAAATTTGTATTATTTGATTTTATTAAACCATTAACGATTTGTTCTAAATTTTCTCTATCAAAGACTTCTAATTCTGAAATCTCTTCTTTAAATAAATGTATTATTTTTTTTGCTTCATCGTTTATTAGTTTTTTATCATTTTCATTAAAAATAACTTTGTCATTTAATATATATTTAGAATTATCGAATATATCTTCAAGTGTTTTTGCTTTATTTTTTAAAAATGTTAAAGAGTTTTTTATTGTATTTTCTTTTCCCTCTTTAATTTTATTTTTATAAATCTCACAATATTCTTTTAACCTATTGAACAAAATATCTTCTTCGCTATTTTTAATGTAATATTCATTCATAGAAAGAATTCTACTCATATCAAGTTTTGAAGGTGATTTACCTATACCCTCTAGGTTAAAAAGTTTTATACTTTCATCTAAATTAAAAATTTCCTTATCTTTATAGGACCATCCTAACCTTAGAAGGTAATTTCTAAGTGACTCAGGTAGAATTCCAATTTTTGAGTAATCTTCTAATGTTGAGGCATTGTCTCTTTTTGATAGCTTCTTGCCATCTATTGTATGAATAAGAGGTATATGAGCAAATTGTGGAATTTCCCATCCTAGCGCCTCATATATCTGTATTTGTTTAAAAGTATTAATTTTATGATCATCTCCTCTAATAATATGAGTCATTTCCATATTATGATCATCAACTGATGCAGATAAATTATATGTCGGTGTTTCGTCGTTTCTTAAAATAACAAAATCCTCAATCGTATTATTTTCAATCTCTACGTCTCCTTGAACTAAGTCTTTTAGCGTAGAAGTACCCTCTATTTTACTTTTAAATCTTATAACTGGTTTTATATCCTTTGGGGCTTGATCTTCAGCAATATCTCGCCATTTTCGATTATACACATAAGGAATTTTTTTTTGTTTAGCTCTTTTCTTTTGTTCTTCTATTTCCTCTGTACTACAATAACATTTATATGCATTTCCATTTGCTAATAACCTTTTAGCTATATTTACGTGTTCACCAATCATTTTTGATTGGATATACTCTTCACCATCATGTTCAATTCCCATCCATTTTAAAGAGTTAATTATTTGAGTCTTATGTTCTTCTTTAGACCTTTCTTTATCAGTATCTTCTATCCTTAAATAAAATTTACCTGATTTATTTTTTGAATATAACCAATTAAATAAAGCTGTTCTTACCCCGCCAATGTGAAGAGGACCGGTAGGAGAAGGAGCAAATCTAGTTGCTACTTTTTTCATTGAATTTATTTAAACTATTTTATTGAAAGTTTCTATATAAAGATACAAGAATTCCTTGAACTTTCACTCTATCTGGGCCAAAAATTTTTGTTTCGTAGTTTCTATTTGCACTTTCTAATGCAACGGTTTTACCTTTTCTTCTAATTCTTTTCAACATAGCCTCATGATCATCAATTAAAGCTACTACTATTTTTCCATTATCTGCAGTATCTGCTTTTTTAACAATAACAGTATCACCATCATTAATTCCAGCTTCAATCATAGAATCTCCTTGAACCTTTAAACCAAAAAATTCTCCATCTTTTTCAATGTTTGCTGGTAGTGGAATTCTTGAAACTTCATTCTGTATAGCTTCAACTGGAGTTCCTGCAGCGATTTTTCCTAGCACAGGTATTTCTGTATCATTAGAATTATTTAAATTTTCCTCATCTAATCCTCCCTTAATAACGCTTGGAGAAAAACTATTATAAATATCGTTTGCAGATGCTGTTTCAGGTAACTTGATTACTTCTAATGCTCTAGCCTTGTGGGCTAATCTTTTAATAAAGCCTCTTTCCTCTAATGCACTAATAAGTCTGTGAATTCCAGATTTTGATTTTAAACTTAATGATTCCTTCATTTCCTCATATGAAGGGGACACACCTGTAGATCTCAACTTTTTGTTGATAAAGAGAAGTAGGTTTTTTTGTTTTTTAGTTAACATAGAACAAATTAAGTACATTGATGTTCTATAAAAGTTCCTTAATTTATACAACAGCTAAAAAGCTATAAAAATTGAGGAAAATTTTTATAAAAGAGAAAAAATATTATTATTTTTCAAATCTTTTAAAAGTGATTCACCAATTAAAAAACAGCTGATAGAGGTCCTGTTTTTTATGTCAAGCAATTCATCTTTTGTTTTTAGACCACTTTCAGAAATTAGAGGTGAAGAGTGGTTTGATACAACATTATATATATCATAAGTTGTATTTATCTCAGTTTTAAGAGTTTTTAGGTTTCGGTTATTTATTCCAATTAAAGCATCAGGATATTTTGCTGATTTTTCTGCCTCCTCAACAGTATGAACTTCAACAATTACACTCATATTATGTTTTAAAGCTTCCTCGTAAATTTCATCAGCAGTTTTTTCAGAAATACCGGCTAATATAATCAGGACTGCATCAGCACCATAACTTTTTGCCAAAGGTACTTGAAATTTATCAACAAAAAAATCTTTACAAAGAATAGGTAGTTCAATTTTTTTTTTAATTTCAAAAATATGAGATAAATTTCCTAAAAAAAAGTCTTCCTCAGTTAATACAGACAAACAAGTAACGTTCTTAGAGTTATATATATTTGCGATTTTTACTGGGTCGTAATCGTCTATCAAAATACCTGCAGATGGACTGGCTTTTTTTATTTCAGCAATTACGGATATCTTATTTTCTGAGTTATTGGTTTGTATTTTTTTCTTAAAATCAAAAAAAATATCTTTTTCATTAATTGATTCTATCAAGCTCTTAATATCAATTTCACGTTTTAATTTTTCAATTTTAATCTTTTTTTGATCAATTATTTTTTGAAGAATATTTTCAGACATTCTGTATATTTTTTACATATTTGAATGCAGCTCCAGATTTAATAAATCCTCTGGTATAATTATAAGCAATTTTAAAATCATCATATTTTTCAGAAACTATTAATCCTGCTGCAGCATTTAGACATACTGCTTTTGAAAAATCATTATCTTCCCCTTGAAAAATATTTAAAATTTTATCAGAATTAAATTTAGCATCATCTCCTACTAAATTTTCAAATTTATCAGCATTAACATTTAACTCATTTGGATCAATTATAAACTCAGATATTTCATTATTTTTCAGTTGCACAACATTAGTTTTAGCGTAAGGTGATATTTCATCAAGACCATCTTCACTATTTACAATCCATGCAAATTTTAAATTTAGATTTTTTAGTGCATTTGCAAAAACTTTTAGAAGCTTATTATCAAAAACACCAATTATCTGCCTTTCCACAAGAGCTGGGCTGCTTAATGGACCTATCATATTAAAAATAGTTCTTTTTCCTATTTTTTTTCTTGTTGGACCAACATATTTCATTGCTGAGTGATAATTTGGAGCGAACATGAAGCCAAAATTGTTATTTTTAATTTGCTCTTCGATTTGATTTGGCTCTAAGTTGATATTTATATTTAAGGCTTCAAGAACGTCAGCAGACCCACATTTTGAGGAAACTGCTTTATTTCCATGTTTTGCAACCTTTACACCCATGCTTGCTAACAACAGTGCTGATGCTGTTGAAATATTTAGAGTATCTTTTCCATCTCCACCAGTACCACAAGTATCAATGCAATTTTCAGTTTTTACTCTTTTTGACTTATCTCTCAATATGTATACACCTCCAGCTATTTCATCTGAAACCTCACCTTTATCTGACAATAAAGTTAAAAAATCATAAATTTGTTGATCACTGGCTTCACCATTCATTAAAATCTCAAATGCATTTTTACTTTCATTAAAATTTAAATTATTTTTTTTTCTGAGCTTTTCTAAAAATTGATCCATTTTTACTCCTTTACAAAATTCTCTAAAATTTTTAAACCATATTTTGTTTTGATGCTTTCAGGATGAAATTGAACTCCATGAATTTTGTATTTTTTATGCATAACACCCATAATTGTCCCATCGGATGTACTAGATGTAATTTTTAAATCTTTGGATAAAGATTCTCTATCAATTACTAAACTATGATATCTAGTAGCTGAGAAATTTTTTGGTAAGTTATTTAAAATACCAATTTTCTTATTTATAATAATACTTGTCTTTCCATGCACAAGTTCTTTAGCTTGAATTATTTTTGAACCAAATATTTGACCAATAATTTGATGACCTAAACAAACACCAAGTATTGGCATTTTTTTATACAAATTTTTTACTATATTTAAGCAATTTCCAGATTGATTAGGATTTCCTGGACCTGGGGATATTACAATTTTATTATACCCTTTTTTTAAAATATAATGATGATCTACTTTATCATTTCTTAAAACATCTACTTTAGAAAAGGACGAAAGATAGTGATATAAATTGAATGTAAAACTATCATAATTATCAATTAAAATTATTTTCATCTTATTTATTCTAATGCCTTAATTAAAGCTTTTGCTTTATTAACTGTTTCATTATATTCATTAATAGGTTTGCTATCAGCAACAATTCCTGCGCCTGACTGTACGTAAAATTTTTTATTTTTTGAAATTGCCGTTCTAAGCGCAATGCAAGTATCAAAATCACCATTTGCAGAAAAATAACCAATACCACCAGCATAAACTTTTCTTCTAGTCGTTTCTAATTCATCTATAATTTCCATGGCTCTTATTTTAGGTGCACCTGATACTGTTCCAGCAGGAAAACCAGCTAATAATGTATCAAATTTACCGAATTTTTTATTAAATACACCCTCAACATTTGAGACTATGTGCATTACATGTGAATATCTCTCTATTTTAAAACTTTCGGTTACTTTAACAGAATTAATTTTAGAAACTTTTCCAGTATCATTTCTTCCAAGGTCAAGGAGCATTAAGTGTTCAGAAAGCTCTTTTTTATCTTTTAAGAGATCCATTTCATAAAATTTATCTTCTTTTTTATTTTTACCTCTAGGTCTTGTGCCTGCTATAGGTCTAATAGTTATCTTATTATCTCTAAGTCTCACAAGTATCTCAGGACTTGCGCCTATAATTTGGAAATCTTCAAAGTTAAAAAAATACATGAAAGGTGAAGGGTTAGTAATTCGTAATTTTTTATAAATATCTATCGGTTCTTTATTAAGATCAGTTTCGAACCTTTGACTTAGAACAACTTGAAAAATATCTCCTATTTTAATGTAATTTTTAGCTTTTGTAACATTATTAAGGAATTTCTTTTTTGAGATATTTGATTTAACTTTTGGTTTAGAAATCATGGTTTTTGACTGATTTGTTTTGTTACTATAGTTTGCCAAAAAAATCATTTCTTCTATTTCTTTTTGGATTTGGTCATACTTAGCTTGATAATTTTTGATTTTTTCATCTAAAAAACAGTTAACTATAAAAAATAATTTTTTTTCTGCATTA
>CACICY010000026.1 GCA_902585265.1 uncultured Pelagibacteraceae bacterium
TTTCAAAAATAGTTTTGAGAAAAGCGATCGAGAAAGGAGGATCGAGTATAAGGGATTTTATGAATACAAGTGGAAATCAAGGTTCTTTTCAAAAAAATTTTAATGTTTATCAAAGAGAAAATAAAAAATGTTTAAAATATAGTTGCAATGGAACAATACATAAAAAATTTATTTCAAATAGGTCTAGTTTTTTTTGTAATTTATGTCAAAAATAAATAATTATTGTATTGACCCAATCATTATCTGAAGATATACACTCACGCTTATGGCGAATACAAAATCAGCAATTAAACGTACTAGAAAAATTAAAAGACAAACAGCTGTTAACAGATCTAGAAAGAGTCGTTATAGAGGTGCGTTGAAAAAAATGAACGCTATAATTGAAAAAAAGGATAAAAAAGAAGCTTTAGCATTTTTACCAAAGCTAAATTCAGAGTTGATGTCAATTGCAAAAACAGGAATTATTAAAAGACAAAACGCCTCAAGGAATGTGTCGAGAATTACAAAAAAAATTAATTCTTTGTAACAACCTCTAATAAGTAAATTTTTTTTGTATACAACTTAAACGTACAATTACCTTATTAATTACTACATCTAAAAGATTAATTTAAAAAATTACAAGATATAGATTTAGTAAAATTTAAAATTTTTAATTTCATACCCCATTAGGTTGCAATATTAATTTTAAAAAAATGCAATCAGAAATTTATTCAATCATAAATTTTATTTTTTTTTGTTTTGACAAATAAACTTATTGCAATAATTTTTCATAAGTCTTAAGTGGAATTCCCTCATGAAAAATAATTTACAAAACAGTAAAGCACTCGAAAAGAAAATTGATTGGCAAAGTATTAAAAAAGACTTACGAGACAAACTTGGAAACGATATTTTTGAAAGTTGGATAAAAAAAATCGAATTAGTTGAAGAATTTCATAACTATATTTTATTTTCAGTCTCAACAAGATTTATAAGAGATTGGATAGTATCAAGATATTTAGACCAAATATTGCAAACAATTAAAGAATACAAAAAAGACTTGGCAAGAATTGAATTCATAATAAAAAACAATAACGAAACTGAAATTAGTGAGACAAATACTTTATCTCAAAATTCTTTTAAAACTAATAATGATAATGTATCGTTTATAAAAGACTCTTATCTTCAATATAATAGAATAGATCCAAATAAAAACTTTGAAAATTTTATAACTGGAGGAAGTAACAAATTAGCATTTGAAGCATCAAAAAAAGTTTCTAAAGATATAGCTCACTATAATCCTTTATATTTATATGGTGGTGTAGGAATGGGTAAAACACACTTACTAAACGCAATTGGTCTAGAATTGAAAGAAAAGAATAAAGTTATGTTTATATCAGCAGAAAGATTTATGTATCAATTCGTAAAGTCTATCAAATCAAATGAAATGGTAAAGTTTAAAGAGTACTTTAGAAATACAGATATTTTATTAATTGATGATATCCAGTTCATGAATGGTAAAGAAGCTATGCAAGAAGAATTTTTTCATACCTTCAACGCATTATTAGATAAAAATTCACAAATAATAATTTCAGCAGACCGACCACCTAATAAACTAACTAGGATTCAAGAAAGAATAAAATCTAGATTTTCAGGCGGTTTAGTTGTGGATATTCAAAACCCTGATTATGAACTTAGATATAAAATTATTAAATCCAAAACTGATGAATTAAAATTATCTTATTCAAACCAAATAGTGATTTCTGAGGAAATTCAAAAATTTTTAAGTACTGAAATTAAAACCAGTATTCGAGAATTAGTTGGAGCACTAAATAGAATTGTTTCATTCACAAGGATTTACAATAAAGTTCCAAATTTGTCAGAGGTTAAAATAGTTTTAAAAGATTTACTAAATCTTACCGAAAATAAAGTAGACATTGACACAATTCAGACAATAGTCTGCAAATTTTATAAAATTAGTAAAAATGAAATGCTTTCACCAAGAAGATCAAGATATCTTGTAAGACCAAGACAGACTGCAATTTATTTAGCAAAGATGTTAACATCTAAATCACTACCAGAAATAGGTAGATCTTTTTCCAATAGAGACCACACAACTGTAATTCACTCAGTTAAAACTATAGAGAGATTAAGAAAAGAGGATAGTGAGTTAAATATTAATATTGATAGTTTAAAAAATAAGATTTTGTATAATAAAGAAAATGAAGTTTAGTTTAAATCAACAAGACCTTCAAAAATCTTTAAATTATTGTCAAGGAGTAATTGAAAAGAGAAGCACGTTGCCGATACTTTCAAATGTATTATTGGATGTAAGTAATGGAAAATTAACAATAACAGCGACCGATCTTGATTTAATTTTTATTCATCAAATTCCAAATGTCGAAATATTAGAGGAGGGTAAAACTACTTCATCTTCATCAATAATGTATGATATCGTCAGAAAGTTTTCATCTGGAAGTAAAATTAACTTTTCTAATCCTAGCGAAAATAAATTGCACTTAGAGTCTGATAAATCTGTATTCAACTTAAATTGTATTAGTGCTTCTGAATTTCCATTAACTGATGAAAATTTTAATGAAAATGAGTTTTCAATTAAATCTAAAGAATTACTAAAGTTGTTAAATAAATGTAAATTTTCAGTATCTAACGATGAAACAAGACATTATTTAAGTGGAATTTTTTTACATCAGACAGAAGTTGAAGATAAAATTTTTTTAACGGCTGCAGCTACCGATAGTCATAGAATGTCCATATCAAAGATAAGACTACCAAATAAAGTCCACTTTGATCAGATAATATTACCAAAAAAGACTATTTTTCAACTTTGTTCATTATTAGAGGACTATGAAGGTGAAGTAAAAATATCAAATATTAAATCAAAAATTAAATTTGAAATTAACAATAGTATATTGATATCCAAGCTTATTGATGGAAAATTTCCTAACTACGTACAGGTAGTACCTAAAGAAAACCAAAAAAAATTAGAAGTTGATTTAAAATCATTTTTAAATTCAGTAGATAGGGTTGCATCAGTTTCACTGGATAAAAAAGATGGTGTAAAATTTAATCTCTCAAAAGATAATCTTGATCTTTCGGTTAACAATACAAATAGCGGCGATGGTAAAGAAAGTTTAAGCGTTAAGTTTGATTACGAGTTAGATATAAGCTTTAATTCTAGGTATTTAATTGATGTTGCTTCCCAACTTGATGGAGATAACATTGAGATTTATTTAAAAGATACAGGTTCGCCAGCATTAATTAGAGACCCAGCTGATTATGATAGTATATATGTTGTAATGCCAATGAAGGGCTAATTCATTATATCTAATTCATTATATATTTTACTTTCAATATAATTTGTAAAGTCTTGGGGACTCATGCCAGGTTTTACAGGTGGAAGAATTGATATTATTATTGTTTTTTTTGAAGTTAATTTTCCATTTTTCGGCCAAACATTTCCCGAGTTTATAGCTACAGGCTGGCAATTTATTTTTAATTCATCATAAATTCTACCAACACCTTTTTTAAAAGGAACTGTCTCACCTGGCAAAACTCTAGTTCCCTGTGGGAATATAATTAACGGCCTTTCTGAATTTCTTACAGAATTTTTTATTTTATCAATTAAACCTAAATTATCTTTACTAATTTTATTTCTATTTATTGAAATTGATCCTATTTTTTTTAAATACCAACCAAATATAGGAATTTTGATTAATTCATATTTTAAAATAAATATTGGTGAATTAAATATTGTTTGTAGGTAAAAAGTCTCAAACATCGATTGATGAGAGCAAGCAATAAAAAACTTTTCATTTTTAATAATATTTTCCTTACCCTTAACAATAATTTTTGTTTGCAAAAAAATCCGAAGGCAAACGGCTGCCCACCTTCCCATCATTTTTCCACCGAATAAAACTATTTTAGTTGGCATCATTAATGATGGCAAAAATATTATTGAAATTAAAGATATACCTTGGAAGAAAAAAAATAAAAATAGAAGTTTTCTTATCATTTTTGTCAAAAACTAAATTATATCTTTTAGTTTTTGTCTTTTTTTAATTACAATTATTTTTGAACCTTTAATTAATATTTCAGCAGGTTTAGGTCTAATGTTATAATTTGAAGATAGCGACGATCCATATGCTCCTACGTCACAAATAATAATATAATCTTTCTCATTTAATTTTTGAAATTTATTTGTCGTTAAGAATTTATCTGTAGTTTCACAAATCGGACCTACAAAATCATAACTTTTCTTAGTCATTTTATTGGTTTTTTTTAATGGAATTATTTTATGCCTAGCCCCATACAACGCAGGTCTCATAAAATCATTCATAGCTGCATCCATAATAATAAAATCTTTTTTAGAATTTTCTTTTATATAAATAATTTTTGAAATTAATATTGCAGTATCACCAATAATTGATCTACCAGGTTCAAAAAACAATTTTTGATTTATGCTTTTTTAAAAATTTTTTAATAATTTCATTATATTTTTTATAATTAAATTTTTTATTGTCTTTGCTATAATCAATACCCATACCACCACCAAGATCTATATACTCGAAATTAAAGTTAATTTTTTTTATTAATTTATCTAAGACATTGAGCATTTTCTGGTATGGCTTATAATCTAGAATTTGACTTCCAATATGCACACTTAAACATTTTAGATTTAAAAATTTTGAATTTTTTATATATTTTGAAACTTCAATAAATGTCTTTTCACTAACACCAAATTTATTTTCTTTTTTACCAGTTGAAATTTGTTTGATTGTTTTTGCGTCTGTATTTGGATTTAATCTAATTCCAATATTTACCTTTTTATTCTTAGATTTTGCTATACTTTCTAGTTCTAATATTTCACTTTTCGACTCACAATTAATTAATAAAATATTTTTATCTATCGCATAAATCAATTCTGACCTAGTTTTACCCACTCCAGAAAAAACAATCTTTTTGGAATTTATTCCTGCTTTAAGAGCAATCATTAATTCACCTTTTGAGACAACATCAGCTCCTAATCCACTTCGTTTAATTAGTTTAAGTATTTCTAGATTACAGTTTGACTTTGTTGAAAAACATATGATTGGAGAAAACGATTTAAAACTTCTTTTAAAGTTACTTATATTTTCATTAATTTTTTTTTGCGAATAGCAAAAAATTGGAGTTTCAAATTTTTTAATTACTTTAGTGAGGCTGGATTTTTCAACTGTAAAAATATTATTGATATATTTCATCTTTTTTTGGCATTTTAAATACGTTATTAAAATTATTAAATTTCATAACATTATTATTTAATGATGCCTCATATTTTGGCTCATTTTTTCTTCCACATGAAGTTAATAAAATTAGACACATGGTAATTAAAGTTATTTTTTTAATCATAGTTATTTCTTTTTATAATTTAATATCATTTTCTTAATGTTGTCGAAAGAAGTTCCACCATAAGAAACTTTAGAATTAACAGATTTTTTTAGTTCAAATACTTTCAGAACATCGGCGGTTAAACCTTTTTCAATTTTATTTATCTCTTTTATAGTCAGTTCTGACAATTTTTTTTTACTTTTTTCGGCAAAATTTATGATTTTAGCCGTTTGTAAATAGGCTTTTCTAAATGGATAATTTAATTCTCTAACCATATAATCTGCTAAATCAGTTGCTGTAATGTAGCCACTTTCTGCAAGTTTGATCATTCTTTTCTTATCTGGTGAAAAATTTTTAAGAACATCATTTAAAATAATCAAAGAATTTTTTAATTGATCAAACGATTTAAAAACAATTTCTTTATCATCTTGTAAATCTTTAAAATAAGAAAGGGGCAATCCTTTTAATATTGTAAGCATAGAAAATAGATTTCCAAATATGAAACCTGTTTTACCTCTCAAGTACTCTAGTGGATCAGGATTTTTTTTTTGAGGCATAATGGATGATCCAGTTACAATTTTATCATTCAAATTAATAAGTTTAAAAGCATCTGAATTCCAGATTATAAACTCCTCTGCAATCCTAGAGATATGAACAGCACATGCAGAGCAAGAATATAGAAAATCAATTACAAAATCTCTATCAGAAACAGTATCAATTGAGTTTTTAGTCGGTCTGTCGAAACCTAATTTTTTTGAAGTATAAAATCTATCAATTTTAAAAGAAGTACCTGTTAAAGCAGCTACACCAAGTGGATTTTCATTAAGACTCTCTAAATTATTTTGAAATCTATTTTTATCCCTATTAAACATTTCTAAGTAAGCCATTAAGTAATGAGCAAAAGAAACTGGTTGTGCATTTTTAAGGTGTGTGAAACCAGGCATAACTGTCTCAACATTTTTTTCTGCTTTTTTTAAAATATTTTTAATTGTTGCGTCAATGTTTTTAACAATTTCTTTATTAGCATTTCTTAACCAAATTTTAAAATCTGTGACAACCTGATCATTTCTTGATCTTGCAGTGTGAATATACCCTGCGTCTTCTCCAATTAGTTCAAAGAGTCTGTGTTCTATATTCATATGAATATCCTCAAGCTTGTCATCAAAAATAAATTTTTTTTTTATAATTTCGTTCTTAATTCTATTCAAACCCCACACTATTTTATTCTTAATTTTAAAATTTATAATTTTTTGTCTAAACAGCATCTCAACATGTACAATTGAAGCTTCAATATCTTCTCTGAATAATCTTTTATCAATTTCTATTGATCCACCAACCTTTTTAAAAAGATTTTTTGACTCCTTTTTAATTCTAGTGTTCCAAATTGGTTGATTGTTTTTATTTTTACCCATGATATTTAATTGTTACAGATTTTATGAAAATCATTTTTTTTAATTATCTTATAATAATATTTTACTTAATATCATCTAGCGTCTCATATTCAATAGAGCGTCCAGAAATTAAGAATCTAATAGTACATAAAGACAAGAAAAAAATTGAAAATATAGAATTTATTAAATCTGATGGCCAAAAAGTAAGTTTAAATGATTATAAATCATACCCGTTAATAATAAATTTTTGGGCCACTTGGTGTGCTCCTTGTAAAAAAGAGATGCCATCTTTGGATAAACTTAAAACTTTAAATGAATTCAAAAATATTAATATTATTCCAATTAATATTGGTGGCGAAAGTTATAAAAAATCAAAAAAATTTTTTGATGAAATCAAAATTAAAAATTTAGATATATTTACAGGATCTGGACCAGAGTTTTCACAATTGTTTAAACTAAGAGGATTACCCACAACAATTTTAATAGACCGAAATGGTTTTGAAGTTGGAAGAATTGTTGGGTATATTGACTTTAATGATCAATCTTTACTAAATTGGTTACTGAAAATTTTATGAAATTTTCGTTAAATACAACAATAATAAAACCAGAAAATAATGAGCAGATAAAAAGTGCAATAATTTTACTCCATGGATATGGAGGCGACGGTAAAGATATAAGCATGTTAACTTTAAACTGGAAAAGATTTTTAAAAAATACAGTTTTTTTATGTCCTGATGCACATGAGGTGTGCAGCATAAATCCAACTGGTTTTCAATGGTTTGATTTAAATAATGAAGATCCAGAATATACTCTTCAAGAATCAAAAAAGGCAGAAAATGTTTTAAACGGTTATATTTCAGAAGTAAGTAATTATTTTAATTTAGAATATTCACAAATTTGTGTTTCTGGTTTTAGTCAAGGATGCATGATGTCATTAAATGTTGGTCTAACATCAGAAAAAGAATTTAGTTGTATTGTAGGTTTTTCTGGAAGAATCATAAATATTAAAGACTTATCTTCAAGAATAAAAAATAAAACTAATATTTTAATGATACATGGTGAAAATGATCCAATCGTCCCCCCAAGCAATTTACTTGAAGCTGAAGATTTTTTTATCAGAAATAAAATTAAAATTGAAACTTTAATGATAAAAAACTGTGATCACCATATACCTATGGAAGCATCAAGTGCGGCATTAAACTTTATTAAAAAAAATATAATTAATTAATAAATCCTTAATATATAATTAGTAAAGTTGATTAAAAATATATTTAATGTATGTTTTAATTATGATTGAGCTTTCAGATCAAAGTATTTCGTTAGAAAAATGTCCTGCATTAGTTTTAAACGCAGATTATAGACCTTTAAGTTATTATCCACTTTCATTGTGGAGCTGGCAAGATTCAATTAAATCTGTTTTCTTAGATAGGGTTTCTATCGTTAGTTATTATGATAGACAAATCAGAAGTCCTTCGTTAAGCATGAAACTCCCAAGTGTGATTGCTCTTAAATCATACATAAGACCCCAATCAAACCCTAACTTCACAAGGTTTAATGTATTTTTAAGGGATAAGTTTAGTTGTCAATATTGCGGGAGCAAAAACGAATTAACGTTTGACCACTTACTGCCAAGATCAAAAGGTGGAAAAACTAATTGGGATAATGTTGTAACAGCTTGCTCGTCCTGTAATGTTAAAAAAGGAGGAAGATTAATAAAGAACTCAGGTATGACATTAAATCAATGGCCTTTTCAACCTACCACAGAAGATCTTCATAAAAATGGAAAGAATTTTCCACCTAACTTTTTGCATAAAAGTTGGATGGACTATTTGTATTGGGATGTCGAACTTGAACCGTAACTAAATTTTTTCAGAGATTTTTATAGCAACCTTAGAACCAGTTTTAATTACTTTATCCATAATTGAATAAAGACCTTTTTTTGTAGCTCCCTTCTCGTAGGCTATATCTTTATGATCTAATTCGTCTTGTCTAAATTTTATTATTCTTTCTTTAAGATCCTTTTCATCTCCTTCTATTTGGTCAATTTGGCTTTTATAATGTTCGTCTATTACCTCCTCGACAGAGGCCGTACACAACATCGCTGCTTTTTTTCCAAGTATCGTTGAACCAAATCCAAGACCTAGTCCAAGCAAATCCCATAATGGTAGTAATTTTGTTGGTTTTATATTTCTTTTTTCTATTTCATCCTCAAAAAAATTTGAGTGTTCCTCCTCATGCTTCTTCATTTCTCGAATAATTTGTTTCAAATCATCATTTTTTACAATAGTATTTAAAGCAAGCAGTTGACCCTCATAAATTTTAATTGCACCTCTTTCTCCAGCGTGATCTACTCTTATAAATTCTTCTAATTTTTTTTTATTAGTTTTTTTCATAGACTAACGTTCTAATAGAAAAAATAACAATTAAAATTGATAAAATTGTATTAATTGCCGCTAGTGAAATTCCAAGAATTTTAAAAGTAGCATCTTTACAGTTAACAGGCATAGTTTTATTAAGAGACTCTAGTAAT
>CACICY010000027.1 GCA_902585265.1 uncultured Pelagibacteraceae bacterium
ACTTCTCGCCAACCAAATGTTTCGTCTGTTAAAATACCAGCAGAAATAACTCCAACAACTATTTCACTTAAATATAATATTGCACAAAGACCTGCTCCTAAAACTGAAGGTGACCACATGATAACTACCCCGGTTGGAATAAAATAAAATACTGAAATAAGAACTAAAAAAGTAAACATTGATGTAAAAGCTTCAATGGGCGGCATGGGTCCCAGATAATCTTTTAAAATAAAGCCAGCAAAAATATTAAATATTGTTCCATAAACGAAAAATGAGAATATTACAGGAAAAACACCATCTGTTTTTGTAATTTCCAAACGTACTAAGCCAGCTCCAAAAAGCACACCTCCCACAAGGGCCAACCAATCACCAGCATTTTGTGGTAATGGTATAATATTAGATTGACTGAAAACAACCCACAAACCTCCAAGCGCTAAACTTAGAGTTAAAACCCTCTCTAAGCCAGGTCTTTTCTTTAAGAAATATATTTCAAAAATGGTTGTCCAAATAGGTATCATGTAAAACATGATCAATGCACGAACGACGTCTGTTAATAAAAAACTTAAAGCGTAACAAATAAATCCACTACCAGTTAAAAAACCAACAAATGGAATTTCTAATCCTGATGTTCGACCTTTAAATTTTCTCCACAAAGATAAAGGTGTAAGCAATATAATACCAATCATCATTTGAGAAATAGTTCCCCAACCTCCAGTAAGACCACCATCCTCTAAAATTCTTTGAGGAAGCCAATAAACTCCCCATGATCCGGCAGCTATGGCTAATGCAAAAGCTATTTTAAAGTGATGTTTATGTCTGACCATTAATTTAGATTTGGTTTATGATTTGAAAAATTAAAAATTTCCTCATATTTTTTTGCAAAAGACATCACTTTTAAATCTTCTTTTGTTTTTGCAATAATTTGTATGCCAATTGGAAATCCATCTTTGTTAAACCCAATAGGTAATGAAATCGATGGTAAGTAAAAAAGACTAGCAAATATATGGATTTCGATCCATCTATGGTAAGTATCCATTATTTGATCATTAATTTTTTCAGGATGTCTTAAATTTTTATCAAAAGGGAATGATTGTTGAGATGGTAGAGCTAAAAAATCAAAGCTACCGAATAAACTATTTACATCATTTGATAGTTCAATTCTTGAATTTAGAGCTAATTTTACATCGTCTTCTGTTAGCTTAATACCCTTATTGTATTCCCATAAAGCCTGTGGGGTCATTTGATTAACATCTTTAATATTCATTGCAATAATTTCCTCATTAATATCCTCATAAATACTTTTAGCTCTTAATGTTCCCCAGCAATTCCATAACTTATGAGCATCTACATTTGGTTTTAAGTGTTCAATTACAACTTTATTTTTTTCAAGACTGTTTAATTGTTTATTACACATTTCAACTAAATCAGGATCATATTGATAATTACCATTCATGTCAGATAACCACCCTATCTTTATTTTAGAAAATTCTTGATCACTTATATTAGTATTTTTAAATGAGTTTTGTAAACTAAAAGAAATTGGATCTTCTTTATGTTCTCCAGCTATTACATCTAAAAGAATTGCCATATCATCTGGTGTTCTTGCAAGACATCCTGGAGTTGAGATAATTGGAAGATTTTTTTTTTTATCATTTGTCCGATAGTCAGGCAGAAGTCCTGGTGTTGGTCTAAAACCATAGACATTAGCATATGCTGCAGGAGTTCTGCAAGAACCCATCATATCTGTTCCATCCGCAAAGGGTAGTAACTCAGCCGCTACAGCCACACCGGCTCCACCACTTGATCCTCCTGATGATTGAGTATTACCATATACATTAGGTGTTATTCCAAATAGTCTGTTTGCTGTATGTGCACCTACACCTAGTTCTGCAGTATTTGTTTTTCCAATCATTATTCCACCAGCATCTATTTGACGATCAACAATTATAGAATTTTTTTTTGGGAAGTAATCTTTATATCCAGGAAAGCCACAAGTAGTTGGAAAACCAACTACATCTAATAAATCTTTTGATGCCAAAGGTAGACCAAACAACGGTTTACTTTCATCAAATTTTTCATCTTTGTGTTTAGCTTCATTTATAATTTGCTCTTCTTCTTTAAGTGAGACTATAGCATTTAAGTATGGGTTATATTTTTTTATTCTTTCTAAATAAAAAATGACAACTTCTTTTATGGAGGCTTCTTTTGTTTTGATTAAAGAAATAATTTCTTTAACCGATTTATTTTCAAGCATGAGAATTTACTATTTCCTAGCTTTTTTAATGGATGCTAGAGTAATTTCCTTTATTTCTTCTAAAGTTGCTTTTCTAGGATTTTGTCCATAGGCTTGATCTTTCATTGATTTTTCAGCAATTCTATCAACACAATCCTCGGGGACTCCAATTTCGCTCAAACTTTTTGGAATTTTAATTCTATCAAGAATGTTTTCAATGTTTGATATAAATGCATCTACAGAATGATCTTTAAATTGCATAGCTTCTGACATTCTTTTAACTTTTTCTTCCATGCCTGGAAGATTATATTTTAAAACTACAGGCAATATTATTGCATTGGTTAGCCCGTGATGAGTATTATATTCGGCTCCAACCATATGAGCTATAGCATGTACTAATCCTAAACCTTTTAAAAAAGAAATTCCTGCTAAACAAGATCCTACATGCATTCCACCTCTTGCAACTATATTGCTGGGATCTTCTACAGCTGTGACTAAAGATTTTGATATTAAAGATAAACCTTCTAAAGCAGCACCATCACACATTGGATTAAAACCAGGAACACAATAACCTTCTATGCCATGGATTAAAGCATCTGCACCAGTCCATGCAGTTAAATTTGCTGGCAATCCAATAGTTAGTTCTGGATCTAACAATGCTAAGGAAGGTCTTACATCTGGATGCCACATACAAAATTTCATGCCTTCTTTTAAATAAGTAACCATAGCTG
Source organism: uncultured Pelagibacteraceae bacterium (assembly GCA_902585265.1). Lineage (GTDB taxonomy): Bacteria > Pseudomonadota > Alphaproteobacteria > Pelagibacterales > Pelagibacteraceae > Pelagibacter. The sequence goes on from CACICY010000027.1 coordinate 2,965, forward strand.
AAATTTCTGTTTCAGCACCAGTGCCTGCGGTAGTAGGAATGGTTATGATTTTTGGAAAAGGATTATCTTTACTAATTATAGGAGGAGTTAATTCAAACTCAAAATCTCTAAGTGGTACGTCATTGTTTGCTGTAAGACATATTAATTTACCACCATCCATTGCACTACCTCCACCGATTGCAATTATAGCGTCATGGTTACCATCTTTAAATTTACTGACACCATTTGAAACTTCATCCTCTCGAGGATTTGGAGATATATCAAAAAATAAATCTGATTTAATATTTGAGCTGGCTAAATAGTTTTGTAAATTAATGATAAAAGGTAATTTTGGACTTCCTTTATCTGTTACTATTAACGGATTTTTAATATTTAAATTATTACAGATTCTTCCTATTTCTTTTAATCTACCAGGACCATAAGCTATGTTAGTAGGAAATGTCCAGTCTTGATTGGATAGAATATCTGTTTCATTAAGTTTAAAACTTTGCATATCGTAGATAAAGTATACAATTTTAAAAAATTATAAATGAATATTTCGTCCGAAAAAACAGATTTAAAAAATACTTATTTAGCAATAGTTACAATGCTCTTAGCAATTCTATGCGTAGATATGTATATGGTTGTAATTAAGTTTTTGGGAGATGAGTATTCGGTAATTCAGCTTGCTGTTTTTAGAAATATTGCAGGTATTATTCCGCTTTTTGTTTTAATTCTATTTACAAAAGAGTATTTTTCAATTTTCAAAAATTTAAACAAAAAATTTATATTTTTAAGCTTTTTAAGAGGTCTGGCATTCTTGTCGATGAATATCTTTATATTTATTTCAGTAATTAACCTTGAATTTGCAACTGCAATGGTTCTTACTTTTTCATCACCATTTTTCATAGTAATTTTATCTATAATTTTTTTAAATGATAAAGTAGGTATTTATAGATGGTCAGCAATTTTTATTGGATTTTTTGGAGTTGTTTTAATTGTTCAACCAGGTAGCGATATATTTAGTTTTTATTCAATTTTTCCAATATTAACTGCGATTGCTTGGGCTTTTACAGTAATAATTTTAAAATTTATACCTGATGGACACTCAACGGCAAAAATACAACTTTATACTTTAATCTTTAATGTAATTGGTGGAGTAATATTATTTTTTATTACTACTGGGCATACAGAAATAAAAGGTACCCAGGATTTTTTTTTAATGACATTGACTGGAATACTTGGAGGAACCGCTGCAATACTTTTTATTTATGCTTATAGATTAATTTCTGCAAGCAAGATGGCATCTTTTGAATACTTTGGTATTCCATCCTCTTTTATTTTAGGGTGGTTATTTTTTAACGAAGCGCCTTGGGAACAATTATTCCCAGGTGTATTTGTAATAGTATTTGCTGGAATGATTATAATTTGGAGAGATAAAATAAAAACAAAAAGTACCAAAGTTAGTAGAGAGATTAACTAGCAGACTTCATAGATTTCATTACTATCGCCCTGTCTATTTCACCAATCAATTTTCCAGTTTTTGTATCTACAACTGGAAATTTTTGATCTGTATCTACTAATTTATCAATCAATGTCTCAATTTTTGAGTCATGTGGAATATTATTAGATCCATTTTCAAATAATTTTTTTGTGTCATCGCAACATTCCTCCCTCATTACTTTACTTGCACTTAATACTTTGTATTTTGGAACATCTTCGCAAAAATCTTTTACATATTGGTCTTTGGGATTTGCAACAATTTCCTCTGGAGTTCCGACTTGAGAAACCTCTCCATCTTTCATAATGGCGATATGATCTCCCATTTTTATTGCTTCTAAAAAATCATGAGTAATAAATACCATTGTCTTTTGTAATTTTTCTTGAATTTTTAATAATTCGTCCTGCATTTCTCTTCTAATTAATGGATCTAATGCTGAAAAAGGTTCATCAAAAATTAAAATTTCTGGATCAACTGCAAGTGCACGAGCTAGACCCACTCTTTGTTGCATACCTCCAGATAACTCTCTTGGGTAATTGTTGTGCCAACCTTCTAAACCAACCATTTTTAAAACTTCCATTGATTTTTCTACTCTGTCATTTTTTTTATTTCCTCTAATCTCTAAACCATAACCAATATTTTCAATAACAGTTCTATGCGGAAACAAACCAAAATGTTGGAAAACCATACTCATCTTATTTCTTCTTAAATCTAACAAATCTCTTCCACTCATTTTAGTTACATCAACATCATCCATTTTAACTGTTCCAGAAGTTGGTTCAATTAATCTAGAAATACATCTAACTAAAGTAGATTTTCCACTACCAGATAGACCCATTACTACAAAGGTCTCGCCTTTCTCAATTGAAAAGCTTACATCTTTTACTGCAACTACATGTCCTGTCTTTTCCTGAACTTCTTTTATTGATAAGCTTTTATCTAAGTCTTTTATTATTCTTTGTTCATCAGAACCAAATAATTTCCAAACATTTGAACATGTTATTTTTGGTTGATTATTCATAATTTGTTATTTTAATAACATAAAAATAGACAATATTTTTCTTTAAAAGTAAAATTATTTATTTTAAATTTTAGATAATATGTCATCTGAAGTAGCAAGTATTCAAGGAAAGCAAAATTCCTCAAAAAATATTATTACATATTCTGTAATCTTAATAACATTTTTAGTTGCATTGTGGTTATCTTTTCAAAGCGATGGTCCCTCAAAAATGCCGAAGGTTGTAACTGACCAATTTACATTTACAGCATGGGTAAATGAAGGTGAAGATTATTTAAAGAAAAATTATAGATGGATTACCAAAATAATAGCCAGTTATATTAAAAATGTATATTACTTCGTTGAAGATTTTTTGATCGACTCGCCCTGGTTATTAATTGCGGCATTAATATTTTTACCTTGTCTGATTGCAGGTGGTTTAAGATTAGGATTGTACTCTTTGTTCGTCATTTATTTTTGGGGTGCAACAGGAATGTGGGAACCATCTCTTCAAACAGTGGCGTTGATGGGTTTATCTGTTTTACTATGTGTAGTAGTTGGAGTTACCCTAGGTGTGCTTTGTTCACAAAGTGATAGATTTGAAAATTTCATGAAGCCTATTTTAGATACAATGCAAGTAATGCCTGCGTTTGTTTATCTTTTTCCAGCTCTTTTCTTTTTTGGAATTGGAGGAGCTCCAGCAATATTAGCCACAATGATTTACTCGATGCCTCCGATAATAAGATTAACAAATACTGGTATAAGACAAGTTTCAGCAGAAACAATAGAGTCTGCAACCTCTTTTGGATCAAGTAAGTTACAACTCCTATTTAAAATTAAAATTCCACTTTCACTTCCAAGTATAATGATGGGAATTAATCAGGTGATAATGATGGCTTTAGCGCTTGTGGTTTTGGCATGTTTTATTGGAGCTGAAGGAATTGGTGGTCAAGTCTGGCAAGCAATTAGAAGACTTGATGTTGGATGGGCAATGGAAGGAGGACTCTGTATTCTCTTCATGGCAATAATGTTTGATAGATTTAGTATGTCATTTAGCAAAACGAAACAAATACTTCCATCGAACGTTCAAAAATTTTATTTACTTCCTCAATCTTGGGAAAAATTTACTATCGCAAGAATTATAGAAAAGCCTTTAGAATTTTTAGGTGGTTTAATTAATTTTGTTTGTACAAATTTGACAAAATTTATTGCATATTTATTTGAATTTTGTATTTCGTTAGCAAATAGACAAACAGCAAGAGATATTGGTGAAATAATTTCTAGAAGATATTATATCATCCCATCTTTTTTACTTGTTCTGACTATATCATTCGTTGATTCTTATATGATAAGTATTGGATCATTTCCAGAAGAGTGGAGATTATCAATAAGACAACCAATTTCTAATAGTGTAGAGTCTTTAACTGTTAATCCTAGTTTTATTGCATTTACAAAAGCTCTTAGAGGATTTGTATATCTTAAACTTTTAAGACCACTTGATATGTTCCTAACTCATGTGCCGTGGTGGTATACACTAGGGGTATTTGCAGCAATTGGATATTTTACTGTTGGCATCAGATTTGCAATTATTACAGCAATATTATTACTTTTTATTGGAGCTTGTGGGATATGGCCTCAATCAATGATTACATTATCATCTGTTTTGGTCTCCGTAGCTTTATGTTTTATAATTGGAGTTCCGCTTGGAATAATTGCGTCTTACAATGAAAGATTTAGAAATGTTCAAAATGTAGTTTTAGATGCAATGCAGACATTGCCCTACTTCTGTTATTTAATTCCTGTTTTGATGTTCTTTGGGGGAGGTATTGTTTCCGCTGTACTGGCAACTGTAATTTACTCAATACCACCAATCATTCGATTAACGTCTTTAGGCTTAACACAGGTATCTGGTACTTATTCAGAGGTATCACGATCATTTGGAGGAACTCTTCTACAAACCTTAAATAAAATAAAATTTCCATTAGCAATTCCAAGTTTAGTTATTGGATTTAATCAAACTGTAATTATGGCTTTCGCAATGCAAATCGTTACACCATTGATAGGCGGAAAAGGGTTAGGTTTGGAAGTATTTAATGGGTTAGCAAGGTCTGACACAGGAAGAGGATTAGCCGCAGGTATAGGGATTGTGTTATTAGCAATAATTATTGACAGAATTTCACTTGCTTGGACCAAAAAACAAAGAGAAGCCTTAGGGTTAAAAAGCTAGCAAAAGCATCATTATTCACAGTTTACAAACTAGTATTTTTTGTTTTAAGATAAGTCTTTAATTAATTAAAAGAGAGGAAATAAATGAGGTTATCAAAAACAATATCAGCTCTATTTTTGTCTTTCGTAATTTTATTCGCTAGTCTTACTCAGGCAAATGCGAAAAGATTACATGCTGCTATTGCTGACTGGACAGGTGGAATTATTACTTGTGAAGTTGCGGTAGGAATTCTTGAAAGAGAAATGGGCTACAAAATTAAACAAACAGTATTCCCTTCAGGAACTGGATTATGGGAAGCAATTGCTGCTGGTGAACTTGATTTTGCTTGTGAAAGCTGGCCAAGTTATGCAGAAGCAGACGATGTTATGTTTAATGAAGATTTAATTTATGATGGTAAAGTTGTAAAATCATACAAGGGAGATGGAACAGTTGATCTTTTAGGAACAACTGGAATTATCGGTATGTCTGATTACTGGATCCCAAGATATGCAGCTGAAAAATTTGGAATTAAATCTTGGAGAGATTTAAATAAACACAAAAAAGAGTTTGCAACAATTGAAACAGGCGGTAAAGGAAGACTAATTGGATGTCCTGTAGCTGGTTGGAACTGTCATGACCAAAAAAGATTAGATCTTTTAGGAATTGACTTTCAAGCAGATGAGTTAGGAACTGAGGCTGCTGCAGTTGCAGAAGCTAAAGCTGCTTACATGAGAAAAGAGCCATTCTTGTTATACTTATGGTCACCGCACTGGTTCTTTGGTGAGTTTGACATGGTGGGAGTTGGTCTTCCTGATTACAAAATTTGTGAAGGAGACACATTTACTGAAGCAAACAACTGGAAAACTTGTGGTACAGATGGATGGCCAGCAACTGGTTGGGATAAGGATTACACTATGAATTATGGAAATCCTGCAACTTTTGCTAAACCAGAACATGCTAAAGCAAAAGCTTTTTTTGAAAGAATGAAGTTAGATAACTTAGACCAAGCTAAGATGCTTGTTGAAGTTGACATCAAAAAAAGAGATGTAAAAGAAGTTGTAAATGAGTGGTTAGACAACAATCCAGATAAATGGAAAAGTTGGTTACCTAACTAATAATTAAACTTTAAAAAAATAATTAAGGGCTTTGTGGAAACAGAGCCCTTTTTTTTTACATGCATATAATACATAGAGGAATTGTAAATAAGAGTTACAAAGAAAACTGCTTAAAGTCGTTTCGAGCATCCTTTAAAAAA
>CACICY010000028.1 GCA_902585265.1 uncultured Pelagibacteraceae bacterium
GTTGGTAAAGGAATTCCTGCAGATCATTGGGAAAGAACATGTGAAAAAGGCTTTCAATTAGTTTATGGAGCAACAGCTAACTTATTCTTAGATCGTCATAACAATTACATTGGATACGGTCCTGAAGCAAAAGAATTGGTTGGAATACCTGATCCAGAAACATTTTGCCAACTACCTTGGGATAAAAAAGTTGCCAGAGTTTTTGTAACTTGTTTTAGAAATAGAGAGGAAAGAGAAAATCCAGGTGGTCACTTAACATCTGATTGTAGAGGTAATTTAAGAATTATTGCTAATGAATTTAAGAAAAAACATGGTTACCAACTTAGAGTTGGAACTGAACCAGAAATGATGTGGTTAACTAGAAACGATGATGGCACTCCAACTGGAAAAGGTTTTTCTAAACCATATTGTTATCACATTGATCAATTCGAGTCTTTAAGACCAGTATTTATGAAAGTGATGGAATACGCTAGAGCTATGGGCTTTGATATGATTCAAGGTGATCATGAAGACGCTCCTGGACAACTAGAACTAAACTGGATGTTTGATGATGTTTTAAGAAATGCAGATAGATTATCTACTTACAGACAAATTTGTGCTCAGGTTGCAAGAGAATTTAATTTAATTGCTTGTTTTATGACAAAACCTTTCATGGGAGTTTCTGCTAGTGGTTGTCATACTAACATGTCTTTATGGACAGGTGGAAAAGATAAAGTAAATAAATTAGGTCATAAGTCTCTCCCAGGTATGGATGAAGTTTTCAGTTATGTAGAAGGTGGTACTAATACATTTATGCCAGATACTAAAGATGTCCAGTTACCAGGCAAAATTGGTTTAAAATCAATCGGAGGTGTAATGAAACACTTGCCTGCTTTAACAGCAATTGGTTCGTCAACAGTTAACTCATATAGAAGATTATGGGATCAAGGTTTTTGGGCACCTGTATATGCAGATTGGGGATATCAAAACAGAACTTGTGGATTGAGAGTTTCTGCTCCAGGTAGATTTGAATACAGATCCGTAGATTCAATGCATAATCCATATTTAATGGGAGCAAGTTTATTAAAAGCTTTTGATGATGGAATATCAAATAATATTGATCCTGGAAAACCTGAATCTAGAAATATTTATGAAGCTCAGAAGGCTGGAAAGAATGTTAAAAAATTACCTTTAAGTCTTGGGGAAGCTTTAGATCGTTTAGCAGATGATAAAGTTATTCAATCTGCAATGCCAGATGAGATGTATAAGATATTTCATTGGTATAAAAATGATGAGTGGGAAAGATTTTTAGGTGCAACAACTCAATGGGATCTAGATACTTATTTGGATTGCCTACCATAAAAAAATTTAGTTAAGGAGAATTATGTGCGGAATAGCTGGTCTTATCCATAGAGGAAAATCCTCTAACGTAGGAAATGAATTACAAGCAATGCTTCAGGCTTTAAAGCATAGAGGACCTGACTCAACAGGCTATGCTCTATATGCAGATAATAATGGAGAAAATTTCATAATGAGATTTAAGGTTGGAGAAAACGTTGGTGAGGGTAGCTCTTCAATAAATGAGGATGAAAGTGTTTATGATAAGAGAAAAGAACTCGTTGACGATATGTTAAAAAATCTTGGTGCTAAAGTATTAAAGGAAGAAAAACTAACTCCGTATTCCTACAGATATGAAATGAAATATGACGATGATTTGATGAATTTTTCAAAAAAAATTGAAAGTATCGAAAGTGTAGAAATTTTATCAATCGGAAAATCACTTGAATTAATTAAAGATTTAGGTGATGCACAAGCAGTTTTAGATAGATATGATTTAGGAAAAGTAACAGGAACTCATGCTATTGGTCATGCAAGAATGGCAACAGAATCTGGTGTAGACATTAAATCTGCTCACCCTTTTTGGGGTTATCCTTTTAGTGATGTATCAGTTGTTCACAATGGTCAATTAACTAATTATTGGAACAATAGAAGAGTATTAGAGAATAAAGGAATGAGATTTATGTCCGAATGTGACTCTGAATTAATTGCAGTTTATTTAGCTGAAAAAATGAGAAATGGAGCAACTTTAGAAGAAGGTATGAAAGATAGTTTATCAGGATTAGATGGAGTGTTTACTTATTTTGTTGCAACAAAAGATTCTTTAGGAATGGCAAAAGATACAATGGCAGCTAAACCATTAGTTCTTTACGAGTCAGATGATTTAGTAGCTATGGGATCTGAAGAGATAGCCATAAGATCTATACTGCCCCACGAAATTGACACTTATGATCCTTTTGATGGAGAGGTAAAAGTATGGCAAATATAAAATCTAACGAGAATAAAACTAAAGCACAATCAATGGGACTTCACACTGAGGTCTTAACAGGAAAAACACAACAAAAATTTTTCAATCCAGATGAAGCAGAGAATTTTTATTACTGGGGAACTTATGATGTTGATTTTAATAAAAGAATTGATCTTGATGTAAATGATTTAGACTGCAAAGAGGCGAACAAAAAAATTGATGAACTTATGAGTCAAGGTTATGGAACAATAGTTATAAAGAACCCTCAAGGAAAACACAGCTTAGGTGTTGGAATATTAAATAAATTAAATTTAATATTTGAAGGAAGTTTGGGATATTTTGGTGTTGGTTCAATTGATGGTCCAACGGTAAGAATTAATGGCAGGGTTGGATGGTCATGTGCAGAAAATATGATGGCAGGAAAAGTAGTAATAGAAAAAAATGCAGGATCATGTTTTGGTGCAGCTGTAAGAGGTGGAGATTTAATATGTAAAGGTAGCGTTGGTGCTAGAACAGGAATTGATCAAAAAGGTGGAACAATTATTGTTGGCGGTGACGCTGGAGCATTCACTGGTTTTATGATGCAAAGAGGAAGAATAATAATTCTAGGTAATGTTGGTATAAACCTTGGGGACTCCATGTATGATGGAACTATTTATGTAGGTGGAAAAATTGGATCATTTGGGAGTGATGCGATTGAGTCACCTATGACAAAAAGTGATATAGATTGGATTAAAAGAAAACTTAAAGTCGCTGAAATTGGCGAAAATTTTGATATTTCAAAAATGACAAAAGTAGTTGCAGGTAAAAAACTTTGGAATTACGACGCTTTAGAACCAACTGAGAAAAAAGGAGCAATTTAATGGCAAAGAAAAAAAATGGAAAATCAAATGGTCATTCAAACGGGAATGGTGGTAGTGAATTCTCAAAAAGAAACAAAAGTTTACTAGGTTATAACTCTATATTTACACCTGAAGTAATCGACGATATTCATATTAAAGCTCAGTTAGGAAGATACCGAATGAGAGGTATGGCTCTAATGAAAAAAATACCTACATTTGATGATTTAGTTTTTTTACCTGGTACTCTTACAAGATTTGTAATTGAAGGTTACAGAGAAAAGTGTGAAACAAAAACTATCATTGGTCCAAGATGTGAAAACCCAGTAGAATTAGATATACCAGTTTATATTACAGGAATGAGTTTTGGAGCTTTATCTTATGAAGCTAAAACAGCGCTTGCAAGAGGAGCAACTATGGCAGGTAGCGCAACATGTTCGGGTGAAGGTGGAATGATACCTGACGAAAGAAGATATTCAGAAAAATGGTACTATCAATGTATTCAATCAAGATATGGATTTAATCCTCATCATGCACAACTTGCTGATGGAATTGAAGTTTTCATTGGTCAAGGACAAAAAGTTGGGATGGGTGGTCACTTGATGGGTCAAAAAGTTACTGACCAAGTAGCAGAGATGAGATCATTACCAGCTGGTATTGATCAAAGATCTCCTGCAAGACATCCTGATTGGCTAGGACCAGATGACTTAGCTTTAAAAGTTCAAGAGCTAAGGGAGTTAACAAAAAATAAAGTTCCAATACAATTAAAACTTGGAGCAGCAAAAGTTTATGATGATGTTCGTATGGCAGCAAAATGTGATCCGGATTCTATTTATCTAGACGGTATGGAAGGTTCAACAGGTGCTGGTCCACACATAGCAGCAGCAAACACAGGTATACCTGGAATAGCTGCAATTAGAGAAGCAAGAAGAGCAATTGATGATGTTGGAAAAACTGGAAAAGTTACTCTTATTTATGCAGGTGGTGTTAGAGATGGAGCTGACATGGCAAAAGCATTAGCTCTTGGAGCAGATGCTATTGCCATAGGTACGGGCGCTATGATTGCACTAAACTGTAATAAAGAAATTCCAGAGTCTAATTTTGAAAAAGAAATGGGGGTGCCAGCAGGTCATTGTTATCACTGTCATACTGGTCGTTGCCCTGTTGGTGTTGCTACCCAGGATCCTAAATTGAGAAAAAGACTAAACCCTGATGAGGCAGCTCTAAGAGTGTATAATTACTTGCATACTATGACACTTGAGGCTCAATTATTAGCTAGAGCTTGTGGTAAAACAAATATCCATTCATTAGAGCCAGAAGATATGGCAGCTTTAACAATGGAAGCTTCTGCTTTAGCAAAAGTACCACTTTCCGGAACAAATCACACAGTAGGAGTTGACGATTTTCATAAAATATAATTATGCCAAAGAAAAAAAGTAAAAAATCGAGCAAAAAAACAGTTAAAGGTCAGTTAGGTAAAAAGAAAGAGACTGCTCGAGAAAAGATGATAGGTCAAACTATTGGTTATAGGTATGATGTAAATTTATTGCCAGACTATTCAAGAATAACTCCTTTCCTAAAAAAATATATCGAAGCAATGGGTTGGGATGATTTAAATTGGTTGGAAGATGTTCACATGGGGTATGAAGAAGATAGACCTGCAGTTTTTGATAGAAACGCAAATGGTTGGGTAACTATTCCAAAAAAAATTAAATTACCAAATAACCAACAAGATAGAGACATGATAGCAAGAGAACTATTGGTAAAATTTCAAATGTCTCCAAATCACCCATTAGTAGATTTAAAAAAAGCTTATCGGAAATTTTAGAATCACCAACAATTTATATATACCTATAGTTGTAATATTATAAATTTTTATTGATACAATTGTTTTATTTAAGATTGATCCAATAATTCTAAATAATAATATTTAAATAATTTGTTTAAACAATTGGAGGTTAAATGACTGACGAACTAGGTGCATTGACAACCATATTTACAGAATTTTACTATTGGATAACAGTAGTACTAATGTTTCTTATCCACGTAGGATTCTGTATGTATGAAGTTGGAGCTTCCCGATACAAACATCATCAACATACATTAATGAAAAATACAATGCTGATTCCTTTGGTAACAGTAACTTGGTTTTTATTTGGTTGGTGGATTTATTGGGCATTTCCAACTGGACCAGGTCTTGCACCATCAATAATGAATGAAAGCGCAGCGCTAATTACAGATGACTCAGCTTTTAGTGCTAAGTGGTATCTGCCAAATAGTGAATTGATGGCAGTAAACTTAGGAGATCATATTAGTGGAGTATTTTGGGCTGCATTTTTACTTTTCTCATGGACAGCTGCATCCATTGTATCAGGTGCTGTAATTGAAAGAATTACTACTTTTGCTTTTGGAATTCTTGCGATTGCAATTGGATCTGTATTTTGGAGCATAGATGCTGCATGGGGATGGCACTTTGACGGATGGATGTTGAAGATACTTGGTTACCACGATGCTTATGCTTCAGGAGTAATTCATGCAGTAGCTGGTGGATTTGCTTTAGGGGTACTTGCTGTTTTAGGACCAAGAATTGGAAAATTTTCATCAAGCGGTGAACCTAGAAATATAGGACCTAGAAATCCTTGGCTTGTAACTATTGGATTATTCTTAATTTACACAGGTTTTTGGGGATTTTATGCTGCTTGTAATATTCCAATTTACGATCTTGGACCTGAGTATGGCATGGAAGGTGTAACCTACTTTACCGCAACCACAATTTATGTAACGCCAACCACACTTAGTGGAATAACAATGAACTTTTTGATGTCTCTCTCTGGAGGATTATTAGCAGGTTATGTTGTTTCCAAAGGTGATCCTTTCTGGACTTACTCAAGTGGTTTAGCTGGAATAATCTGTGCGTCTGCAGGAAATGACCTTTATCATCCAATACAATCTTTGATAATTGGAATGATTGGGGTCGTTATAGCTTACAAAATGCATTACTGGGTTGAACGAAGGTTCAAAATTGATGATGCAGTTGGAGCAGTAGCAGTTCATGGTTATGCTGGGTTTGCAGGACTTGTGATATGCGGTTTTGTATTAAATGGATACCCTTCTTCAGGATACAGTGTTGGTGCTATGTGGGATGGAACTACATACGCTGCAATAAATCCTTTAGGGATGTTCATAGGTGCAATAATCATGTTCTTTGTCCTTGGAATGATCCCGGGCTACATTATAGCTAGAGTGTTAAATGGTATTGGCAAACTCAGAATCCCAAGGGAAGTTGAGTTGGCTGGTTTGGACTACCAAATAATGGAGGAAGCAAAAGAAGATGAACGCACTGTTGCTTCTTCTAGTAGTTAAAGGAGGATAATATGGCTACAGTATCTAATTGGATAGATCACTTAAATAAACCCGCAGAGGATGTGGCGGGTGCTATTTATCCGGGAGTAGGATCGGAAGGTATATTAGTTCTTATACTTGCTGTTATTTGGATAGGTTGGACTGTTGTAAGTTCAAAACAAGAAAGTGATAAACTTTCGAAGCTTGCAAGAAGAAGACCAAGTTCAAATGCATGGAAGAGTAATATTACCGATGGATAAATAAAAAAGATAAGGGCGCATAAATTTAGATGCGCCCTTTACAAAGTATGGACGAAGAAAAAAAAAATCTCAACAAAACACCAAGTAAAATGGCTAGATTAGCATGGCCTAAATCTAAATATGGTGTCTATGCCGCAATCATTATTATTGTTATAATTAATGTGCTTTACTATAAAGACCAATTATTATCACTAATTTAAAACTAATTTATGTGTGGCATCGTTGGAATTTATCTAAAATCTAAAAAATTTGAAAAATCTTTAGGAGGAATGCTTTCTAAAATGTTAGTCAGTATGGAGTCTAGAGGTCCTGACAGTGCAGGTTTTGCAATTTATAATAGTGATAAAAATAAAATTTATAAATATTCTGTTTGTTTAAATGAAATGAGTTTTGAAAAATTCAAAAAGGAAATTAAAAAGAAAGTAAAATTTACAACTATAGAAAAGAATTCCGACCATGTAATTTTAAAATCTATTGAAAAACCAAATAAAATGCTCCCTATTTTAGAGGATTTTTCGACAATATCACTTGTTGGTTATGGAAAATCTATTGAAATTTTTAAACAAGTTGGAAAACCAAGTAATGTTGTAAAAAAATTTAATCTAAACAATTTCTCAGGAACTCATGCTATTGGCCATACAAGAATGGCTACAGAAAGTGCAATTACAACTGACGGATCACACCCTTACTCTACAGGTGAAGATGAATGTTTAGTACATAATGGTTCCTTGTCAAATCATAATAATTTAAGAAGAAAATTAAAAAAGAGTGGATCGAAATTTAGTTCTGATAATGATACGGAAGTAGCTGCTGGTTATATTTCAGATAGTTTAAAAAAAAGGAATTTGAAAAAAACATTAAATAAAGGGTTAAACGATCTTGATGGGTTTTATACTTTTATTGCAGGAACACATAGTGGTTTTGCAGTTCTAAGAGATGAGATAGCATGTAAGCCTGCTGTTATTGCTGAAACTAAGGACTATGTGGCGATTTCATCAGAGTTTCAAGCAATGGCCCATTTACCAAATGTAAATAATGCAAAAATTTTTGAACCAGAACCAGGTATCGTTTATTCTTGGGGGAAATAATGATACTTGATTTAAAAAAATTAAAATTAAGATCGGTTAATGAAAAGCTTCAAAGTATTGATCGAAAAAAAAATAAAAGAGACTTTATAATATCAAACCCTGAAGGTAATCATGCGATCTGCGCAGGTCTTACAGAGAATATTGATGTGACTATCAAAGGTCAT
>CACICY010000029.1 GCA_902585265.1 uncultured Pelagibacteraceae bacterium
GAAAGTATTCGGTTTGTAATTTTTTAGCTTCGACTAAGTTAATTTTTAATTTTTCAGAAATGTATTGTGTCATTCTTTTGCTTACTTGACCAAATACAGACTCTAAATCTTGATAAAGAACTCCATCACAATCGAATAAAATATTTTTTATATTTTTCATTTTCTTATTAATGTACCAGCACCTTTGTCTGAGAATAACTCAAAAAGAATTGAATGTTTTTTTCTTCCATCAATAATTCCGACACCTGTAACTCCATTCATTACTGCATCTAAGCAAGTGTTGATTTTAGGAATCATACCCTCTGTTATAATTTCATTATTTATCATCTCTAAGATTTCTGAAGATGTAATTTCCGTAATGAGTTTTTTTTCTTTATCTAGTACACCTTCAACATTGGTCATTAATAATAATCTTCTACATTTCAAAGATTTAGCTATAGCACCAGCTGCCGTATCTCCGTTAATATTAAATGTTTGATTATTTTTACCTAATCCTAAAGGTGATATAATTGGAACTGAATTTACCTTAATTATATCTTTTATAATATTTGTATTTATTTTATTCGGTTTTCCAACAAAACCAAGCTCCTCTGATTCTGGAATAACCTCAATAACATTGTTTTTTTTTGTGTTTAACGAGATTGCTTTTGAACCTCTTTCAATTAAAGAATTCACAATATCTTCATTAAAATCAATAAGGACATCTTCAACAATATTTATAATTTTTTCGTCTGTGACTCTTAAACCTCTAATAAATTTTGATTGTATATTTGATTTTTCCAATTCTCTTTTAATTCTAGGACCACCTCCATGAACTATTATTACTGATAATCCTAACCTATTGAGAATACTTATATCTGAAATAAAATTGTTAAAAATATTTCTATCAATAAAAACATTTCCTCCATATTTAATAACTATTAATTCATTTTTATATTTATCTATATATTTTTTAACCTCTTCGATGGAAGGACCATCTCTTGGTACTATTTTTTCTATTTCCATTTTTATTAAACAGTTTTGACAGTCGTTCTTTTGATTATTATGTACTGTTGTGCCATTGTTAAAATGTTATTTATAGTCCAGTAAATAACTAGTCCTGCCGGGAAAGGTGCTAGTATTACTGTCAAAAATAAAGGAAAGAACATAAATATTTTTGCTTGAACAGGATCGGGAGGCGTTGGATTTAATTTTTGCTGCATCCACATTGAAACACCCATTAAGCATGGCCATACACCTATTAGTAAAAATGAAGGGGGATCCCATGGAATTAGTCCAAATAAATTAAATATGGATGTAGGATCTCTTTCACTTAAATCTTTTATCCAGCCAAAAAATGGCTGATGTCTCATCTCAATTGTTACAAACAAAACTTTATAAATTGCAAAGAAAAAAGGTATCTGTATAAAAATTGGAAGACACCCACTTATCGGATTAACTTTTTCTCTTTTGTATAATGCCATCATCTCTTGTTGGAGTTTCATTTTATCTTCTTTATGCAACTCTTTTAGTCTTGTCATTTCTGGCTGAAGAACTTTCATTTTAGCCATTGACCTAAATGAGTAATTTGCAAGTGGAAAAAATGCTAATCTTATGCAAGCAGTTATCATTATAATTGCTATTCCAAAATTGCCAGCTAGATTAAAGAAATATTGAATTGCAAAGAATAAAGGTTTCACAATAAAGTAAAACCAGCCCCAATCTATTGCTAAATCAAACTTATTAATATTCTCACTTTCTGCATATCCATCAATAACGTTTACTTCTTTTGCGGCAATTATCACTCTAATTGAATTACTTTTTGTCTCGTTTGCACCAACTTCTGTTGCATTAGTCTCAATAAAATTTGCTCTGAATTTATTTTTGTAATCAAAATCGGATCTAAAACTTTTATCTTTTTCTGGTATAAGACTAGTAAGCCAATATTTATCAGTTATACCTAGCCATCCAGATTGTGCATTCTTAGAATATTTTTTTTCCTCAATATCATCATAATCTTCTTCAACTAGTTGATCATCAAAAACTCCAATTAACCCCTCATGCAAAATATAAAAATTAGTTACATCTGGGGCTACATTTCTTATTATTTGTCCATATGGATAAAAATTATAAGTTTTATCTGAATTGTTAATAATTGTTTGAGTAATATTAAAAAGATATTGATTATCTAAACTTATTTCTTTTACGAATTTAATATTTTGATTATTAGTCCAAGTTAATTTAACTGGGGAATTAGGTGTAAGTTTTTTATTGCCTTCAATATTCCATACAGATTTTGAGTTTGGCAAGTCAATGTTTTTACTAGTTGTTGCCCAACCAGTCTCTACATAATATCCATTATTAGATTTTTTAGGATTTAATAAGATTACATTATCATCTCCATTTAAAGTATTTGTATAATTTTTAAAAGTTAAGTCGTCTATTGAGGACCCAATTAATGAAATTGAGCCTTTAATTTTGTCATTTTCAAAAAGAACTCTTTCGTTTTCTTTTAAAGCATCATTTCTAGATATTTTAATTATTTCTTCGTCCTGAACTAATGATGGTGCATCCGTTGAAGAATTTTCACTGGTAGTATTTTTGTCATTTGGAATATTTTTTTGGTCTACTACTGCTGGAGCGAAAAATAGACTATAAAGTATTATTACAGCTGCACTTAGAGATATTGCGGCAATTACATTTTTGGTATCCATAAATTACTTTTTCTTTTTAACTGGATCAAATCCCTCTCCACCACCCAAAATTTTTATTGGATGACAACTAAGTATTCTTTTAAATCCATTAATACTTCCTTTTAAAATTCCATTCTCTTTAAGGTTTTCAATAAAATAATTAGAACATGTTGGAAGATATCTACAATTATTACCTATGTATGGAGATATTAGTATTTGATAAAACCTAATAATCTTGATCATTAAAAACTTAATAAAATTTGTCATTTAATTTTTTTAAATTCCTCTATTGTTGCGTTTTTTATTGACTCATAAGGATCTTTGCTAACAGATATTCTTGCAATCAATAAATAACAATAATTTAAATTAATATTAATTGATTTCACAGCTTCGTTCATAATATTTCTTAGTCTTCTTTTAATTCTATTTCTTGTTACTGCATTTCCGATTTTCTTTTTGGCTACAAAACTAATATTTAATCTATTATTATTTTTATCAGAAAGTTTTTTAAAGAAAATTGTTAAGTATTTGTTAGAAATTTTATTTCCACTCAGAATAAACTTAAAATCCTCATTTTTAGAAAGGCTAACAATCTTGTTTTTCATTAAGCGTTTGTTAATTTTTTTCTTCCTTTGGCTCTTCTTCTTTTTAATACTTTTCTCCCACCCTTTGTCTTTTTTTTGGCTCTAAAGCCAACAGCCTTTTTTCTTTTTCTGTTACTTGGTTGATATGTACGTTTCATTGTAGTTAAATTAATGTTAAATTTCGGTAGTTATACAAATATATATATATAAGTACAGCGATTTTTAATAAGTTAAAAATCAATGAATAGAGAAAAAAAAATTAAACTATTTTTAGGCTCTGCCTACATTTTGATAGTATTTGTTTTTTTAATGATTTTTTTTAATAACTTTTCCTTTCAGGATTTTTCAAGTTATGAATTAATAAGACAAAATAGAGAAGCTCTAGATAATATTAAAAATAGTAATATTATTTTATCAAGTATTATTTTTTTAATAGGCACCATACTCTGGGTTCTCTTGTTAGGCTTTGGATCACCAGTATTTCTAGTTGGCGGTTTTGTATTTGGAAAGTGGTTAGGAACTGTACTTATAGTACTTGGATTATCAATTGGTGCAACACTTCTTTATATGTTTGCAAATTATTTTTTAAAAAATTTAGTAGAAGAAAAATTTTCGTCTCGTTTTAGTAATTTGACTGAGAAGTTTAAAAAAAATGAATTTGTTTTTTTTCTAATTTATAGATTTATAGGTGGCATTCCTTTTTTTATATCAAATATATTACCAACAATTTTTAATGTTAAGCTTAAAAATTTTTTTCTTGGATCAATAATTGGAATGACCCCACAATTATTTGTTGGAGCATCTCTTGGCGCTGGTTTGAGTAAAATTTTAGAGGAAAATTCCGAGGTACCAAGTTTTTTAGAATTAATTTCTTCCCCGGATATTTATTTACCAATTCTTGGAATTTTATTTTTAGTTTTAATTGGTCTTATTTTAAAAAAAAAATTTTATTAAAAATAACAATGGTGCCCCCATCCAGAATTGAACTGGAAACTCATCCTTACCATGGATGTGTTATACCATTTAACTATAGGGGCAATATTTACTTAAATTAGTGTATAAATTTAATTATTTCAAATTATTGCCTTAATTTTTTTTGAAAATAAGTTATATCTATCTTAGGAAAATGTTATGGGAATTCACTACACATATGGAGCTAACAAAAATGCAAAGCTCATGGAAAAAAAAGCAAAAAGAGAAAAAAAGCTTGCAGAAAAAAGAGCTAAGAAGCAGGTGAAAACTGCCCCGATTAAAGTTGAAGAAGATAAAACAATTCCTCTTGATCAGGTAATAACTCTTGATCATCTTACAAATCCTGACAAAAAATAAATAATGAGTTCAAAAAAGAATAATTTCAGTAAACTTGAACTTGCTTTAAGAAAAAATTTAAAAAAAAGAAAAGAATTTCAAAAAAAAACTAAGAAAAAAAATAAATAATGTCAGTTCAATCTGATAAATGGATTATTCAAATGGCCAGAGAAAATGATATGATCTCTCCTTTTGAAGACAAACAAGTTAGAGGAGACAAAATATCATTTGGTGTATCATCATATGGTTATGATGCTAGAGTATCTGATGAATTTAAAATTTTCACTAATGTAAACTCAGAAATTGTTGATCCAAAAAACTTTAAATCTTCAAATTTTATAACAAAAAACTCATCTGAATGCATAATACCACCAAATTCTTTCGTATTAGCAAGAACAGTGGAATATTTTAAGATACCTAAAAACGTCTTGGTCATATGTTTGGGAAAATCTACATATGCAAGATGTGGAATAATTGTAAATGTTACACCTCTCGAGCCAGGTTGGGAGGGACACGTAACATTAGAATTTTCTAATACAACTCCGTTGCCAGCAAAAATTTACGCTAATGAGGGAGTTGCTCAATTTGTTTTTATAAAGGGCAATGAGGATCCAGCTGTTTCATATGCAGATAGAAATGGTAAATATCAGGGTCAAAAGGGAGTTACACTTCCAAAAATATAATAATGGACAAATTTATTGTTAAAGGCCCTTGCAAAATAAAGGGTGAAATTTCAATTTCTGGATCAAAAAATGCTGCCTTACCAATTTTAGCATCAACTATCTTATTTGAAAAAGAGGTCATAATAAAAAATTTACCTCGCGTTAAAGATATAGATACAATGATTAACCTTCTAAAATCTCTTGGATCAGTAATTCAATTTAGTAAAAATAAAAAAAATGTTAAAATAACAAAGAAAAAAAAACAAAATTATCTCGCAACATATTCACTTGTCAGAACTATGAGAGCTGGAATATTAGTTTTAGGTGCACTTGTTGCTAAGAATCAAAAGTCTATTGCTTCTTTGCCAGGTGGATGCTTAATAGGAGCAAGACCTGTAAATTACCACCTGAATGCACTCAAAAAACTTGGAATGAAATATGAGATTAAAAAAGGTTATATCCATGCACATACGAGAGGAAAGTTAAAAGGTGCAAAAATTAGATTTTCAAAGATAAGTGTTGGAGCAACTGAAAATACAATTATAGCTGCATGTATAGCTAATGGAATTACCATCCTTAGAAATTGTGCTATCGAGCCAGAAATAATTGATTTAATTAATTTTTTAAAATCAGGTGGTGCAAAAATAAAATTTATAGGTAAACGTACTTTGAAGATAGAAGGTATTAAATCTTTAGAAAGTACAAGTTATTCTGTGATGTCAGACAGAATAGAAACAGGAACTTTTTGTGTAGCAGCATGTTTAAATGAAGGTAATTTAAAAATAAATAATTTTGATCCAAAAATTATAAAAACAGAATTATCCTTACTAAAAAAAATTGGAGCCAAAATTAAAGTAGCTAAAAAACAAATTCATATATCTGGTCCAAAAAAAATTAAAAATTTAACCAATTTAGTTACAAAAGAGTATCCAAACTTTCCTACAGATTTGCAAGCACAGTTTATGGTTCTACTTTGTAAGGCTAAAGGTAAAAGTTCAATAACTGAGAGTATTTTCGAAAATAGATTTATGCATGTAGCTGAATTAAGAAGGTTAGGTGCTGAGATTATAGTAAAAAAAAA
>CACICY010000030.1 GCA_902585265.1 uncultured Pelagibacteraceae bacterium
AATAAATTCACTAAAAATAAACTATTCATTAATAACAAGTAAATTTAAAGAAAAAATAGTTTTATTTTTTTGGTTTTATTAATAAGATAAATTTTTAAAATTATACAGTTTATATGAATAAAATTGCAATAATCGGTGCAGGTCCTTGTGGTTTATCCATGTTAAGAGCCTTTGAACATGCTGAACAAAAAGGAGAAAAGGTTCCAGAAATCGTATGTTTTGAAAAACAAGATGATTGGGGAGGACTATGGAACTACAGTTGGAGAACTGGTTCAGATCAATATGGTGATCCTATACCCAACAGTATGTATAGATATTTATGGTCAAATGGACCAAAAGAATGTTTGGAATTTGCAGATTATTCTTTTGACGAGCATTTTGGAAAACCTATTCCATCTTTTCCACCTAGAGAAGTATTATACAATTATATAATTGGGAGAGTAAGTAAAGGAAACCTTAAAAACAAAATAAAATTTAGCACAAGTGTAATGAGCGTAAATTACAATTCAGATAAATTTGAAGTTAGCTATCAAGATAAAACTAACAATAAAATTTTGTCTGACAAGTTTGATTACGTAATTGTTTCAACTGGACATTTTTCAGTTCCGTTTATTCCTGAATACAAGGGTATGAGTTCTTTTCCAGGAAGAATAATGCATTCTCATGATTTCAGAGATGCTGAAGAATTTAGAGATAAAAATGTTATAGTGCTTGGAAGTAGTTATTCAGCTGAAGATGTTGCACTACAGTGTAATAAATATGGAGCTAAAAGTGTAACTATAGGTTATAGACATAATCCAATGGGTTTTAAATGGCCTTCTGGTATGAAAGAAGTTTACTATTTAGATAGATTAGAAGGTAACAAAGCAATTTTTAAAGACGGTACAGAACAAGAGGCAGATGTAATTATATTATGCACTGGCTACCTGCATCATTTTCCATTTTTGAACGAAAAACTAAGTCTCAAAACTCACAACAGATTATATCCACCAAAATTATACAAAGGAGTAGTTTGGCAAGATAATCATAAGCTAATGTACCTAGGTATGCAGGATCAATTTCATACTTTTAATATGTTTGATTGCCAAGCATGGTTCGCAAGGGATGTGATAATGAATAAAATTAAGATTCCAAATGATAGTGAAATAGAAAAAGATATTTCTAAATGGGTTTCTATGGAAGAAAAATTAGAAAATCCTGATCAAATGATTGATTTTCAAACTGAGTATACTAAAGAGCTTCATGATATGTCGGATTATCCAAAAATTGATTTTGAATTGATAAGAAAACATTTCAAAGATTGGGAACATCATAAAATGGATGATATTTCAACTTACAGAAATAAATCTTTTTCGTCACCTGTGACTGGATCTATAGCTCCCATTCACCATACACCTTGGGCATCAGCGATGGATGACTCTATGGATACGTTTTTAAAATAATAAAATTTACAATAAGGTTTTATCAACTGACAATTTCCACCCATTCAATAGTTTTTTTCTAATTGTAGAACTTAGTTTAGGTTTAAAGGTTCTATCTTTTTTCCATTTTCTCTTTATTTGATGTAAAGATTTAAATATTCCTATTTGGTATCCAGCAAATAAAGCAACTCCAAGTGCTGTGGTTTCCATAACTTTGGGTCTTTCTGTTTTAATATCAATAATATTTGCCAAAAACTGTGAAAACCAGTCGTTTTCCACCATTCCTCCATCAATTTTTACTATATTTGGTTTTAATCCATCTTTTCTCATGGCATTAAATAGATCATAGCTTTGGTATGCCACAGACTCTATAACTGCTCTTACTAATGTTTTCCAATCACTATCTCTAGTTAATCCAGTTATAACTCCTCTTGCGTCAGGTCTCCAGTATGGAGCTCCCAGTCCACTAAAAGCTGGTACAACATAGACACCTTCATTATTTTTTTTTGATTTAACAATTTGTTCTGTGTCATAAGCATTATTAATTAATTTTAACTTATCTCTTAACCATTGAACACCTGCTCCAGCGATAAAAATCGAACCTTCGAGAGCAAAAGTATTTTTTCCGTTTAATCTGTAACAAATTGTGGTTAGTAATTTATTTTTTGAAAAAATTTTTTTTGACCCAGTATTCATTATTACAAAAGCACCTGTGCCATAAGTACTTTTAATTGAGCCTTTTTTAAAACAAGATTGTCCTACAGCTGCAGCTTGTTGATCACCCAAAACTGCAGATATAGGAATTTCATATCCAATTATTTTTTTATTTGTTGATCCAAAATTATCCGCTGAATTTTTTACATCAGGTAAAATACTCTTTGAGATATTGAGCTTTTTTAAAATTTCTTTGTCCCAAGTGTTATTATTTATATTAAACAACATTGTTCTACTTGCATTTGTTGCCTCTGTTAAATGATGTTGTCCGTTAGTTAGTTTCCAAATTAAGAAAGTATCAACAGTGCCAAATAATAAATTATTAGATTTTTGAAGTTTCTTCGAAATTTTTACGTTTTCTAAGATCCATTTAATTTTAGTAGCTGAAAAATATGGATCAATAAATAAACCAGTTTTTCTTCTAAAAATATTTTCATATTTTTTTTGCTTAAGCTTTTCACAGTACTCATGAGTTCTTCTATCTTGCCAAACAATTGCATTGTATACTGGTTTACCCGTTTTCTTGTTCCATAGAATAGTTGTCTCTCTCTGGTTGGTTATTCCAATACTTAATATTTTTCCTTTTAGTAGAGATACTTTTTTAATTACTTTTTTTAAAGCTTTAAGAGTTGTTAACCAAATTTCATTTGGATTATGTTCTACCCATCCATTTTTTGGAAAGTATTGGTTAAATTCAAACTGAGATGTAAATTTTATATTGCCATCTAAATCAAAGAGAATTGCTCTAGACGATGTTGTACCTTGGTCGATAGCAACAAGAAATTTTTTCACAATTTTAATCTATACCTAAATGTTTTTTTCTTTGTCCTACCCAAGTTCTAATTAAATTATCAAAAATTAGTCCAATAAATGCAACACAAATTCCAAGTGTTAACCCAATACCTGCACCTTTTTTATCTGATAAAGCTTTTAAAATATACTGACCCAAATCCTCTGTTCCAATAAAAGCCCCGATAATCACCATAAATAATGCAAAAACTATTGTTTGATTAAGCCCTAACATCATGTGTGGAAATGCTAATGGAAATTCTATTTTAAATAGTCTTTGAAACTTTGTGACACCTGACATCGTTGCAGCATCATGTAGTCCAGCTGGAACACTTCTAAGACCCTCAATTGTGTATCTTGTTGCTGGTATCGTAGCATAAACTATTACAGCAATTAAAACTGAAGTATCTGTAATTCCAAAAAGCATCATCACAGGAATTAAATATACAAAAGATGGAAAAGTTTGAAATATATCACAAACATTTAACATAAAGTTTGTAGAATGTTTATTTTGAAAACATAAAGTTCCAACAGTAAATCCAATTGTGCAAGATACTAGTACACCAAATGTTGCCATGTATGTGGTTACTAAAGCTCTATCCCACCATGGGCTTAGAGCTATAAATAAAGTTAAACCACAAACAACTGAAGCAGATCTAACTCCACCAATTAAATATCCAGCTCCAACGACTAGAACTAATGTGGCTATGGCTGGCATTCTCAAATATAAAGCTCTCATCGGTTGGAGTACATCAACAATTAGCCAAGTGTTAAATGCTTTTATATATACAAAGAAAGTATCAAATATCCAATCAACACCTTTATTCCAAAAGTCTGCTGTTGATATTCCTTTATTATGCGGAACTTCAAATAAATAATTATACCCGTCTTTAAAATAAATTGATCCAAAGTAAGCTAATAGAATACCTACTATTACTATAACTCCAAAGAATATTGAATTTTTATTTCTTTGAAAAAAATTTAAATTACCAAAATAATCAACCTGTTTATTTGCCCAAGCTAAAGACATCTTATCTAATAAAATTGCAATCAAACTAATACAAAGACCTGCCTCTAATGCTAATCCAATATTCAACTGATTTAGAGCTAATAATAAATTAAAACCTAAACCTTTTGCTCCTATAAATGCAGAGATAACTGCCATAGAAAAACACACCATTATAACTTGGTTAACTCCTATTAAAATATCTCTTCTCGCTGTTGGAATTAATACTTTTAACATTAGTTGCCAGTTACTACATCCACTCATTCTACCAGCTTCAATTACCTCTGGCGGGACAGCCCTTAAACCTAATAAAGTTAATAGTATCATTGGCGGCACAGCAACAATCATTGTTATAATTACTGCAGCATGGTCTCCTACCCCAAAAAGAACTAGTGCAGGCACTAATACCGCATACTGGGGCATCGTCTGCATAACTAAAAGTATTGGATATAAAGCTTTTTCTATTCTTTTGCTTTTGTATGCCGCAACACCCAAACCTAAACCAAAAATAAATGAAAGAGGTGCTGCAACTAATATAAAAGAAAGTGTTTGCATAGACGGTTTCCATTGTCCAAATATTGAAATGTAAGTCATTGATAAAAGTGCATATAATGCCAATCCTTTACCTCCTAACTTATAAGCAAGTATCGCTGATCCTGCTGCTACAATAGTCCAAGGTAAGCCTGGTAATTCTGCCCAAGGATTAGCATCAATCCAATCCCAACTAGTAAAAGCAACAATTGTTTCAAGACCACCTAATAAAATCTCTCTAATTAATTCTATTAGAAAAGTCATAAATGCAGTTAGGTTTCTAGTTATTTGTAAAACTAAAGGTCGTGTTTTATATTCCTGCGTATCTTCATTCCAAAATTCCATTGGCATCCAATCATTCATTAAAAAGAATAATGAGTCATTTATCCAAATTGGAAGCCATCCAAGCAATGGTGGCAATCTCCAGAAAACATCAAAAGCGTAATATCTAACCTCTTTACCTAGAAATACGAAGGCACTCTGATTAGGATCTTTTACAAATTCTGCTTGTCCTCTGATAAATTTGTAAGTTTCAGGAACATCAATTGCAAAGCATAGTGCAAAAAATACAGCTAATAAAAATAACCATTGAAATAATTTAGGATATTTTTTAAGTAATTCCATAATTTAATGATTATTTTTTCTTCCCCCAAAAACTGTTTTAATAATTTTTGCAGGATTAATTGAACCTACGATATTATTTTTGCCATCTGTAACAGCTACTGTTTTTTCTTGTGTTAATATTTTTTCAGCAACATTTTCAATAATCTCGTCTTTTGAAACTTTTATATCACCCATGTCGTCAGAGGTTATTTCATCCATTACATCTTTGATTAATAAAACTTTTTCCCTTGGAACTTCTTCTGTAAATTTTCTTACATATTCTGTAGCTGGATTTAAAACAATGTTCGCAGGTGTATCTAATTGCTCAATTATTCCATCTTTCATAATTGCAATTCGATCAGCAAGTTTTAAGGCTTCATCAAAATCATGAGTAATAAACATAATAGTTTTTTGTAATTTTTCTTGAAGTCTTAAAAATTCATCTTGCATTTCTTTTCTTATAAGTGGATCTAATGCAGAGAAAGGTTCGTCTAAGAACCATATATCTGGCTCAACTGCCAATGATCTTGCAATTCCTACCCTTTGTTGTTGTCCTCCAGATAACTCTCTTGGAAAATAATTTTCTCTTCCATCGAGACCAACAAGTTTGACCATATCCATTGCTTTATTAATACTATCTTCAGTTTTAATACCCTTTATTTGAAGAGGAAAAGCAATATTTTCTAAAACTGTTTTATGTGGAAGTAGCGCAAAACTTTGAAAAACCATTCCCATTTTATTTCTTCTTAAATCAATAAGTTCCTTGTTATTTAAATTAAGCAAATCTTGACCTTCAATAAAAATTTTTCCACCAGTTGCGTCCGTTAATCTAGAAATACACCTTAATAATGTTGACTTACCTGATCCTGATAAGCCCATTACAACTAACATTTCACCCTTAGATACCTCAAAAGAGGCATTGTTAACTCCTACAATACATCCATTTTCTTGAAATGTTTTTGCATCAACATTACCATTTGCTTCTTTAAGCATTCTTTCAGCGTTTGCTCCAAAGATTTTATAAACAGATTGGCATTTTATTACTGGTTCAGACATAAATAATATTCAGGTTATACGAATTTAAGATAAAATAAAATCTCTATAATTTGT
>CACICY010000031.1 GCA_902585265.1 uncultured Pelagibacteraceae bacterium
GCAGGCGGTATTCCTATTATACGAATAATCAAAGAAGGTTTGGCCACAAATAAAATCACAAAAGTTTATGGCATACTTAACGGTACTTGTAACTACATCATGTCAGAAATGGAGAGAACTAAAGATAGTTTCAAAAATGTTCTGAAGATGGCACAGAAACTAGGTTATGCTGAACCTGGAAATCCAAAATTAGATCTTAACGGTTATGATGCGTTAGCTAAAATAAAAATTTTGACTTCGTTAGCTTTCAATAAGAAAATTTCAAAATCTGAATGTTTAATGGAAGGTATTGAAAACATCGATTATGCAGATATTAAAATTGCTGATCAGTTAGATTTTAGAATAAAATTATTAGGTATAACTGAGATTATAAATAATAGTATTTTTGAAAGAGTTCATCCATGTTTAGTTAAAAAAGACACTTATATAGGAAATGTAGATGGTGTAATGAATGCTGTTATATTAAATGGTTCACCTATTGGAGAGTCTGTATTACAAGGGGAGGGGGCTGGACCAGGACCAACATCTTCTGCTTTGATGTCTGATTTATTATCTATATTGAGAGGAAATATAAAATATCCTTTTGGTATATCTAAAAATAAAAGATTAAAACCTAAAATATTTAATAAAGACAAATCATCAAATTCTCTTTATTTAAGATTAGAAGTTAAGGATAAATCAGGCGTTTTATCTTCTATTACAAAGATTCTGGCGAAATATAAAATTTCTATTCAAAGATTAATACAAATACCTGATCATAAGAGTAAGACAGCTTCCATTGTTCTTATTACTCATAATGCAAATGAATTAGACGCTCAAAGATGTATTAAATCATTTAAATCAAATAAAAATATTATTAAAAATCCTGTCCTTATTCGATTATTTTAATGGAACTTTATATAAAATTATTTGAAGTTCTTTTTCCTGTTTTTTTTATAGTTGGTATCGGGTATTTTTTAGGTAAAAAAAATCCAAATTTTGATACATCATTTATAACTACTTATTCTGCTAATTTTGGAACGCCATCTATAGTAATATTCTCTATTTCGGCAAGTGGTGTAACTTTTGCAATGTTTACATAGAAGTTTAGTTAGTTGTAATCCTATATACCCAGTAGCACCACATATAAGAACATTTTTCTTGTGCATAATTTAATATAACAGTTGAAATTTAAAAAGAAATTATCTTTTAGAAAACTGGTAGCTTTTTCTAGCTTTTGCTCTACCAGGTTTTTTTCTCTCAACAGATCTTGAATCTCTTGTTGTGAGTTTTTCTTTACGTAAGGTTGATTTTAAAGTTTCATCGAATTTTAGTAAAGCTCTTGAAATACCATGTACTAAGGCACCAGCTTGACCAGTTTGTCCTCCACCTACAACTTTAGATCTAACGTCGTAATCAGTTGACTGATTAATTATTTCAAAAGGTCTTAAAATTTGCATTACATGATTAGCTCTTGGAAAATAGTCAATTAAAGATTTACCATTTACATAAAATTTTCCTGAACCTTTTTTTAACCAGACTTTAGCTACAGATTTTTTTCTTCTTCCTGTTGCATATTTACTATCTTTAAAGTCTAATTTTATTTTAGTTGTAGATGTTTGAGAAGTTTCCATATTAATTTCTTACAATATTTTTTTGATTAAGTTTGTCTATTTCAATTATTTTTGGATTTTGCGCAGTATGAGGATGGTCCTCTCCAGAATAAATTTTAAGTTTTGTTAATTGTTTTTTACCCAATGCACCTGAGGGCAACATTCTTTTAACAGCTAATTTTAATACTTCACCAGGTTTTTTTTCACTCAATTTTTCAGGTGTTATTTCTTTAATACCACCTGGATATCCAGTGTGTCTGTAATATTTTTTATTTTGAAACTTATTTCCTGTAAATTTTATTAGATCTACATTTTTGATCACAACAAAGTCCCCATCGTCCATGTGAGGAGTGTATGTTGTTTTGTTCTTCCCTCTTATAATTTTTGATACAACTGTTGCTAGTCTACCAACAACTGCTCCTTTAGCATCGATTTCAAACCACTCGCTATTTATCTCATCTTTTTTAACAAATTTTGTCATGAATGCGGGATTAATACTTATAATTACATATATTGTCAAATTATTATATTTTATTGGACTGAATGGTTGATTGAATTATGACCATTTATTAGTAATAATAACCTTGTTAAAAACGAATTCTCAAAATTATAAATTAAAGGAGCCTAATGAGTGATAAAAAAAAAGAATTGAAACCAAATACGTATAAATTTGATACCCTTAGTTTACATGCAGGTTATCAACCACACAAAAATGCTGGATCACGACAAGTACCGATATATCAAACTACATCATACCTTTTTGATGATGTTGATCATGCAGCTGCTCTTTTTAATTTAGAAAGAGGTGGACATATTTATAGTAGAATTTCAAACCCAACTGTTGGTGTATTGGAAGAGAGAGTTGCTTCACTTGAAGGTGGTACAGCAGCGTTAGCTACATCCTCAGGAATGAGTGCAATATTTTTGACAGTCATGACATTATGTGAAGCAGGTGACCATTTAGTTGTATCATCTCAACTATATGGAGGCACTGTAAACCTATTTAGATTAACCTTACCTAAATTTGGAATTAAATGTACATTCGTTAAACCAAGAGATACTGAAGGATTTAAAAAAGCAATTCAAAAAAATACAAAAGGTATTTTTGGAGAACTTGTTGGAAATCCAGGTAACGAAATAATGAACATGCCTGAAATCGCAAAAATTGCGCATGATGCCGGAATTCCATTAATGGTTGATGCAACTTATCAAACTCCTTATTTATGTAAACCGTTTGAGCATGGTGCTGATATAGTAATTCATTCACTAACAAAATGGATGGCAGGTCATGGATCTTCAATGGCAGGTATATTAGTTGAGGGTGGAAAATTTGATTGGATGCAAAATGATAAATTTCCAACAATGACAAAACCTTATGAAGGATATCATGGGTTGTCATTTGCTGAGGAATTTGGACCAACAGCTTTTACAATGAAAGCTAGAGCTGAAGGCATGAGAGATTTTGGTCCTTGTTTAAGTCCTCAAAATGCATGGAACGTTTTACAAGGCATAGAAACTTTGTCGGTAAGAATGAAAAAACATTGTTCTAATGCTGAAGAAATGGTTAAATATTTATCGAACCATGAAAGTGTTGCTTGGGTATCACATCCAAGTGTTCCTGATCATCCAGATCATGAATTAGCAAAAAAACTTTTACCGAATGGAAGAGGTTCAATGATTGCATTTGGTATTAAAGGTGGAAAAGATGCTGGTGTTGCATTTATTAATAACGTAAAATTAGCATCACATTTGGCAAATGTAGGCGATACAAGAACTTTAGTTATCCATCCTGCTTCTGGAACTCACTCACAGATGGATGAGGCAACTTTGAAATTTGCTGGGTTATCCCATGATATGATTAGATTGTCGGTAGGTATTGAAGACATTGATGATATAAAAAATGATTTTGAGATTGGTTTCAGAGCAGCAAGAAAGCCAAGACTTGTATCAAATCAATGAAATTCAAAGTAAATGAGCATGAGGTTTTTGCGTCAACTGGTGGTAGACCGTTTGATAAAAAAAAGCCATTGATAATATTTGTTCATGGTAGTGGCTTAACCCATATGACATGGGTACTTCAGACAAGGTACTTTGCATTTCATGGTTATAACGCTTTAGCAGTTGATCTGCCCGGTCATGGCTTATCTAGCGGTGAAAGTCTTAAATCAATTGAGGAAATGGCAGATTGGGTAAGCGATGTAATTGATGCTGTGGGTCACAAAGAAGCTTCCTTGGTAGGTCATTCGCAAGGATGCTTAGTAACAGTTGAATGTACATCTAGGTATCCAAATAAAATTAAAACTTTGAGTTTGATGGGTGGTGCTGGTGCTATACCAATGAACCCAGAGTTACTCTCATTAGCTGAAAATAACGATCCAAAAGCAGTAGATTTGATGATGGATTGGGCTCATGGACCAGCTGGTCACTTTGGTGGTCATCCAGTACCAGGTCTTTACCATATAAATACAGGAACAATGCTTGCAAAATCTAGGACAATACAGAATACATTAGGCGTAGATTTTAGAGCTTGTGATAATTACAAAAATGGATTTGAGGCAGCTAAAAAAATTAAATGTCCTACTCTATCAATTTTAGCAACCGATGATAAAATGTGCCCTGTAAAAGAGGGAAAAAAATTAGCTTCATTAATAGATGGTAGTCAAGTTGATATAATTGATAACTGTGGTCACATGATGTTATTGGAAGAAGCAGATAGAGTATTAACTGTACTTAAAAAATTTATAACTACAAATTATCCCCCATTATCAAGTTAAATTTAAGCTTGATTGTATTTTTTCATTTTAGTTTAATACATTTTTAAACAGAAGGGGAAATATGAGTAAAAATAAACATCCAGAGACAATCGCATTACATGGTGGAGATTACAGAAGTGATCCGGCTACAACAGCAGTAGCAGTTCCACTATATAGAACAACATCTTATCAATTTAATGATACAGACCATGCTGCAAATTTATTTGCACTAAAAGAATTTGGAAACATATATACAAGAATTATGAATCCAACAAATGACGTACTTGAAAAAAGAGTTGCGGCTCTTGAGGGTGGACTTGCAGCTGTAACCGTTGGTTCAGGTCAAGCAGCATCAACATTTGCTATAATGAATGTTTGTCAATCAGGTGATAACTTTATAAGTTCAACTGATTTATATGGAGGAACTGTTAACTTATTCACTCACACACTTAAAAAATTAGGTATCGAGTGTAGATATGCAGATCCTTCAGATCCAAGTAATTTTGAAAAATTAATTGATGAAAAAACAAGATGTTTTTATGCAGAAACTTTGCCCAATCCATACCTAAGAGTATTTCCAATTAAAGAAGTTTCGGACATAGGCAGAAAACATAATATTCCATTAATAATGGATAATACTGCAGCACCTGTAATTTGTAAGCCCTTAGAACATGGAGCTGCTGTTGTAGTTCACTCACTAACTAAGTTTATTGGAGGCCACGGAACAGTAATTGGTGGAGCTCTTGTTGACGGTGGTAATTTTGATTGGACAAAAGATCCAAAAAGACAACCATTATTTAATGAACCAGATGCAAGTTATGGTGGTGCCAAATGGGGTGAAGTAGTACCTCAATTAACAGGTGCAAATGTTTCATTTGCTGTAAGAGCTAGAGTATGTCTTCTTAGAGATTTGGGAGCTCCATTAGCACCAGATAATGCATGGGGAATAATCCAAGGTCTAGAAACTGTACCATTAAGAATGAAACAGCATTGTTCTAATGCAGAGAAAGCTGTAGCATTTTTACAAAAACATAAGAATGTAGAAAGAGTTATCTACCCTACTCTTCATAAAGGAGAAATTGGTGATAGATCTAAAAAATATATGAAGGGTGGAAATGGAGCACTTGTAGGTATCGAGGTTAAAGGTGGTGTTGAAGCAGGTAAAAAATTTATTGAATCATTAAAAATGTTTTACCATGTTGCAAATATTGGAGATGCCAGAAGTTTAGCTATACATCCAGCAACAACTACGCACAGCCAATTAACTGAAGAAGAGCTTTTAGCGGCAGGTGTAACTCCAGGATATGTAAGATTGTCTATTGGTATTGAACACCCAGACGATATTATAGCTGATCTAGATCAAGCTTTAGGAGCTTCTGGTAAGCCTAGTTTGAAAGCTGTAAGTTAGATTTTGTGTTTATAAATAAAAAATAAATACAAGACGCTACTAAAAAAATAGAACTTATTTGGTGCATAGATGCAATTAATATCTGTGCACCATGTAATAAAGTAAAAATCCCTAAAACAATCTGCAAAATTATAAAAAATCCCAAAATATGAACTGATTTATATAAATCTGTTTTCTTATTCCTATAAATATAAAATAATAAAAAAAAATAAAATAATCCAATTAAATAAGCTA
>CACICY010000032.1 GCA_902585265.1 uncultured Pelagibacteraceae bacterium
ATAAATAAAAATTTAAAAAGAAAAGAAAATAAAATTATGAAGATTACTGAGTATATCTCTTCAACTTCAGGATCATCTGGTAATCCAAAAATGATATTACATAAATTTGATTCAATTATTAAGAATTCGACAGAAACTAGCAACAGAATAAAATTTAAAAAAAATAAAAATTTCTTAATTGCAATTCCAAATTTTTATAATTCAGCTATATGTCATTTTTTTACATGCTTAGTAAAAAATATTAATTTTTATTCAATTGAAGATTTTATGTACCCAAAAAATCTGAATTATTCTATTAGTAAATATAATATCAATTACTTTGGAGGCGCTCCTATACAAGCTGAGTGGATTTTAGGCAGTAATCAGAAAAAAATTTCTTTAGAGAAAATTTTATCATCAGGTGATTTTTTAAAAAAAAGTATTATTAATTTTTTTTTAAAAAAAAAAACAAAAGTTCACCTATATAATATTTATGGAATCACAGAAGTTGGTGGTAGAGTTTTTATAAATGATGTTAGAAAGTCAAAAAATCCCCTTGGTTTAGGGAAACCTTTAAAACATTTTAAAATAATCCAAAAAAAAATCTCAAAGAAAATTTTTGAAATTGGAATACGATCCAAATTTAATTTTCTTGGATATTACTCAGATAGATTTACTCAAACAGATAAAATTAAAAGTACTTATTTAACCAATGATTTAGCCTATAAGGAAAATGGAAACTTTAAATTACAAGGAAGAAAAAATGAAATTTTTAAATCATCTGGAATTAAAATATTTCCAGAGCACATTAAAAACGAAATTTTAAAAATAAAAGGTATAACTAATGCATTTGTATTTAGTAAATATTTTGATTTAATTGGAAATGTTCCTGTTGTTGCTTATGAGGGTAAAAAGCAGTTAAATGAATCTTTAATTATTAAAGATTTAAGTAAAACTCTTCAAAAAAAACAAATTCCAATAAAATATAAATATTATATAAAATTCCCCTATCTCAAAAATAAAAAAATAAATAAGATTAAAATAAAAAATGAAATGTAGCGATCTAAAAAAAGAAATTAGAAAGCAGCTTAAACTAAAAAATGAGAATAATGAAATGGATCTTATTACTCATAATATACTTGATTCTCTTAACATAGTAACATTAGTTTCATTTATTGAAAAAAAATTAAAACTAAAATGTGACTTGTACAAAATTGATAATGAAAATTTTTCATCTATAAATAAAATTGTCTTGTTTTTAAAAAAATATAATAAAAAAAAAATCAAATAAAATTGAAATTTTATAAAACTATTTACTTATTTTTCGTTTGAAATTATTAAATTATTTTTTTTTAACATATCTACCAGATCATATAAATTCCAAGCAGGCACATTTAGTTTGTTTGCAATATCAAGCAGTGAAGTTTTACCGTCACATAAACTAATAAAATCCATCATAAGATTTATTTGTCCATCACTGTTTTTAATAGAAATAGTTGGATATATGTTTCTTTTCCCCATTTGAGGTTCTCCTAATACGGTAACTTGAAATTTTTTATTTCTTTCTAGAAGTTCCAAAGCTTTTCTAATCGCCCAATATCCTCCATCAAGGCCTTCAGGATTTACCACGTTATTAAGATTATCTAAGGATGTGTGATACTCTGGATATTGCCCATATTTAGAGCGCATGATTGATACTATAGGAAGGTCAATTCCTGGAGCACAATATTGACGTTCATCACTACCTCGATCTAGCCAAGTATAATTGATAAATTTTGGATCAATCCAATTGAGAACATGTTTTGCGATATCATCACTTATTGTTGTGCCGTTACGAGAAGGCAAATAAGAATATGTTCTGTTATCCCCAACACATGTTACGTTGAAACCAGCCATTATATTTTTTTTCATTTCTTTATAGTTGATGCTCAAATAAGTTATAGAACCAATTGTCTCTGGTATAAAAACTATTCGGTATGAAAATTCTCTATTAACAAGTTTTTCTAACCATTGAGATAAAAAAGTTAATACTGTTATACCAGATAATTCATTATTAGCCATTGAAGGATGACAAATATAAGTACTGAGAAATATTTCCCTTTTACTTTTACCAGGTATTATGAGTTCACCATAATTGAGCACACCATCAAATAACTTTGTATCAACAATCACTTTGTAAGTACCATCTTTTAATTTATCAAACTCATACTGTGATATACAAAAACCCCACCTTTCCTCATAATAGCTAGTAGCATAGGGAATTGCGTTTGGTTGGTTTGGAAGTGTGTAAAGATGTTTCTTTAGTTCATTCAAAGAAATTTCTCCAGTGAAAGGAATACTATAACCAAGCAGATGAAGATTATTTTTTTTAAAATCACATATTTTTTTTCCTTCAGGTGTGATTATATATGATTCATTAACTAACCATTCTTTAGGAACAGTCCAGTCAAAAACTTTAGTACCAGATGGCACTGATTTGGTAACTAGACTTGGTAGATGCATACTAATTTGTTTCAAAGTCTCCCTAACGCCTTCTCCAGTTAAGCTTCTATTTAATGGCCACAGCTGTTGTGCAAATTTATATATTTCTTTTCCAATAATCATTTCTTTTAAAATTGAAAATTACTTATCTTGTATCGTATATCAAGTTACATTTTTTTTTAAAACCACTATGTTAATAATATCATGTTTCTTTCGAATAAATTCTTTGATATAAAGACTTATTCAACTTGATTTATCATATAAAAAAAATTAAAATCATTTCAAACAATAAAATAGTAAAATCATGCTAGTTTTGGGAATTTCTGCCAGTTTAAGGAACAGAAGATTTGCATACAAAAATGAATTAATAAATGTCTCAAGAAAATTAAAAAATATAAATTAGCAAGATAATGTATAAAGGAATATGGTTGTTTGGTCTCTCAGGCTCAGGGAAGACCTACTTATCTAAAAAATTAGCTAAAAGAAAAAAAAAAAGTTTTTTAATTGATGGTGATATTGTCCGTTCGTTTATAAGTTTTGATCTTGGTTATAGATTACCTGATAGAGTTAAACAGAATAAACGAGTTTTAGGTTTGGCCAAAATAGTAATTAAAAATGGATATTTTCCAATTATTTCCAGTGTTTACCTTGATAAAAAGATCTATAAAGAAGCAAAAAGAAATAAAATTAGGGTAATTAAAATAATTAATGATAGTTCAGATAAAATTAATTCTAAATTAATAAAAAAAAAGAATATTGTTGGTAAAACTATAAAACAACCAGAATTAAATTGTGAATTTTTCCTGAATACATATAAGTCTAAAATTGAAATTAAATGACTGTAAAACTTGGAAATTTTGATAAATTGGCAAAAGCCTACAGAAAAAGTCGACCGAGTTATTCTAGTGACATAACTAATTTTTTTAAAATTATTTTTAAAAAAAAAACTAACTGTTTAGATATTGGAAGTGGGACTGGTATATTTACAAAAGAATTGGCAAAATTTTCAAAAAAAGTTGTTGGTGTTGAATTAAGTAAATCCATGATTAAGAATGCGCATAAAATTAAAAATGTAAAATACATTAATAATTCAGGTGAAAAAATTAGATTAAAAGAAAAGTTTGATTTAATTTCCGCAGCTTCCTGCTTTCATTGGCTAGATAATAAAAAGGTTTCAAAAACTATTAATATCCATTTAAAAAATAAAGGATTTTTTTTTATAACTTATAATTCAAGAGATATAAGTGAAAATAAATTTCTAAAAATAGTAGAAAATAAAATCATTAGTTTTAATAATAATTTTAAAAAAAGAGTTTCAAGTGGTAGTTCAAACTTTGTAAAATTAAAGATTGATAAATTTTCAAAAATTTCAAAATTAAAGGGCCCTTTTGAATTTAAATTTGTTCATTATGAATATTTTTCAAAAAAAAGGTATATAACCGCCTGGGAAAGTTCAAATGAATTTAGAAACAAAATGGGCAAAAAGAATTTTAATAAATTTATTCAATGGTTAAATAAAGAGTTTCCTAAACAAAAAATAAAAGCCAAATATATAAATAATTGCTGGCTATACCAAAAGACTTAAAAAAACTTTTTTGTCTCTTTAAATAAAAGCCTAAGATCGTTTCTATTATCGATTTCATACCAATAATTATCGTAAATTTTAAATTTTAAACTTATTTGCTTATTCTTAATTGCTAAATCTATAAAGTTAGTCATAGTAATTTTTTTATTTTTAAGTAAATTATAATAATTATAAATTTTAAAAAAACTTTTTTTTTCAACTTTCAAAATTCCCATATATTGATACTTGGGTAACTTTTTTTTTATTTTACCTCCGATACTAATCACCTTACTTTTGTTTATAATTAAGTCCTCTGCATCTCTCTTTATCCTCTCTAATGATTGATATCTTTTCTTCCAAGATATAAACCAATTTTTATTAACAGGTAATATATTTCCTTTCATTTTAGATATTTTTTTTAAAATCAGTCCATCGTAAAGAATATCTGAATAAGTAATTATTATATCTTCATCAATTTTATTACTGCATAACATCAGAGACTCAACCATATTAGTATTCATATAATTTTTATTTTTAATAAAAATCACATTTTTTTTTTTTAAATTTTTTTCTAAAATTTTAGATTTATAACCAGTAACAATTATTATTTTTTTAAATAAATAAAACTTCTCTGATAAATGATCTAACAAAGTCCTATTTTTATGAATCTTAATTAAACATTTCGGTTTATTATCAGTAATTTTCCCTAGTCTGCTACCCCTGCCAGAAGCTAAAACAACTAGTATCATAAAAACTTTTTAATAAAAATTTTATCAAATTTCTTTATTCCTCTATATCTCTCAGGATGCCACATTAAACCAAGAATTGGAAACCTATGATGTTTAAATGCTTCTATTGAGCCATCTTTTGTCCAACCTAGTTTTTGAAATTCTTTTGAGATCTTAAAAATTACATAATCATGATAACTATTTACTATTTGACTTTTATTATTGTTAAAAAATACCTTATGCCTAGTTCTTCTATGTCCTTTTTTTTTTACAATCTTAAATTTAAATAAATTTGATAATGATTGAGCACCATGACATATGCCTAAAAATGGTATTTTAGATTTAATTGCTTTTTTAATGTAAAATTTATCTAACCTTGACCTGTATCTATTCGAAATTGTTTTTTCAAGTGAATATAATGTATTTCCTCCTAAAGATATAATTAAATCAAGTTTTAATTTGTAACGATCTTCTAAAATAATTATATTATAATTTTTGAAGCAACTTCTTAACAAATTATAAACTTTTTTTTCAATTATTATGTTAAGGTTATTTCTTCTTTCATAAATAGTTGGAATAATTCCTAAATTTTTTTTCATACTGAAGAAATCATTTTTCTTTTACAATCTAATAATAACTTATCACTATTTATTAATTGTTGAAATTTTTTATCTCCTATCCCAATAGCTGCTGGTATACTAAATTCATTACATCTAATACTCATATGTGAATTGGGTCCCCCAAAGGCAGTAATTAAACCATTTATTTTATGGCTAAATATAAAATCAAATCCAGGATCTGCATTCTCTACACATATAATTTTATTATCAAGATTGATTTTGTTTGAAACATTTTCTAAATGAATAAATTTTGATAATACAATCTTACTTGTAATGAAAGATGGAGAAGCGAGGTTCTCTTCAAAGTGATAGATATTTTCCTTGTTAGTTATAATATTTGGTAAATTAAAATTATAATCATGATAGTATAATCTTCTATTGTTTAGTGCTTCTTTTTTGAGTTGAATTATCAAATCTTCATGCATAAATCTATCATACAAATCTAATATTCTATTAATGTCCAAATATTTAATAAG
>CACICY010000033.1 GCA_902585265.1 uncultured Pelagibacteraceae bacterium
ACTATTTTTATTTTATTTTTTTTATTCATATAATATAAAGTTTTAATGAGTAAATTAATAATAATTAATGGCCCTAATCTTAATCTATTAGGTGAAAGAGAACAAACTCAATATGGTAGCAAAGATTATAAATTCCTTGAAGAAATTTGTCATAATAGAGCAAAGGATTTAAATATTAATATAGAAATAAAACAATCAAATATTGAAGGAGATATTGTAAATATCATTCAAGATGCTCGTAAAACGCAAGATGGAATTATTATTAATGCTGCTGGATATAGTCATACATCAGTTGCTATTAGGGATGCTTTAAGTATTTTTAAAAAACCTATTATTGAGCTTCATATATCAAACATTTATAAAAGAGAGGAATTTAGGCATAAATCCCTTATAAGTTCAGTTGTTACTGGTATTATTTGTGGACTAGGAATAAATGGCTATATTTTAGCCATAAACTCTATGCATGAAATCTTAAATAATGAAAATTAATAAAAGTATTATTAAAGAGTTAAATGATTATTTAGATGAATTTAATCTTACAGAAATAGAATACACTGAAAAAGATGTTAAGGTTAAAGTTTCAAAAACTAGAATATCAAAAAATATTGAAACTGTAATACCTGACAAAGAAGATAAGATAATAAAAAAAGAATTTTCAGTTGACAGCTCCAAAAAAATTACTTCTCCTATAATCGGCACAGCTTATCTAGCTCCAGAGCCGGGTGGTAAGAAATTTATTGAGGTAGGTCAAAAAATTAAAAAGGGTGACACAGTTATGATTGTGGAAGCGATGAAAACTATGAATCATGTACCAAGCCCACTTGATGGAATTGTAAAAGAAATTAATGTTGAAGATGGACAACCTGTAGAGTTTGGTCAAACTATTGCGTCCCTAAATTAAATTAATGTTTAAAAAAATACTTATAGCTAATAGAGGCGAAATCGCAGTTCGTATAATTAGAGCATGTAAAGAATGGGGTATTTCAACTGTAGCTATTCATTCAGATGTGGATAGAGAGAGTATGCATGTGAGGTTAGCTGACGAAAGTATTTGTGTTGGTCCTCACCAACCTACGTTTAGTTATTTAAATATTCCTGCAATTATGTCAGCTATCGAACTCACAGGTGCTGAGGCTGTTCATCCTGGTTATGGTTTTTTGTCAGAAAATTTTGAATTTGCAAAAATATTGGAAGAAAATGATATAAAATTTATAGGTCCTTCTTCTGATTTAATAAAAATGATGGGAGACAAAATTGAAGCTAAAAAAGTTGCTAAAGAATATGGTCTTCCAGTAATTGAAGGCTCAGATGGTGGCATTAAAAATATAAATGAAGCAAAAAAAATATGTGAAAAAATAGGTTTTCCTGTTCTAATAAAAGCATCTGGTGGTGGTGGTGGAAAAGGAATGAAGATTGTTAATAAGCAAGAAGAATTTGAGAATCTTTTTTTAACAGCTAAGCAAGAAGCAAAAAAGTTTTTTGGGAACGATGAAGTTTACATTGAAAAATTCTTTCAAAATCCAAGACATATAGAAGTACAGGTTTTATCAGGTAAGAACAGAACTGTTCATTTGCATGAAAGAGATTGTTCAGTTCAGAGAAGACACCAAAAACTTATTGAAGAAACACCTAGTCCAGTTTTAGATGATAGTATTAGAAAAGAACTATTTGAGAAGACTGTAAGTATGGTTAGTAAAATTGGGTATGAAGGAGCTGGAACAGTAGAATTTATATACGAAGATGGAAAGTTCTATTTTTTAGAGATGAATACTAGAGTACAAGTTGAGCATCCAGTAACAGAGATGGTGACAGGAATTGACATTATAAAAGAGCAAATATGGATAGCTTTCTCAGGAGATACAGCTTTAAAACAAAGCGATGTAAACCCCAGAGGACATGCAATAGAATGTAGAATTAATGCTGAGGATCCAGGTAATAATTTTCAACCTTCGCCAGGTAAAATAGGCATGTGTCATCAACCATCTGGTTTTAGAACAAGAGTTGATGGGTCTATATACCAAGGTTATAAAATTACACCATTTTATGATAGCATGGTTTGTAAAGTGATAACTCATGGACGAAACAGAGAAGAAGCAATTCAGAGAATGTTAAGATCACTTGATGAGTTTGTGATTGATGGAATAACAACTACAATTGAGCTACATAAAGTATTACTTAATAATAAAAAATTTATAACATCTGACTTCAACGTGAGTTGGCTAGACAAAGAAAAAGTTATTTAAGTATAACATTTTTTTAGCCAAACATCATAAACAGGATGGTCAAATGGTCTGATCGACGGACTTGAGGCAAATGTCCAATCATTAAAAACAAAAACTTTATCATTATTATTCATTGTTTTGTCTTTTACTTGCATGTATGCCGTGACTTCTGGATCATCATCAAATTCTGAATTATAACATTTTAACACTTTTATGCTTAGATTTTGAAATGAAAATTCTTCACCAATTTTAATTTTAATATTTGTATTTTTTGAACTTACTTTATCAAGAACACTTAACTCTGCAGTTGTCTCACTTTTTTTAAGAGTTTCGGCAAATACATTTTTTAATATAAATAAACTAAAAAATGTAACTAATAAAAATTTAACTTTTCCAGCTTTTGTATTTTTTTTTAACAGCATTATTATATTTTTTTGGGTGATAAGAATTTTCTGATCCTGTTTGGTTGGGCAAATGTTCTTTCTGCCAATTATATTTTTTTAAGTTGTGATTATTTTCTATTTTATTATTCATATAATGCATCCATGAATACCATTCATTTGGTATTTTTGATGCTTCAACTTCACCATTGTAAATCACCCATCTTCTTCCTGATTTACTTTCATAATATTTATTTCCATTTTTATCTTTCCCAACTAGTTTTCCTGAAAAAAATATTTGCAATCTTGTTCCAAGCGTCTGTTGATTCCACCAGGTAAAAATTTGTTTAAATACTGTCAACATAAAAAAATTTTTTTTTCAATTTAAAATTGTAAAAATTACATTAGACTAAAATTTTAAATTTCTATATACTTTATATCTTTAAGATTCAATTTTATAAATAAATAAGGAAATTAAATGGCAAAATATTTAGTAGAGACGTACTACACTTGTAGTTTCAAAGTAAGTCATTATCTTGACGATATTGATGAGAAAAATATACAAAATATAGAGAAAAGGGATGACGGAAAATTTGAAATATTAGATGTAAAACTAGATAACAGAAAAACTAAAAATTTAGAAAAAATTGAAAAAAACAAGATAAATGTTGTTGAAAAAGAGCTTCCTCAGCCTGAGCAAAAAAATAACCTTAAGATTAACCAAGAAATGTTAACAAAAAATATTAAAGATACTAATGGTAGAAGATTTAGTATGCCAGACAGACGAAAAGGATATATCCAGAAGGCATCGATTGGAGATCATAAAGTATACCTACATACTGGTGAGTATGAAGATGGTAAAATAGGAGAAATATTTATTGATACAAGTAAAGAAGGTGAGCTAGTAAAAGCAACAATGAATAACTTTGCTATAGCTGTTTCCCTTGGTTTGCAATACGGAGTTCCATTGGATGAATTTGTAAATGCCTTTGTTGATACAAAGTTTGAACCATCAGGTAAAGTGTTTGGAAATGACAGAATATTAAGTGCAACATCAATTCTTGACTATATATTTCGAGAATTAGCAATATCTTATCTAAACAGAGAAGATCTCGCCCACACTCCTTCAATAGGAGGATCTGAAAACTTGGATGAAGCTGTAACAGATGAAAATAGTGAGGATAAAACTCAATTCTTAAAATTAGTAAAAGACATTACAAGTAAAGGTTTTGTTAGAAGTAATTACAAAAAGAAATTAGTAGATCTGTCAGATATAAAAATTAATCTTAAAGGAAAGAAATAATTATTTTTTCTTTTTAATATTTAAATTTAACTCTTTTAGTTGATCATCTGAAATTTCAGATGGGGCATTCATCATTAAATCTTGTGCATTTTGGTTCATTGGGAACATAGTAACTTCTCTTATGTTTTTTTCATTTGCTAAAAGCATAACAATTCTATCAATTCCTGGAGCTATTCCTCCATGGGGTGGTGCTCCATAACTCAAGGCATTTATCATTCCACTAAATTTTTTATTTACGTCATTTTTTGAGTAGCCAGCAATTTCAAATAATTTATACATTAATTCAGGAATATGATTTCTTATAGCCCCTGATGATAACTCAATACCATTACAAACAATATCATATTGATAGGCTTTAATATTTAATGGATTAGAAAGGTCTAATTTATTTACTTCTCCTTGTGGCATTGAAAACGGATTATGACTAAATTTGATTTTTTTTGTTGTTTCATCAATCTCATACATTGGATAATCAACAATCCAACAAAACGAAAATATTTCATTATCAATCAATCCTAAATCCTCTGCTATTTTGTTTCTTGCAGAACTTAATATTTTTTCTACATCATCTTTCTTGCCACAAGAAAGAAACACGGTATCACCTATATTCGCATTTGTTAGTTTCATAATTTCTAATAATGCATTCTCTGAAAAAAATTTTCCAATCGGTCCTTTCGCACTAATTTTATCTTCTTTTTCTAATGTAAAATATGCAAGACCAGACGAACCTTGATCTTTAGACCATTTATCAATTCCATCAAAGAAACTTCTAGGTTTATCTTTTGTATTTTTGGTGACTACTGCTCTAACTATTGAGCCATTTTTTACTAATTTCTTAAATATTTCAAATTTAACATCCTCCCTCTCAAAAATGTTTGTTAAATCTGAAATTTCTAATGGATTTCTTAAATCAGGTTTATCCGATCCATATTTAAGCATTGCATCTTCATATGTAATTCTAGGAAATTTTTCATG
>CACICY010000034.1 GCA_902585265.1 uncultured Pelagibacteraceae bacterium
TATTTGTAAATTTAAATATTAAGTTTGGGTTTATTAATGCTTTAGTATTTTCTATATCTCCTTCAACATAATATACGCCAGATGCTTGTTCTTTTACATCTAATCTTTTTGATGAAAATATTATCTTTTGATAGATGAAATTTAAATTTGAAATTTTAGTTATTCTATCCTGAAACTTAAAATTAAAATTTAAGTCATTTAAACTTTCATATCCTGGTATATTTAATTTTGCATTACTCACTGAGCCTGAAATTAAATAAGAGAGAGACTCTTGTCTTTTACTATCTAATTTAGCATCTAGTTCAAAATTTAATAACCCTTCTTTGATCTGACTATAAAATATGTATCTTGATAGATTATAGTTTATTGTATTTAAGAATGATGTAACATCTTTAATTAAATTACTTGCAGATTTTATTTTTATATTTTCAATTGAACTTTCGTTCTTTAAAAATTTTATCAAATTTAAATTTATATCTATATTTGAAATTTGAATTGTATTGAGTTCTGCAATTAAATTTGCATTCTTAGTGTTAATATTAATCGCACTCTCACTTAGATTTAACTTAATGTATACATTCTCAGTTTGAAGTGTTAGTTTTGAGTTAAAGTCTTTGACTTTGTTATTTATGAAATTATTAAATTTATCTGTTTTTATTCCATAAATACTTAAATATGAAATGCATATACCTAAGATTAATAAAATTGATATACCTGTAATTAATATTTTCTTAGGCATTTATTTTATATAAAGAGTTTTCTAAAAATTCATCAATTTCTCCATCTAATACCTTATCTGGATTTGAATTTTCGTAATTCGTTCTGTTGTCTTTCACCATTCTGTAAGGATGTAATACATATGATCTTATTTGATGTCCCCAACCAATTTCTGATTTTGAGCTTTCAATATTATCACTCTCTTTTTTTCTCTTTTGTATTTCGTGTTCATAAAGTCTTGCTTTAAGCATGTTCATGCAAGTTTCTTTATTTTTATGTTGTGATCTTTCGTTTTGACATTGGACAACAATTTTGCTTGGAATATGAGTAATTCTTACTGCACTATCAGTTGTATTAACGTGTTGTCCACCTGCTCC
Organism: uncultured Pelagibacteraceae bacterium; assembly: GCA_902585265.1. Lineage (GTDB taxonomy): Bacteria > Pseudomonadota > Alphaproteobacteria > Pelagibacterales > Pelagibacteraceae > Pelagibacter. The sequence continues at coordinate 1,095 of CACICY010000034.1, forward strand.
ACTTGATCTGTAAGTATCAATTCTTAAATCCTTATCTAATACCTCAATATCTATATTTTCACTTATTACTGGGTAAACCCAAACACTAGCAAAGCTTGTATGTCTTCTTGCACCTGAGTCAAATGGGGAGATTCTTACCAGACGGTGTATTCCTGACTCTGATTTTAAAAAACCATAAATATATTCTCCAGAAATTTTAATAACTGATGATTTAATTCCTGCCTCATCACCTTTATGTTCACTAATCAATTCAACATTGTATCCTCGATCAGATGCCCACTTCATATACATTCTTCTTAACATTTGAGCCCAATCTTGACTCTCTGTACCTCCTGCGCCTGCATGAAATTCCAAATAACCATCTAAAGTATCGTTTTCATTTGAAAGAAAACATTTAATTTCTAATTTTTTTAAATCATTTCTTAAATTTAAAAATTTATCTAAAGTTTCTTGAATTAGATATTTATCATTTTCCTCGCTTGCAAGCTTAAAGATATCATATAAATCATGAATCTCACTTTCTGATTGTTTATGAGATTCTAATAGGTCGTCATATCCCTTTTTTTCTTTTAATATTTTTTCAGCTTTTTTTCTATCATCCCAAAATTTTGGGTCTTCTATCAAGATATTAAGTTTATTTCTTTTTAAAACAATATCTTGTGTTTCAAAGAAACTCCTTAATTCTATGGTTTATTTTTATTACTTCTGATTTAAACTTTTCTATCTCTTGTTCCATTAATAAAATTTTAAATTATTTTTTTTAAATTTATTTAAATTATTTTTATCATTACTACTATAATGCTGATTTTCAATTTTTTCTTTTTTATAAGATTCGATAATTGTTTTTTTTGAGCCAAAATCTGCTTTTTTTCCAGTTTCAGCATCAATAACCATCATTTTGATACCTTTTGCTATTTTAAAAGGTCTTGCTTCATAATTGTTCACCGCTTTTTTAATGAATTCTTTAAAAATTGGTAAAGCAGTTTTTGAGCCAGTTTCGTATTTGCCTAATTTTTTTGGATTATCGTATCCCACATAAACTCCAACAACTAGATTAGATGTAAAACCAATAAACCAAGTATCAGTGTTATTATTAGTTGTGCCTGTTTTTCCTGCAAGTTGTAAATTTAAATCTCTTAAACTTTTTCCAGTTCCTCTTTCAATGGCACCTTCTAGAATCGAGGTCATTTGATAAGCTGTCTGCGGTGAAAATATTTGTTTAAAGTTACTTTTTATTATTGGTACATTATTTCCATCAAATGATATTTGATCACAATTTTCACAAAATCTTTTTTCATTATTTGAAATTGTATTACCTTGGCTGTCTTGAATTCTATCTATTATTATAGGTGTAATTAATTTTCCACCATTTACAAACGAACAATACGCACTAGTTATATTAAGTAATGTGGTTTCTGCAGATCCTAATGATACAGACATTAATTCTTCAGGATTTTCATAAATATTTAATTTTTTTGAAAAGTTAATAATCTTATCTATGCCCAAATCTTGTGAAATCCTTACAGTCATTAAATTTCTAGACTTTTCAACTCCTGTTCTTAATGTTGATAAACCATAAAATTTTTTTCCATAGTTTTCTGGTTTCCACATTTTGAGATCTTCACCTTGTTTAAGAACAATGGGTGCATCAAGAATTAAAGAAGATGGAGAATAATTATTTTCCAATGCTAGAGCATATATAAATGGTTTAAACGCAGATCCAGGTTGTCTTTTAGCTTGCGAAACTCTATTAAATTCACTTTTTTTAAAACTAAAACCACCTGACATAGCCAATATTCTTCCACTGTAAGGATCCATTACAACTATTCCCCCATTTACATTTGGTAATTGTCTTAAACTAAATATGCCCTCAGAAATTTTTTTTACATAAATTAAATCATTAACTTTAAAAATTTCATTAAAATCTTTTCTTGTCCAATTAATATCTTCATATTTTATAATTCCATTTTCTTTATTTGATGTTTCAATAACTGTCTCAAATTTATCAATTCTTTTTACAATTGCTGTTTGCCACCCTATTGACTTTTCTAAATCAAATTTATCTAAATTTTTATACCAATCTTTATTTTTACGATTATCTAATGGACCGCGCCATCCTTTTCTTCTATCGTAATCTAATAGTCCTTTTCTTAACGAGGATGAAGCTAAATTTTGAAGTTCTAAGTTAATTGGAGTCTTTATATTAAAACCTTGTTTATAAACTTTATCATACCCATAATCTTTAATTACTTTTTTTCTAATATCTTCAACAAAATATCTAGTATCTTCTAGAAAAATTCTTTTTCTCTTTTTTAAAATAATTTCTGAGTCGATTAATTCTTCATATTTATTTTTAGAAATATACGAATTTTCATAAAGATTATTAATTACTAAATTTCTTCTATAAGTTGCTAATTCTTTATTTTTGTAAGGATTATATTTACTTGGTGCTTTAGGTAAAGCAGCTAACATTGCTGACTCTGAATAGTTTAATTCATTAATTGGTTTGTCAAAATATCTGAGACTTGCAGATGCTATTCCATATGATCCTTCGCCAAGATAAATTTGATTTAAATAAAGTTCTAAAATTCTCTCTTTTGATAAAGCTCTTTCAATTCTAAAAGCTAAAATAGCCTCTTTTATCTTTCTATCTAAACTTACTTCATTAGATAAAAGGAAGTTTTTAGCAACTTGCTGTGTAATAGTAGACGCTCCTTCTAGTCGATTAGATTTTATTAAATTAAAGATATTATTTTTAACCGCTCTTAATATACCTTTTGCATCAACCCCAGGATGTTTAAAAAAATTTTTATCTTCTGAGGACAAAAAAGAATTAATTATATTTTTAGGAATTGCATTATAGGGAACGAATATTCTTTTTTCAGATGAAAAATCACTTATTAATACACCATTTCCAGAGTATACTTTGCTTGATACAGAGGGTTTGTAATTTTTTAAAAACTTATAGTCTGGTAACTTGTTTGAATAGGACCATAGTACAGCGAAGATTGCTATAAAACCTACTAAAGAAAATAAAGTTAAAAATATAAAAAGTTTTTTGACTAATTTACTCATTTTAGTTTAAATTATTGACTGAATTTGTTAAAGTTAAGGCACCGAATTTAAAAAAAACAATGAATAAAAATCAAAATTTATGTCAAAAAATTTATATATTGATGCATCGCATCCAAATGAAACTAGAGTTGTTCTCAAAAGAGATAATCATATTGAAGACTATGAATATGAAAGTGTAAACAACACATTAATAAAAAATAATATTTATTTAGGAAAAGTAAGTAGAGTAGAACCTTCGCTTCAAGCAGCGTTTGTTGATTTCGGGAGAGATAGACATGGATTTCTATCTTTTAATGATATTCAATCTGACTACTATCAAC
>CACICY010000035.1 GCA_902585265.1 uncultured Pelagibacteraceae bacterium
CCTTACGATGCAGAAAATAAATTATTGAGAGCTTAATGAAAATTTTAGTCGCTGTAAAAAGAGTTATTGATTATAACGTACAAATTAGAGTTAAAGAGGACGGTAGCGGTGTAGTTACTGATAACGTTAAAATGTCAACTAACCCACCAGATGACAATGCTATTGAGGAAGCTGTAAAAATAAAAGAGTCAGGTAAAGCAACAGAAATAATAGCAGTTACTGTTGGTGAAGAAAAAGCTCAAGAGACAGTTAGAAAAGCTTTAGCAGTAGGAGCGGATAGAGGAATTCATGTAAAGGTTGATGGTATCATTGAACCTCTTGCTGTATCTAAAATATTAAAAAAAATTGTTGAAAAAGAAAATCCAGATTTAGTATTTATGGGTAAACAAGCAATTGACGATGACTGCAATCAAACAGGTCAAATGTTAGCGGCACATTTAAATTGGCCACAAGCAACTTTTGCTTCAAAAATTGAGGTAAACGATAAATCATTACAAGTAACTAGAGAGGTAGATGAAGGTCTGGAAACTATAGAAGTTAATACACCAGCTATTGTTACGTGTGATTTAAGATTAAATGAGCCAAGATATGCATCACTGCCAAATATAATGAAAGCTAAAAAAAAACCTATTGAACAGATTAATGCGTCAGATCTAGGAGTTGATACAAACCCTAGAATAGAACATATTAAGATTGAAGAACCACCGAAAAGAAAAGCGGGTATAAAAGTTGCTAGTGTTGAGGAATTAGTGCAAAAATTAAAAAATGAGGCAAAGGTAATTTAATGTCAGTTTTATTAATAGCGGAGCATAACAACAAAGAAGTAAAACCATTTACTTTAAACGCGATTACAGCTGCGTCGCTAATAGATCAAGATCTTCATGTACTGTTAATTGGAAGTAAAGCAGATGATGTTGCAAAATCTTTATCTGAAGTTCCTTTAGTAAAAAAAGTTCTGCATATAGATCATGAAATTTATGAAAATTATATTGCTGAGAATTATACTGCAGCAATTTTAAAACACGCTGATAAATATTCACATATTATTTGCTCAGCAAATACATTTGGAAAAAACCTTATGCCACGAGTTGCAGCGTTGTTAGATATTTCACAAGTAAGCGATATTATAAAAGTAATTTCTCCTGATACTTTTTTAAGACCAATTTACGCTGGAAATGCATTTGCTACTGTTAAAAGTAATGACGAAAAAAAATGTGTTACTATTAGACCAACATCATTTGAAGCAGCTGAAACAACTGGTGGATCTGCAGAAATAGAAAAAATCGATGCAGCAGATCTAAGCGAGAATACTAAATTTATTAATAGAGAAGAAATTAAATCAGATAGACCTGAATTAGGCACTGCCAGAATAGTAATTTCTGGTGGTAGAGGCTTACAAAGTGGAGAAAATTTCAAACTGATAACTGATGTAGCGGATAAGTTAAACGCTGCAATAGGAGCGTCAAGAGCTGCGGTTGATGCTGGATATATTACAAACGAACATCAAGTGGGACAAACAGGAAAAGTTGTTGTTCCTGATCTATATATAGCAGTTGGAATTTCTGGAGCCATTCAACATTTAGCAGGAATGAAAGAAAGTAAAGTTATTGTTGCTATAAATAAAGATGGTGAAGCACCTATTTTTAGTGTCGCAGATTACGGCCTGGAAGCTGATTTATTCGAAGCACTTCCTCAATTCTTAGAGGAACTGAACAAATTAAACACTATACAAAAATAACAAATACTGTAAGAAATTACTATGTCCAGAGAAGTGATGGAATACGATGTTGTAATCGTAGGTGGCGGGCCATCGGGACTTTCAACTGCAATAAAATTAAAGCAGTTAAACCCAGATATTAATGTCTGCCTTTTAGAAAAAGCATCTGAAATAGGTGCACATATTTTATCCGGGAACGTGTTTGAAACACGAGCCTTAGATGAACTATTGCCAAATTGGAAAGATCTTAATCCACCAATTAAAACAAAAGTAAACAAAGAAAAGTTTCTATTTCTGGGAAAGACAAAAAAAATAAGCTGGCCAACTTGGTTATTACCTAAAGTGCAACAAAATCATAATAATTATATTATTAGTCTTGCTAATTTATGTAGATGGTTAGCAGAGCAAGCCGAAAGTCTTGGAATTGAAATATTCCCTGGTTTCCCCGCAAGTGAAGTTTTATTTAATGAAGATGGTTCTGTAAAGGGTGTAGCAACTCAAGATATGGGTTTAGATAAAGAAGGAAATAAAAAAGACGGTTATGAACCGGGGATGGAACTTCATGCAAAAGTTACAGTTTTTGCTGAAGGGTGCAGAGGACATTTAGGAAAAGAATTAATCAAAAAATTTGATTTAGATAAAGGAAAAGATCCACAACAGTATGGAATTGGATTTAAAGAAATTTGGGAGTTGAAAGAAGAAAATCACGAGGAAGGCTTAGTGATGCATACAGCTGGCTGGCCTTTGGATAATAGCACATACGGTGGAAGTTTTGTTTATCATGCTGAAAATAAACAGATATTTTTAGGATATGTCATCGGTCTTGATTATAAAAATCCACATCTTTCTCCATTTGATGAATTTCAAAAATTTAAAACTCATCCTGCGATTAGATCAATATTAGAAGGTGGGAAAAGAATATCATACGGAGCAAGAGCACTTATAGAGGGAGGTTTTCAAAGTCTACCCAGAATGTTTATGCCAGGTGCATTATTAGTTGGTTGCGATGCAGGCACATTAAATATGCCAAAAATCAAAGGATCACATACTGCAATGAAAAGTGGAATGATTGCAGCCGAAACTATTATTGATCACATAAAATCAAGCAAAGAATTATCTATTTATGAGGAAAAATTCAAAAAAAGTTGGGTTTATAAAGAGTTATATGAGGCTAGAAATGTTAAACCTAGCTTTAGCTGGGGTTTAATTCTTGGAATAATATTTACCGGGATTGATCAAATTTTATTTAAAGGAAGATTACCATTTACACTTAGACATAAACATGCTGATCACGAAACTTTAAAACCAGCAAGCGAAATGCCAAAAATAGATTATCCAAAACCAGATAATGTCATTACATTTGATAAAACAAGTTCAGTTTATCTAACAGGAACTAATCATGCTGAAAATCAACCAGTACATCTTCAACTTAAAGATAAAGATTTACCAATAAAATATACTTTAAGTAAATACGATGAGCCTGCGCAAAGATACTGTCCAGTTGGAGTTTATGAAATTCAAAAAGAAAATGATGTTGAAAAATTTGTAATTAATTCTCAAAATTGTATTCATTGTAAAACTTGCGATATAAAAGAACCGTCACAAAATATTACATGGGTTACACCAGAAGGTGGGGGTGGGCCAAAGTACGGAAATATGTAATTAAGAAAGATCTATTGCAAATTTTTTTAAAGTTTCAATTGGTACCAACTTTAATGTGTTAACATGAGTTTTTTTTAAGTATATAGAACATCCAATTCCTGCCTCTAAAGCTCTTGCAACCCAACTGGCACATACACACCAGTTATCTCCATCAACCAATCCAGGAAAACCAAATTCAGGGTGAGGTGTTATTAAATCGTTACCAGCTTCTTTGCACCATTCTAAAAATTCATCGTTAACTTTTACACAAACTGTGTGTAAACCACGATCGTTTTCATCTGTGTTACAACAACCGTCTCGGAACCAACCAGTTAATGGATTTTTAGAACATTCTTCAAGATCTTCTCCAAGAACATTTTTTTGAGCCTCACTCATTAAATTTTAGTAGGATTAGGTTGTCCTTTATAAACAACCTCTGGATCAAATTTTTTCTTTTCTTCTTCAAATTTCATTTCTACTTTACGTCCATTTTCAATTTTCCCTGTAGGTACTGATCGATAAAAACATGATCTGTAACCAACATGGCAACTTGCACCATCACCAATATCTACAGTAATCCAAACTGCATCTTGGTCATCATCAATTCTTATTTCTTTTACTTTTTGAGTAAACCCACTAGTTTTTCCTTTATGCCAAATCTCTTTTCTAGACCTGCTCCAGTAGTGAGCTTCTTTCGTTTCTATTGTTAATTTTAAAGCTTCAACATTCATATAACCGTGCATTAGAATCTCTTTGGTTTCTGCACATGTTGTAATTACAGGAATTAAACCATCATTATCGAATTTTGGAGATAATAGGTTACCTTCCTCTATATCAGCGACATTTTCTCTTTTTTTAAAC
>CACICY010000036.1 GCA_902585265.1 uncultured Pelagibacteraceae bacterium
GAGCATAATCAGGATCATTTTTTGCTTCTTCAGTTTGAGACCATCTCCAAAGCATTTCTTTACATCCTCCACCGAATGTACTTTTAAACTTTCAGGAAAAAACGTTTATGACAAAATGTTAAAAATGTTAGAGAAATTATACAATGAAAAAATTATTCTTGATCATGGAATGGAAGTTGGCAAAGAATTAGCTAAAGTTTTAAGTGGTGGTGACACTACATTAGAAAATACTCTATCAGAGGATGATTTATATAAATTAGAATTAGATGCATTTATGAAGCTAATAGAGACAGAAAAAACTCAAGATAGAATTAAACATACATTGAAAACTGGTAAACCTTTGGTAAACTAGAATTATGGCAAATAGACCAACAAAAAAACAAGCGGATAACGCTACAAAGATTTTAATATCTTGGAAGAAAAAAATGCCATTTTATTATGCTGCAGCTATTATAATTGCTTTACTAATAATTCTATTTTCGTCAAATTCGAATAAAGAGCTTTCAATGCATCAAAAAAATATCAATGATTTTAAAAAAGCAGCTGAATTTATTCATAGAAATAGCTCGAAAAATTGAAAGATAAAAATAAAAAACCAATCCAACCAGTTAGTGGAACGAAAGTACCAAGATATGCGGGACCATCAACTTTCGCTAGATTGCCGGAATTAAGAGACGTTGAAAGTTGTGATGTAGCAATTGTAGGAGTTCCTTTTGACTCTGGAACTAGTTATAGACCTGGAGCACGATTTGGGCCTCAGAGTATAAGACAAGCTTCAAGACATTTGAGAACAAATTATCATCCAAGTTACGACGTTGAACCGTTTAAAGTACAACAAGTTGCTGATGCAGGAGATATTTCCTGTAATCCATTTAATATTGATGAAGCCATAAAACAAATAGAAGTTGGTGCTACAGATCTTTTAAATAAAGTAGGTGGGATAATTAGTCTTGGTGGTGATCATACAATAGCCGTTCCATTGCTTAGAGCAATTAATAAAAAGAATAAAGGCCCAGTTTCATTAGTCCATTTCGATGCTCACTTAGATACTTGGGATACTTATTTTGGAGCACCTTACACACACGGTACACCTTTTAGGAGAGCCAGAGAGGAAAATTTATTTTTAGATGATGCATCAATGCATGTTGGAATTAGAGGTCCACTCTATAGCAGGGAAGATATTAAGAACGATGAAAGTTTTGGTTTTAAAATAATTCATTGCGATGAATTTCAAACAGAAGGTATAGATAAAATAGTTGAGAGAATAAGAAACAGAGTAGGAGACAATGCTTTATATCTATCGATAGATATTGATGTTCTAGACCCAGCTTTTGCTCCTGGAACTGGTACACCCGAGATAGCAGGTATGACTACAAGAGAAATTGTAAATGTTATAAGAGGATTGTCAGGGCTAAACTTAATTTCAGCAGATGTAGTTGAGGTAGCACCAGCATATGATCATGCAGAAGTAACTTCTTTAGCAGCTGCAACAATTGTTTATGAATTAACAAATTTGTTTGCAAAATCCTAAAGAACAGATAGCTTGATATATGTTAGAAAAAAGAAATTTTTATATAAATGGTAAATGGGTAGAACCAAAAAATTCTAAAGATATTCAAGTAATAAATCCTGCTACAGAAAAAAGTTGTGCAGTTATTTCACTGGGTGGAAAAGAAGATGTTGATGATGCAGTATCAGCTGCAAAAACTGCTTTTCAAACTTGGGGTTTCACAAAAAAAAGAAGAGAGGATTAAACTATTAGAAAAGTTTTATGAGTTGTATAAAAAAAGATGGAATGACACTACAGAAGCAATAATGATGGAAATGGGTGCTCCAAAAGATTTTGCATCTAAACTACAAACTGGCACAGGAGCAAGTCATACGAAATCATTTATAAAGTATCTTAAAGTTTTTGATTTTGAAAAACCTTTAGGAGATCATGCGCAAGATCAGAGAATTATTTATGAACCCAAAGGAGTTTGTGTATTAATTACACCATGGAATTGGCCAATGAATCAAGTTTGTTTAAAAGTAATCCCAGCTTTAGCAGCAGGATGTACTATGATTTTAAAACCTTCTGAGCTAGCACCTTTATCATCAATGATACTTGCAGAACTTATTGATGAGGCAGGTTTTCCAAAAGGTGTATTTAATTTAGTTAATGGAGATGGGGAAACTACAGGTAATGCACTGACCAGTCATAAAGATGTAAATATGATATCTTTTACAGGTTCAACAAGAGCTGGAGCTCTAATTTCTCAAAACGCAGCAAAAGACTTTAAAAGAGTAAGTCTTGAATTAGGTGGAAAAGGAGCAAATATTATTTTTAAAGATGCAGATTCTGAGGCAATTGAAAGAGGAGCTGCAAGATGTTTTAGAAATTCAGGTCAATCATGTAATGCACCTACAAGAATGCTGGTAGAAAAATCAATTTATGATGATGCAGTTAATAGATTAAAAAAATTTGCTAACGAATATAAAGTTGATATTCCCCAAAAAGAAGGAGATCACATTGGTCCGGTAATATCAGAAACACAGTATAATAAAATTCAAGGTTTAATTAAAAAGGGTATAGATGAGGGTGCTAATTTAATAGCAGGGGGACCTGGAAAACCTGATGGTTTAGAGGATGGTTATTACGTAAAACCAACTGTTTTTGCTGATGTAAATAATAATATGGAAATTGCCAGAACTGAGATTTTTGGTCCAGTATTATCAGTAATTCCATTTGAAACAGAAGAGGAGGCAATAGAAATTGCAAATGATACTCCATATGGTTTGACAAATTATATTCAAACTGAAGATCAAGAAAAAGTTAAAAGAGTTGCAAGAAAGCTTAGATCTGGGATGATAGTTGCTAATACAGCTTCACTAGCTGTAGATGCTCCATTTGGAGGATTTAAACACTCTGGAATAGGAAGGGAAGGTGGAAAAGAAGGTTTATTAGAATTTTTAGAAGTAAAATCTATTGGTGGTTGGAATTAATTCAAAGATTTATTTTTAATGCCATCTAAAAAACTAATACATTTTTTAATTTCAGATAGTTTTATAAATTCATCAATCTTATGAGCTTGCTTTATAGATCCTGGTCCACATACAACTGTACTAATTCCAATCTCCTGAAATAGTCCTGCTTCTGTACCGAAAGAAACTACATCTCTAGAATTATCTCCAGTTATACTCGAAACAAACTCGCATGCTTCTGAGTTAGGGACTCTATCGAAGCCAGTAATTTCACCAATTATAGTTTTTTTTATGGAAGATTTTGGATAAATTTTTTGCATTTGTGGTAAAAGAATTTCATTTGTAAATTTATCTATTTCGTTATTTAAGAAAATTCCATCTTCTTTAACTACTGGTCTTGTCTCCCAGTTTACATGGCATTTATCAGCAATGACGTTGTGTGCTATGCCACCAAAAATTCCACCAATTTGTAAAGTTGAATAAGGTGGTTCAAAGATCGAGTCTTTTAATTGTCTAGATTTAAGATTTTCTTTTAATTCTAATAGTTTATTCACATATCTTGCAGCAAATTCAACTGCACTCACACCTTTTTCTGGTTGTGAACTATGCCCTGCAAGACCTTCAAAATATGTTGTATATTCATAACATCCTTTGTGTGCATCTATTATTTTCATATTGGTTGGTTCACCCACTATGCAAATACAGTCATGAATTTCTCTTTTTTTTAATTCTTTAATTAATATAGGGGCACCTATGCAAGCAGTTTCCTCGTCAAACGTAAATGAAAAATGAATATCTCTGTCTAAATTTGATGAAGAGAAAATAGGTGCGTATGCTAATGCACATGCTATAAATCCTTTCATATCACATGAGCCTCTACC
>CACICY010000037.1 GCA_902585265.1 uncultured Pelagibacteraceae bacterium
GATAAGAGAAATAAAAAAATTACGACTATTTCTCAAACTCTTTTAAAAAATTACCCTAAATTTAATTTATCAGTTTTGAAGGGACCTTGTTTAGCAAAAGAATTAGTGAGAAAAAGTCAAACAAGTGTAATTATAGCTAACAAAAACATTAAAACTGCAAAATTGTTAGGTAAAATGATTTCAACTAAATATTATTTAATAGAATACTCTAAAGATGTAATTGGTGTTGAAATATGTTCAGCAATAAAAAATATTTATTCTATGATAATTGGCTCTGGTTTGAGTTTGAATAAATCTTCGAGTCTTTTTCAAAAATCACTATCAGAAATGAAATACATAACTAAACAATTTAAAGGAAAAGAAGAAACAGTTTTAAGTCTAGCCGGAGTTGGTGACTTGTATGTAAGTGTAGCGGGTGGAAGAAATAGCAAGATGGGAAACTATTTAGGACAAGGTTTTACTTTCAAAAGTGCTAAAAAAAAGTTTATGGTAAATGATACTGTAGAAGGCGAACAACTTGTGAGAGAAGTCGCGCCATTTATTTTAAAAAAATTTAGTTCAAAAAAAATTCCTTTAATGTTCAGTATGATTAGAGCAATTCTAAAAAATAAAAAATTTTTGATTTAAAAAATATTATATTTATTGACTTTTTGAATAGAAAAGACTTTTTTAACTTATTGTCATTCATTTCTCTCGCTGATACATTTACTTTATTAATCAACGAAAAGAGGGGAATCAATGATTAAAAAAACAATAATAACCGTCTGTACGATTATATTTTTAATTTCAAATATTAGTTACGCAGACATCACTTTTTGGACTACTGAAGTTCAGCCAGCTAGAATGGCTAAACAAGAGGCAATGGCTAAAGATTTTGAAGCTAAAACTGGCATCAAAGTTGAAGTTATTCCTGTAGAAGAAAAAGATTTAGGGACAAGAGCAACAGCCGCAGCTGCAGCTGGTGATCTTCCAGATGTGATATATCATACTTTACAATATGTTCTACCTTGGGCTGAAGCTGGAATATTAGATGTAGATGCTAATAATGCAGTTGTTAAAGAACTTGGTAAAAAAACTTTTGCACCAGGCGCACTTAATATGGCTAAAAGTGGATCAAAAATTGCAGCTGTACCAGTTGATGGATGGACTCAAATGGTTGTATACAGAAAAGACTTATTTGAAAAAGCAGGTCTTGCACCGCCAACAAGTTATGAAAATATAACTAAAGCGGTAGAAGCACTTTCTGGAGATGGAATGTTTGGGTTTGTTGCTGCAACAAAAACTGATGAAAACTTTATGAGTCAGGTTTTAGAGCATGTTCTTTTAGCAAATGGAGTAAATGTTGTTAAAAAAGGCGCAATAAGAAAACAAGGTAAAAAGTTAAAAGCTTCTTTAGAGTTTTATAAAGTTATTGCAAATGCAAGTCCTCCAGGAGAATTATACTGGAAGCAATCAAGAGAATTGTATTTTGCAGGAAAAACTCCAATGATAATTTGGTCTCCATTTATTATGGATGAACTAGCTGGTTTAAGAGACTCAGCTCCGCCAACAATAAATAGTGATCCAACATCTGGGGAGTTAGCTTCAAAAACTGGCTTTATTACAAACTTAAGTGGTCCTAATAATAAAAAAGGGGCTGCATGGGCTGATGTAAGATACTTTGGAATAACGGCAGATGCTGATACAGAAGAAGCAAGTGCATTTATCAAATATTCAATGGATGAAGGTTATACAAAGACACTTTCAATCGCTCCAGAAGGTAAATTTCCTGTAAGAAGAGGAAACTCAAGCGATCCTGAGGCGTTTACAAAAGCATGGAGTAAACTACCTGTTGGAGTTGATAGAAAAGCACCATTATCAGACTTATATTCAGAGGATGTTATAAATAATATTGTTGCTGGATTAGATAAGGCTCAAAGATGGGGTGTAAAAGAAGGTGAACTTTCTAGAGCTTCTAAAATTATCAATAACAAGTTTATTAATAGAATAACTAGACTTTATGTTGATGGACAGATTGATATTGATCAAGCAGTAGATATGATCAATCAAAAACTCTCTCAATTTTAATCTTGTAATTTAAATTTAAATAAAAGCGGATAATATGTATTATCCGCTTTTATTATGAGTGATACACTTTCAAAAATAGAAAAAAGAACTGCATATATATTAATATTACCTGCAGTTTTCCTTGTTTTTTCAATTATCTTATTTCCAATATTTGCAAATGTATGGATAAGTTTTAAAGAGGTTGGTCTAAAAGATATCAGGATCCCTGAACCTAGAGCAAAAAAAATTTTAAAATCCATTAAAGATAATCCAGATCAATTAAAGGTTATTTATAAACTTAGAAATAGTTCATTAATTTTAGAAATAAGAGATATTAAATTTCAAGATAAATTACCTAAAAATATCAAACCTATAAATTTAGATGAAAGATGTAGTTTCAAATCAAATAAAATTTATTGTGAATTTGGAAATTGGAAAGCTAAATACAAGGAAAATTTTCAAATATTATTACAGAGCGCTGATGGCAAACAAATAAACAAAAAAGAATTAAAAACTATTAAACCAAAATTAACAGGTAAATCAGACAATATTCTATTAAATACTAATTTTACATTAAAGAATTTTAAAAAGGTATTTTTTCAAAATGAATTTTTTGATTTATTATCAACTACTTTTTACTATACTTTTTTTGGCACTATCGGTTCAATTGTATTTGGAATACTCACAGCACAACTTGTGAACCAGAAGTTTTTTGGAAGAACATTTATGAGAAGTGTTTTACTATTTCCGTATGTAGGCCCTGTTGTTGCTTTAGCATATACATGGGAGTTATTACTAGATCCCTACAGTGGAACTTTAAACAATCTTCTTATGAATTTTCAAGTTATCCAGGAACCCTTAAATTTACTAGGTCAAAAATATTTAACTATAAATTTTTTTGGTTTTGACATTAAATTAAGATTAGCGTTAACAACTGTAATAATTTTTGAAATTTGGAGATACTTCCCTTTAGCTTTCTTATTTATATTAGCTCGACTGCAAGCAGTACCTAAAGAATTATATGAAGCAGCTGAAGTGGACGGCGCTGGTCCTTTACAAAAATTTACTAATATAACTCTTCCTCAAATAACAGCTGTCATATCCATTCTCTTTATGATTAGGTTTATTTGGAACTTTAATAAATTTGAGGATATTTTTTTGTTAACAGGAGGTGCCTCTGGAACTAGAACCTTGCCAATAAATGTTTATGAGCAAGGATTTACTATTTCTGATATTGGTATGGGTTCAGCAGTATCAATTGTAATAGTTGCTTTGCTGCTATTATTTATGTTCGTTTACTTTAAATTAATAGGCAAGAGGGCCGATGAAAACTAAAAGTTTAATATATTACGCATTAATATCCTCTATATTTTTGTTTTCTTTGGTCTCTATTTGGAAAATTTTAGTAACGTTGCAAGGAGTTGAGTTAAAAAATTTTAATTTTGTAATAATTATTACTTCAGGTATCGCTATTAGTCTTTTAAATTTACTTATAG
>CACICY010000038.1 GCA_902585265.1 uncultured Pelagibacteraceae bacterium
GCTGATGCTGCTGCAGCATTAGATTGGCTTGAGAGAGAAAATTTTGATAATTCTCAATGCTGGGTATCAGGATTTTCTTTTGGCTCTTTAATTGCAATGCAATTGCTAATGAGAAGACCAGAAATTAATAGATTTGTCGTAGTCTCTCCACAACCAAATGTGTATGACTTTTCATTTTTATCACCGTGTCCTACATCAGGAGCAATGGTTTATGGAAAAAAAGACGAACTAGTGCCAGTAGAACATATTAATGAATTAAATAAAAGGTTAAGTGATCAAAAAGGAATTAAAGTTGAGTTTGAATCTATTCAGGATGCAAATCATTTTTTTTCTAAAAATGATTTGGGTTTAATTAAGTATTTAGACAAGTATATAAAAAAAGAAACTGCTCTGTATTAGTCAAGATATTTTTATAACAGTTCCTCCAATCGAAGGTTTCTTACAATTAGTTGTAGATGGGAATGATATTGGTAATCCAAGATAAGAACGAATTGCAAGAAATGCAAATGCTTGTGACTCTATATAGTCACCATCTATATTTAAGTCGTCGATTAAATGTAATTTATTATTAATTTTTTTTTTTAAAGAGTTAATTAAATATTTATTTTTTCTACCACCACCACAAATATAAATATCATTAACACCTATTTTTTTGGATAATAATTCAGAAGTTAAGTCTGTAATTGTGGTTGTACCATTTTCTAATGAGAGACCTTTGGCAAAAGAAATATCAAAATCATTTGTATCAAGAGATCTTTTAGAATTAACTTTGCTATAGTAGTAATTATCTAAATATTGGTCAAAAATAAATTTGTCTGTTTTTCCTTTATCAGCCAAAGTTCCATTTTCGTCAAAAAATTTATCAGAATTTTTCCTTATCCATTTATCTATCAAACAATTTCCGGGACCTATATCTCTACTAGTAATTTTGAAATCTTTCTCAATTTCGGTAATATTGGCAATTCCACCAATATTTAATATTGAAATTGGAATTTTAACTTTGTTTTCATTAAACAGTGATTTTATTAGTGCTAGATGATAAATAGGAGATAAGGGTGCACCCTCACCTCCATTTTTAATATCATTTTGTCTAAAGTTATAAACTACATCTCTATTTGTAAATTTTGATAAATTAGCACCAACTCCAATTTGTTTTGAAATCTTTTCATCTGAATTATGATAAATAGTGTGACCATGAAAGCCGATTAGGTCATAATCAACCTCTTTGGTTGCCTTAATCGCTATATCAATATGAAAATCAGTAATTTCTAACTCTAATTTATCAATTTCAGAGGAATATTTTAGCAAGTCTTGCATTTCTGAAATGCTTTCTTTTACTCTATGAATTTTATTTGAAAGGCTTGTCGGATAAGGATCAAATCTATTATATTTAATATTAATAGTATCTTTGCCATTAGAACTGATGACGGAAGTATCAACACCATCACCAGAGGTGCCACTCATAAATCCAAGTGCAGATATGTTTTTTTCCATTCTTATTTTTTTTTATAAAAATATGTATATTGTAAGATTATAGACCTATGAATAATTTTTTAAAAGAATTTAAAGAGAGAGGGTACTATTATCAATGTACCAATGAAATAGAATTATCAAATCTATTAAATAAAGAAAGTACAAATGCTTATATTGGATTTGATAGTACAGCTCCAAGTTTGCATGTTGGGAGTTTATTGCAAATCATGTGTCTTAGACTTTTACAAAAGTATGGCCACAGACCAATTGTTCTTTTGGGTGGAGGCACGACTAGAATAGGAGATCCATCAGGTAAAGAGGAAACTAGAAAAATCCTTTCTGAAAAGCAAATTGAGAATAATATTAATAATATAAAAAAGGTTTTTAAAATTTTTCTTAAAACAAATAATTCAAAATTAAAACCAATTTTTGTGAATAACTATAAATGGTTAAGCAAACTCAATTATATAGATTTTTTAAGAAACATAGGTAAACATTTTACAATAAATAAAATGTTAACATTTGATAGTGTTAAATTAAGATTAGAAAGAGAACAGTCTCTAAGTTATATGGAGTTTAATTATATGATTTTACAAGCATATGATTTTTTTGAACTTAATAAATCAAACAAATGTAATTTACAAATTGGTGGATCTGATCAATGGGGAAATATAGTAAATGGTGTTGATCTAATTAAAAGAGAATCTGGAAATCAAGCATTTGGCTTAACTACTCCACTAATAACATTAGCATCAGGTACTAAAATGGGTAAAACTGAAAAAGGTGCTGTATGGTTGAATAAAGAAATGTTATCTCCATATGATTATTGGCAGTTTTGGAGAAATACTGATGATAGAGATGTATTAAAGTTTTTAAAAATGTTTACTGATCTATCTTTAGATAAAATAGAGAAAGAAAAAGATAAGGATATAAACGAACTAAAAATTTTACTCGCCAATAATGCGACGGAAATGTTACATGGAATAAAAGAAGCTGAAAAGTCTGAGAAACTTGCAAAAAATACTTTTAAAGAAAATTCTACAGGAGAAAATCTTCCTGGGATAAAAGTAAATAATGATATTTTATCAAAAAATATAGTTGAGCTTATTTCTTTTGTAAATAAAGATATTTCTAAATCAGAAATTAGAAGATTAATTAAGTCAAACGGAATAAAATTAAATAATGAAACTGTATTAGATGAAAAATTTAAAATTGATCCTAATTTATTCTCAGATAAGGGTTTTATTAAGCTATCTATAGGAAAAAAAAAGCACTTTAAAATTACAAATTAATTACCTTTAAGATTTTCTAAAGTCCTGGTAATAAATCTCGGAGTTAAAGTTTTTATTGGATTAACTGTACTTTTTAAATCATTCGGTGGTCCTTTTATTTTAAAACTGACACCAAATATACCTTCACCAGTTTTGCTGCCTACTAAAATGTTACCAAGTAAAGGAATTTTGGCTATTGTCTTATTAATTGTTGTTGCAGGTACTAAGGTTCCCCTTAAACTAGTTATCCTGTCTTTCTCAATATAACCCTCCATCATTATTGAAATAGCTGGTCCTATTGCATACATCTCATCTATTTCTGTAAGATTATTTTTTGTCTTATAATCCATCTCAAATTCATTGAATCTTATTCCCTCACCCGTCAAAAGATCAGCAATTCCTTGTAAAGATGCAAGTGTAAGAATTTTTGCTAAAACTGGTACTTCTTTAACTTTGAAATTAGTAATTTTGAGATTTGACCTAGATGTATTATCAATTTTGATCGAACTTAGTTTTAATTCACCTTCATCAAAACCTTTTATAAATTCATAATTGTTAATAAAAGGTTTTGGTTCTTCAATGATTAAATTTGTAATTTTTTCATTCTTAGCTGTTGTTCTATAAGAATAAGAGAATTGATTTTCTTTATCCAAAACTCCACTAGCTTTAGCTAAAATTAATTTATTATTTTTTATATCAAATTCGCCAACAAAT
>CACICY010000039.1 GCA_902585265.1 uncultured Pelagibacteraceae bacterium
AAGAAAAATGGGGAGTAACAGCTGCAGCTGCAGTTGCTGCCGCGCCAGCTGCTGCTGGTGGAGATGCACCTGCTGAGGAAAAAGATGAATTTACAATTATGTTAACTGCTGCCGGTGATAAAAAAATAAATGTTATAAAAGAAGTTAGAGCTGTTACTGAACTAGGATTAAAAGAAGCCAAAGATTTAGTTGAAGGTGCACCTAAAGAAGTCAAATCAGGTGTGAATAAAAAAGAAGCTGAAGAAATTAAAGCTAAATTAGAAGCTGCAGGCGCTAAAGTAGAACTTAAGTAAATACTAAAATAGAAAGAATTCAATTGCTGAATAAATTAATTCAGCAAAAATTTGATATGCAATTATCTTTTACTGAGAAAAAAAATATAAGAAAAAGTTTTGGTAAGTTAAAAGAAAGTCTATCAATACCAAACCTAATTGAAGTTCAAAAGAACTCGTATAAAGAACTAACCGAATTTAAAGGTGATGTTGATCAGCATTTAACAAAAGGATTTCATCGTGTATTTAAAAGTATATTTCCAATTGAAGATTTGAACGATAAGGCTACTCTTGAATATATCTCTTATAGACTCGAAAAACCAAAATTTGATGTTGATGAGTGTATAACTAGAGGTCTTACTTATTCAGCTGCTTTGAAATGTACATTAAGATTAGTTGTTTATGAAATAGATCAAGAAAATAATACCAAAGATATTTTATCTGCAAAAGAACAAGAAGTTTATATGGGTGAAGTTCCTATGATGACTAACAGTGGAACATTTATTACAAATGGTGTCCAACGTGTTGTAGTAAATCAGATGCATAGAAGTCCAGGTGTATTCTTTGATCATGATAAAGGAAAATCTCACGCAAGTGGAAAACTTTTGTTTAATTGTAGAGTTATACCTAATAGAGGTTCATGGTTAGATTTTGAATTTGATGTAAAAGATTTCTTATACTTTCGTATAGATAGAAAAAAGAAAATATTTGTTTCAACATTTCTTCAAGCTTTAGGATACTCTAAATCTGACATAGTTAACGAATTTTATGAAAAAGAAACTTATAATTTTGATGCAAATTCAAAAAAATGGAAAACTAAATTTGATCCAGAAAATTACAAAGCAAAAAACTTTTCAGAAGAAATTATTGATGCAAAAAATAACAAAATTTTAATAAAAATTGGTGATCAAATAAATTTCTTAACAGCGAAAAAACTTCAAAATGATGGATTAAAAGAAATCTTAGTTTCTAATGAGGCATTATATGGAAAGTTTTTACATGAGGATTTAGTAATAGGAGACGATACATTTAAAATTGGAACTGAGATAAATGAGACAATAGTTCAAAAAATTTTAGATGAAAATATAAATACAATTAATATATCTAAAACTAATTCGATATCAAAAGGCCCTTATCTACTTCATACCATTTTAAATGATAAAAATGAAAATAAGAATGATGCAATAACAGAGATTTATAAAATTCTAAGACCTGGCGAACCTCCAACAATAGAAATTGCAACACAAATATTTAATAATCTTTTTTTTAGTTCTGATAGATATGATTTATCTGATGTTGGTAGAGTTAAAATGAATTCGAGGCTAAATTTAATATGTTCTGATAAAATCACAATTTTAAGAAATGACGATATCCTTGCAATAATTAAAAAAATGTTAGATTTAAGAGATGGGAAAGATGAAGTTGATGATATCGATCATTTAGGAAATAGACGTGTAAGATCTGTTGGTGAACTAGTAGAAAATCAAGCAAGAATTGGTGTTTATAGAATGGAAAGAGCTATTAAAGAAAAAATGACTACTCTTGATGTTGAGTCAGCGATGCCTCAAGATTTAATCAATGCAAAACCATTAACTATTTCATTAAAAGATTTCTTTGCGACATCACAGCTATCTCAATTTATGGATCAAACAAATCCCTTATCTGAAATTACACATAAAAGAAGAGTTTCAGCATTGGGACCAGGAGGACTTACTAGAGAAAGAGCAGGTTTTGAAGTAAGAGATGTTCACCCCACCCATTACGGTCGTATTTGTCCAATTGAGACACCAGAAGGTCCAAATATTGGATTGATCAATAGTCTATCTACATATTCAAAGATTAATAAGTATGGTTTTATAGAAAGTCCATATAAAAAAGTTGAAAATGGTGTCGTTCAAGATCAAATTGAATATCTTTCAGCTATGGAGGAAACTAAATTTACAATTGCTCAAGCAAATTCACTATTAGATAAAAATGGAAAGTTTGTTGAAGATTTAGTTTCAAGTAGAGCAAATTTAGACTTTATTTTATCAAAACCAGAAAATATTGACTACATAGATGTATCGCCTAAACAACTAGTTTCAGTTGCAGCATCTCTTATACCTTTTTTAGAGAATGATGATGCAAATAGAGCGCTTATGGGATCTAACATGATGAGACAAGCAGTTCCACTTTTAAAACCTGAGGCACCTTTAGTAGGGACTGGAATAGAAAGTGATGTTGCTTTAGACTCTGGTGTTACAATCGTTGCAAAAAGAGACGGTATTGTTGACAAAATCGATGGAAAAAGAATTGTAATAAAAGCCTCAAATGAAAAAGATTATTCACAGTCAGGTGTAGACATTTATAATTTACAAAAATTTAAAAGATCAAACCAGAATACTTGCATTAACCAGAAGCCATTAGTTAGAGTTGGAGATAAGGTAAAATCTGGTGATATTATTGCAGATGGACCCTCAACTAAAACTGGAGAATTGGCGTTAGGAAAAAATGTGACCGTTGCCTTTATGCCTTGGCAAGGATACAATTTTGAAGACTCCATTTTGATATCAGAAAGATGTGTTACAGACGATGTTTTCACTTCGATACATATAGAAGAGTATGAGGTAATGGCAAGAGACACTAAACTCGGAGAAGAAGATATTACAAGAGATATTCCCAATATAAATGAAGAGGCTCTAAAAAATCTTGATGAGTCGGGTGTTGTTTATATAGGAGCAGAGGTCAAGCCCGGAGATATATTGGTTGGCAAAGTTACACCGAAAGGAGATTCTGCCTCTGGTCCAGAGGAAAAATTATTAAGGTCAATATTTGGTGAGAAGGCAATAGATGTAACTGATACTTCACTTAAAATGCCGAGTGGTAGTGGTGGAATTGTAGTTGACGTAAGAGTTTTTAATAGACATGGAATAGAAAAGGATGAAAGATCAATTACTATAGAAAGATCAGAGATAGAAAGTGTTCAACAAGACAAAAATGTAGAAGAAGAAATATTAGAGAGAAGTATAAAGCAAAGAGCGTCGACAATTTTAAACAATACAAAATTACTTAAAAAAATTAAAAATATTGAAGCTGGTTTTAATCTTAATGATGAAACAATTTTTCAACTTACAATATCTGATTTATTTAAAATTTCAGTGGAGGATAGCAAGAAGACTGAAGCATTATATCAATTGAGA
>CACICY010000040.1 GCA_902585265.1 uncultured Pelagibacteraceae bacterium
TCTACAAATACTAAGGCTAAAATTGGCGCAAATAGTGGGGAAAAACTTGAGAAAGGACAAATAATTCATTTAAAAAATATAAAAAAAATCCTGCCAAAAAATAAAATAGAATACCTAAATTCAAAAATTGAAAATATTAGAATAATAAAAGGACCCCATTTTGATTATTTTTCAAAGGATGCAATATATTCATTTTTAAGTGATGAATTTAATGTAACCAAATTAAGTGATCGTATGGGAATAAGACTTAAAGGACCTAAGATTAGTAATATTAAAAATACAAATATAAAGTCAGAAGGATTAGTGAAGGGTGTTATCCAAATCACTGCAGATGGGGATCCAATAATTATGCTATCTGATCATGGGACTATAGGGGGTTACCCTAAGATTGGAGTTGTAATAAGTGCTGATTATGACAAACTAGTACAAATACCTCCAGGATCAAAAATTAAATTTAAAGAAATTAATTTAAAAGATGCAGAAACTATTTTTAAGTTGTATGAGATGGAAACTCAAAATTTGATTTCCAATATTAAATGAATTTTATTTCAAAGATACCAGGTCCATTATTAATCTTTTTTGGCGCATTTTGTCTAAGTTTTGGTGGGTTGATTGTTAAATCATTTGAAGGATCAACTTTATGGCAAATCTTATTTTGGAGACAGGTTTTTTTTATAATTGTTGTAATTATTTTTTTAATTGTAACTTATAAAAGAGAGGTATTTAAAAAAATTTATGTCTCGGGAATTCCTGGCTTAATTGGTGGAATTATATTGGGTATTGGATTTAGCAGTTATGTTTTTGCTATGTACAATACTACCGTTGCAAATACAAATTTCATAATACAAACACAAACAATTTTCCTAGCGATATTTGGATATTTTTTTTTGAAAGAAAAAATTTCAAAAATTACTTTAGCTTCTATTATTTTAGCAATTTCTGGATTAATTTTAATGCTAGGAAATACTCTATCAAGTGGACAAATGTCTGGAAATATTGTTGCCTTTGTAATGCCAATTACCTTCGCAACTCTAATTTTAATTGTAAGAAGATATCCTCATGTGGATATGGTGCCCTTACAATTAGTTGCAGGAATAGTTGCAATGATAATAGGTTTTTTAGCTTCAACAAAAATTTCTATATCTTTAAATGACATGTTTTTGGCATTTTTGTCTGGGACATTTCAAATAGGACTTGGCTTTATCTTAATAACAATTGGTGCAAGAAAAACTCTATCAGCTATGGTCGGCATAATAATGCTTACAGAGGCAATACTTGGTCCTCTTTGGGCTTGGCTATTTGTAAATGAAAACCCTTCATTCTACGTATTAATAGGAGGAAGCATTATAATTTTTGCAGTTTTTCTACAATTTGTCTCATCCTTTACAAAAGAAAATAAATATAATCCTCAATAATGAAATTAGCTATTATAGGCTCTGGTATATCAGGTCTAAGTGCAGCGTATAGTTTATCTAAAAAATATAAAGTAGATCTATTTGAGAAAGAAGACCATTTTGGAGGTCATTCTCATACTATTGATGTTAATGTTGAAGATAATATAGTCCCTATTGATATAGGCTTTATTGTATTTAATAAAAAAACCTATCCAAATTTAATAAATTTTTTTCAAGAAAATGATATTGCTATAGAAGAAAGCAATATGTCATTCTCAGTATCTGTTAGAGACTCAAATATAGAATATTGTGGAAAAGGTCTTTCTGGAATTTTCAGCAATAAATCAAACCTGTTAAATATAAAATTTTTGAAGATGTTTTTTACTATAATTAGTTTTTATAAACAAAGTGAAAACCAAGATTCAATTAACGAAAATATTACTTTAGGCAGCTATTTAGACAATTTAAAATTGTCAGAGTATTTTATCAAATTCCATATTATTCCTATGGTATCAGCAATATGGTCAATGCCCCCTTACGAGGCAAAACAAATGCCATTGAAATTTTTTTTTAAATTTTTTCAAAATCATGGATTATTCAAATTAAAAGATCGACCGCAATGGTTCACAGTTTCCAAAAGAAGTAGAACATATGTAAATAAAATTCTAAGTAAAATCAGTGGCGAATATTATAAAAATTACAATATTAATAAAATTAAAAGAATTGGATCCGCAGTTCAGGTTTATTATGGAGATAAAAATGAATATTTTACTTACGATAAAGTTGTATTGGCTACTCATGCTAATCAAGCCCTCTCTTTAATTGAAAATCCTGAAGAAATAGAAAATAAGATCTTAAGTAATTTTAAATATAAAACAAATGAGGCTATAGTACATGAGGATATAAGTTATATGCCAAATAATAAAAGTGCTTGGTGTTCATGGAATTCCTCGATCGAGTCTGAGAATAGTGAAAAAAATTCAATTACTTATTGGCTAAATTTATTACAAAATTTGAATATAAATAAAAATATTTTTTTAACATTAAATCCTTATTTAGAGATACCCGATGATAAAATAATCCGAAAAGTTATATTTACACATCCTTACTTTGATCAAAATGCAATCAATAGCCAGAAAGATCTTCACCTAATTCAAAATAAAAATAATATTTTATTTTGTGGAAGTTATTTTGGATATGGATTTCATGAAGATGGTATAAAATCATCAATAGATATGATTAAGTATATAAATGCTTAAAAACTCTAAGATATATGTAGGAAAAGTAATACACAGACGATTTAAACCTAAAAATCATTATTTCAAATATAGGGTTTTTTCATTATTAATAGACTTAGATGATTTAAATGAAATTGATAATAAAATTAAATTATTTTCATATAATAAATTCAATATCATTAGTTTTTTTGACAAAGACCATGGGGATAGAGATGGCACCTCTTTAAAAAACTGGGTAAAAAAAAAACTAGAAAATATTGGTATTGACAATAAAGACGTTAAAATCAAATTATTCTGTTATCCAAGAATATTAGGTTACGTATTTAATCCTCTAAGTGTTTTTTTTATATATGATAAGTACGATAAAATAATCTCTATATTTTATGAGGTTAAAAATACATTTGGTGAACAACACACATACATTTTCAAAGCCGAAGATAAAGAAACTTTAAGAAATAGTTGTGTAAAAAAATTTCATGTATCGCCCTTCATAGATATGGAGTGTAATTATAAATTTAGAGTAAATAAGCCCACAGACAAAATATCAGTTATTATTGACCAATCTGATAATGATGGTAAACTTTTATTCGCATCCCAGGACGGTATTGCAAAAGAATTTAGTAATAAA
>CACICY010000041.1 GCA_902585265.1 uncultured Pelagibacteraceae bacterium
TGAATACTTTATAGATAAGATGCGTTATAAAAATTTAAAACCTTATTTACTGTTAAGATTTTTTTATTATATTTTAAAAAACTTTTTGTTTTATCCTAAGAACATATTGAAAATTATGAAAATTATTATTCGTCAAAAAAAATGAAAAAAAAAAGAATTTTAGTAACTGGTGGAAGTGGTTTTTTTGGATATGAATTAGCTAAATTATTATCTAAGAAAAATAGAGTTACTGTGATTGATAACAATTTAAGGGGAAATTTCAAAAAATTCGAAAAACTAAGAAATATTGAGTTAATGGACTGTGATATAAGAAATATGGAAAAACTTAATAAATTAAAAAAATTTGATGATGTTTATCATCTTGCATTTATAAATGGGACAGAAAATTTTTATAACCACCCTAAAGCAGTATTAGAGGTTGGTATCAAAGGTATATTAAATATAATAGAGTTTGTTAAGAAAAAAAAAGTTAAAAACTTTATTATGTTCTCGTCATCTGAAGTTTATGGTTCGCCAAACATAATTCCAACAAGTGAAAAAGAGATCATAAAGATTGAGGACATATTTAATCCAAGATTTAGTTATTCTGCTGGTAAAATAATATCAGAATCTGTAACAATTAATTATTTAAGAGGAACTGGTATAAAATATAAAATAATTAGACCCCATAATATTTTTGGAGAAAACATGGGCTTAAAACATGTTATTCCACAGGTTATGTATAAAATTTTTAAAGCCTCAGAAAAATTTAAATTAAAAAAAGTAAAAATTAAAATTCAAGGTAATGGAAATGAAACCAGAGCATTTTGCTATATAAACGATGCTGTCAAACAAACTATTTTTATTTCTGAAAAAATTAAAGAGAATGGAATTTTTAATGTCGGCTTTTCAAAAGAAACTAAAATTAAAGAACTGATAAAAAAGATTGAAAAAATCCTTAATATGAAAATTGTTGTTCAACAAGGAAAAATCAAAGATGGAGGAACATTGCGAAGATGTCCAAGTCAAAAAAAAGTATCAAGATATAAAAAATTTAAAAATAATTTCGAAAGCGGTCTAAAAAAAACTATTTACTGGTACAAAAATTTTTACCTAGAAGATAATATAAACAATAATGAGTTATATAAATAAATTTTTAAAACAAAAACAGCCATATTTAATTGCTGAAATAGGTATTAATCATAATGGAAGCTTATCTATTGCAAAAAGGATGATAGAAAGTGCAAAAAAAAATGGTGCTGATTGTGTAAAATTTCAACATTTTTATGCTGAAGAATTAATTTCTATATATGCAAAGAAAGCACCATACCAGAATAAAAATAAAGAATTTGCAAAATTATCACAAAAAGAAATTATAAAGAACTGTGAATTGGGAATTTCTAACTTAAAAAAATTAAGATTTTATTGTAAAAGAAAAAAGATTGATTTTTTATGTACTCCATTTGATCTTAAAAGTTTAAATGATCTAAGAAACATTGGAGAAAAAAAAATTAAAATAAGTTCTTGTAATTTTAATAATACAATTTTTATAGAACAAGCTATTAAATATAAATTCGATCTGCTCCTTTCAACAGGTATGACAGATGAATTAGAAATAAATAAAATTGTAAATATTATCAAGAAAAAAAAAGCAAAGTTCTTATTATTTCAATGCACATCAGATTACCCTGCATCAATTGAAATGTCTAACATGAAAGTATTGGAAAAATATAAAAAATTTAATGTTCCGCTAGGGTACTCAGATCATACTAGAGATAATATATCTGCAATTGGTAGTATTTTTTTAGGTGCGAAAGTAGTAGAAAAACATTTTACCCTTAATAAAAAAATGCCAGGCATAGATCAAATAGCTTCAATAAATCCTAAAGAATTACGTATTTTAAAAAAAGATCTTATTAGTGCATTTATAAGCCTAGGAAGAAGTAAAAAACAATTAAATAAAAAAATTCTTAATAATAAACTAATAATGTGTAAAAGTTTAGTAGCAAAAAAAACAATAAAAAAAAATGAAAAACTAACCTACAAGAACATGTGTTTTAAAAGGCCGGGAAATGGCATACCATCATACAAGTTTAAAAATTATTTAGGAAAAAGAGTAAAAAAACAAATTAACAGAGATAATTTAATTTTATACAGAGATTTAGTTTAAATGGATAAAAATTATGTAATTACTGGTGGTGGCTCAATAGGAAAAAGACATTTAAAAAATTTAATATCAATTGGTGTAAATAAAAAAAATATTTATGTTTTGGAACCTAGGGGAGATAGAGTAGAAGAAATTAATTCTTTAGGTATAATCAATTGCTTTAATGATATAAAGAAATTTGATAATATTCCAATAAGTGCTGCAATTATATGTTCTCCAACAAGTTACCATGTTGACCAAGCCATTTTTTTTGCAAAAAAAAATGCAAATTTAATGATTGAAAAGCCATTATCACGTGATCTTAACAATATTGATCAACTAAAAGATATAGTTTCGAAAAATAATCTCATTACTTTCATTGCATATATATTTAGATTTGCACCTTCGATAAAATTTTTAAAAAAAATTATAGATGAAAAAGTAATAGGAGATATTTTTTTTGTAAGGGGTGAATTTTCAGAGTATTTACCAGATTGGCACCCTTACGAAAAATATAATTCATTCTATATGGCTCAAAAAAAATTAGGAGGAGGATCTATTTTAGATCAAAGTCATATAATGGATCTTATTCATTATTTATTTGGAAATTTTAAGTCTGTCATGGCATTTAACAATAAGTTAAGTAAGCTAGAAATTGAAGCAGATGATATCGCTGAAATGATTGTCGAATTAGACACTGGTATTGTAGCTTCAATACATACAGATATTTTTGGAAGGAAGCACAACAAATCGTTGGAAATTAAGGGGTTAAATGGAAACATTTTATGGGATTTTTATAAAAATTCTGTAACAATTTATGATGCAAAAACCAAATCCCTTAAACACGAAGATAATTTTGATAAAAATTTCAATAAAGTCTACATAGAGGAATTAAAATATTTTCTTAAATGTTCAAATGAAAATTTAGAAGCACATCCAAATTTAGATGTAGGTATTGATACTATGAAGCTAATACTTGCTTCAGAAAAATCACAAAATTTTGGAAAAAAAATAATA
>CACICY010000042.1 GCA_902585265.1 uncultured Pelagibacteraceae bacterium
CATTTAATCTTAGAACTACAGGATCATTAATTAAACCTGCATTGTCATCAATGATTGGGCAGTAATAACATCTTCCATCTTTGGATTTTGATAAATCTCTGCAAGTCATCAATTGAACCAATTTTGCTGAGTCTTTTCCAGAAATTTCAACTTGTCTTTCAGCGGCAACATCCCAAATCTGAACATGCTCTTTCAAGTGATGATAAGCATCTTCTACAGAACCAAATGCTGCTGGCAGCAACATATGATTATATATAGTATAAGCAGTTACACCTTGTTTTTCAATTCTAGAGGTGTACGGTGTACCTCTAAGCCTTCTTGATTTTGCTATTAAAAAAGTTTTCATTTTTTTTTGAGCATTACTGCCATCTTATTTGATTTTTGTAAAGAAACTATATTAGTTTAATTCCTTAGCTTGTTTTCTCAGTTCAAACTTTTGAATCTTTCCAGTGGATGTCTTTGGTAGCGGAGTAAACACAACCTTCTTAGGAAGTTTAAATCCAGCAAGAGTTTCTCGACAAAATTTAATAATTTCTTCCTCTGAACTTGATTTTCCTTCGATTAATTCAACAAAAGCACAAGGTGTTTCACCCCATTTTTCATCTGGTTTTGCTACAACAGCTGCCAGTGATACAGCAGGATGTTTTGAAATCGTATTTTCAATTTCGATAGATGAAATATTTTCTCCTCCTGAAATTATAATATCTTTTGATCGGTCTTGTATTTTTATGTAACCACTTGGATGAGTTACAGCTAAGTCGCCAGAATGAAACCATCCTCCATCCATTGATTTTTCTGTCGCCTCTTTATCTTTAAAATAACCCTTCATCACCACATTTCCTCTAATCATAATTTCACCCATTGTTTTTCCATCATGAGGAACTGGCTTCATGGTTTCAGGGTCCATTACAATGACGCCTTCTGTATTGGGATACCTTACGCCTTGTCTTGCTCTTATTTCGTTTTGGTTATTTTGATCTAATTCATCCCATTCTTTATTCCATGCACACTGCAAAATATGACCATAGGTTTCTGTAAGACCATATACATGCATTACTTCAAAGCCTAACTTTTGCATTTTTTCAAAAATTATACTAGGAGGAGGAGCACCTGCTGTTAATACATATACCTTCCTTTTTAATTCCTTTTGCTGATCCTCAGGTGCATTAGCTAACATGTTTAAAACTATTGGTGCTCCACCAAAATGAGTAACTTCATATTTATCAATTAATTCAAATATCTTTTTTACATCAATATTTCTCAGACAAATTACTCGACCATGAATCATTGACATTGTCCAAGGATAACACCAGCCATTACAATGAAACATTGGTACTGTGTATAAAAAATTTAACTGATTAGGCATATTCCATGCAACTGCACTTCCTGTTGCCATTAAATATGATCCTCTATGATGATAAACAACTCCTTTTGGATTACCAGTTGTTCCAGAAGTATAACCTAATGCTATAGCTTGCCACTCATCTTTTGGCATTTTCCATTTAAAATTTTCATCTCCAGAATTTAAAAACTCCTCATATTCCAAAGATCCTATATTTTTTGAGTCGGTTAGCTTTGCATCTTTATCATCTATATCAATTATAGTAATTTTTGAATTAACTTCTTCTAAAGCTTTTTTTACTACATCATGAAATTGTCTATCTACAATTAGCACCTTCGCTTCACTGTGATTTAAAATATAACTAATTGTTTTTGAGTCTAGTCTTGTATTAATGGCATTTATAACTGCTCCAACCATAGGAATGGAATAATGCGCTTCAAATATTTCAGGTGTGTTAAAAGCCAAGACAGATACCGTATCACCTGTTTTAATTCCCAATTTATCTAATGCACTAGCAAACTTAATACATCTTTTGTAAACTTCACTCCAAGTGTATTTCCTACTTTCATAAACTACTGCTTCGTAGTTTGGATAAATATCTTTTGCTCTTTCTAGAAATGATAAAGGGGTTAATGGAACATAATTGGCTTCGTTTTTATCCAAATTTGTTTCATAAGGATTCATTCTAATTAAATTTGTAATTCATAATATAATTACTTCCAGTAGTTGCAGTAATATAACTGCTTTCTATCCTAGGAAGTACTCTATTAAAGAAAAAGTTGGCAGTTTGGATTTTGTCCTCATAAAAATCTTTATTACTCTCATATTCTTTTAAGGAAACTTCTAGAACTTTTAACCAAGCATGTCCGGTTGCAACTAAACCAAGAACTTTTAAATAATCGTTACATGCTCCACTTGCATCTTCTGGAGAATTTTTTATTTTTTCCTTCATCCAATCAGTAAATTTTGACAAAATATCAAGATGATAGTTAAGTTGTTTTACAAAAGGCTCGGCTCTTTTGTCAGTAATTTTAATCTCGTCTTTAACCAAATTTAGATAGTTTTCAATAATATCACCATTTTTATTGATTAATTTTCTGAAGACTAAGTCAGCAGCCTGAACTGAATTTGTTCCCTCATAAATAGGTGTAATTCTATTGTCTCTGTAGAATTGTTCAATACCTTGATCTTTAGTAAATCCGTATCCTCCATGAATTTGCATTGCTTCACTTGTTATTTCCATTGCATTATCCGTGAAAAGCGATTTAACAACTGGAGTCATTAATGAAACAAGATCTGATGCTTCTTGTTTTATTTTTTCATCAGAATGATTTAAGCTAACTTCAATTTGTTGAGACAGCCAGAAACTCAAGGCTCTTTGTCCCTCTATCATAGACTTCATACTCAAAAGTGACCGTCTAATATCAACGTGATCAATAATAAAATCTGCACCATTATTTGATTTTGAATTAAATGCCTTACCTTGTTTTCTTTCTTTGGCGTAAGTAAGGGAATTTTGGTATGCAATTTCAGAAATACCTAACCCTTGAATCCCAACAATAATTCTCTCCAAATTCATCATTGTGAACATAGAGTTAAGGCCTTTGTTTTTTGGTCCAATCATATAACCAACAGCATCATCAAAATTTAATACACATGTTGCAGATCCCTTAATGCCCATTTTGTTTTCTATTGATC
>CACICY010000043.1 GCA_902585265.1 uncultured Pelagibacteraceae bacterium
TTGTTAGAACTTATGAGAAAAGCAAAGAATTTACTAAATCATATGGTTTTAGAATGAAAACAGATTCAGAGAATAAACTTACAAGAAATACCGGTTTCTATGAAAGAACATCAAAATTAACTAGAAACTTTGTCGATGCTAGAGGTTTTTGGTTACCAAATGATTATACAAAACATGGTGTAATTAATGAATACAATGCATGCAGAGAAGACGCCGTCCTAATTGACTTATCTTCATTAAGGAAATTTGAAATTCTTGGTCCAGATGCTGAAGAATTAATGAATTATGCATTAACTCGAAATGTAAAAAAACTTTCAGTTGGTCAAATTGTTTATTCGGCAATGTGTTATGAAAATGGAACTATGTTTGATGATGGAACGTTATTAAAACTTAGTGACCATGGTTTTAGATGGGTTTGTGGTGATGAATATGGAGGTGAGTGGCTTAAAGAACAAGCAAAGAAAAAAAATTATAAAGTTCATATCAAAAATTCTACTGACCAAATAAATAATTTATCTTTACAAGGACCAAAAAGCAGAAAAATTTTAGAAAAAATAATTTTTACTCCCCCTACCCAACCCTCTATATCTGAATTGGAATGGTTTAGATTTACAATTTGTCGATTGGAAGAATTAAACGGAATACCATTAATTGTTTCAAGAACAGGTTACACTGGTGAACTTGGTTTTGAAATTTGGTGTCATCCAAGTAATGCTACTGCGGTTTGGGATAAGGTAATGGAAGCAGGAAAAGATGAAGGTTTGATACCAGCTGGTTTTGCTGCTTTAGATCTTTTAAGAATTGAAGCTGGTTTAATTTTATTTGGTAATGAATTTGACGGACAACAAGATCCTTTTGAGGCAGGAATTGGTTTTTCAGTTCCTTTAAAATCCAAAAAAGAGGATTTTATTGGAAGAGAAAATTTAATTAAGAGAAAAGAAAATCCTCAAAAAAAACTAGTAGGGCTAGAGTTAATAGGTAAAGAAATAGCAAATCATGGAGATTGCGTTCATATTGGAAGATCTCAGGTTGGAATTATAACTAGTGGATGTATTTCTCCGACATTAAATAAAAATATTGCATTATGCAGAATAGATGTAGGTCACTCAGAATTAGGTAATGATGTTGAAATTGGAAAAATAGATGGACATCAAAAAAGAATACCTGCAAAAATTGTTGGATTTCCTCATTACGATCCAAAGAAAACTAAAGTAAGATCTTAATGGCTAAATCAACTAAGGATTTGTTAGAGTTTTGGGAAGATCAAATGAAACTTTCACACACATCAAGTAACTATTTTTTTAGAAAATCACCTTCTCACTATCATATGATGCTTCTAGTTATGTCAGCATTTAAGCAAAAACAGAACTTATCAGTAGAGGAGCTAAAAACTAAACTATTTAAAACATCTAGACCAAAATCTGCATTAATAATTAATGAGGCATGTGAAAAAGGTTTTTTTTATTTAGAAAAAACCGCTCAAGATCAAAGAAAAAAACATATAAAACCAAGTGCTTCGTTTATCTCGGAATTTAACGATTATTTATCTACTCTTAAAAATTTGAGCTTTTAATAATAGGCAAATCCTAAGTTGTATAAGTTTTTATTTCTAAATTTTATATATAAAAAAAATTATATATTTAACTCTTTTCAAAAAATAATGTTTTGATATGTCACTACCGACAAAAGCTAAAGTAGTAATCGTTGGAGGAGGAATTCACGGTCTTAGTACTGCTTGGAAGCTCTCTGAAACTTACAAAAATCCAGGCGACATTGTTGTATTAGAAAAAAAAGATACTGCAGCTGGAGCAAGTGGTATTGCGTGTGGAGTTGTAAGAAATAATTATTTTCAGCCTGCAATGAGAGAATTAATGGCTCATTCAGTTTCAGTTTGGGAAAGCGACCCTAAAGCATTTAAATATAATGCAGTTGGTTATTTACAGATTTCACCGGAAGTAATGCATGCAGATGTTGCAACTATTTACGAGCAACAAAAAGCAATAGGTTACGAATCTGAATTTATAGAAGGTGAAAAAGATTGTATGAAATATATGAAAGGTATGTTTGGTGATTGGCAAGCACAAGGTATAACTTCTGTTCTTCATGAAAAAAAAGGTGGGTATGCTTTTAATAAAGATTCAATTAAAGCACTTGAACATAAATCAACCTCAAATGGTGTTGAAGTAATGAAAGGTGTTAAAGTCACTGGTTTCAAAAGAGGAAGTAACAGCAAAGCTGTTACAGGAGTTGAAACAGACAAAGGCACAATAGAATGTGAACAAGTTGTCGTTGGAGCAGGTCCTTGGGCAAGAGATTTTTGGAATATGTTAGAACTTCCTAAAACTGCAAATATTAAAGGTAAAGATGGCAGAATACACGAAACGGACATGTGGAAATATTGGATGCTTCAAGAGGGTGTACTTGGCGTAGAACCAGATTTTTTAAAAATGGATAATGGTGAACAGCCACCTGTAATACATGTAGACTCAACAGCTCCTTTATATTCAGACAAAACTAAAAAATTAATTACAGATAAAATTTGGGGAATATATTACAAACCAGATATTGACGGACTTGGTGTTCAAGGTGGAACTTCACCTTACATTGTTGATAAACATTTTGATCAAGTAAACGTTGATCCGTATGGAATAGAGTCCCCTGAATATCAAACAACCGAAGCTTTTAATGATATGTGGTGTTCAGCTTTAGCTCATTGCCAAAAAAGATTTGAAGGAAAATCAGATTTATATAGAAAAGGTCCTTCAGGTGGGCTTGGATGCATGACACCAGATTCATTTCCAATTTTTGATAGATTTTTAGAAAATGTTTATATGATAGCAGACTCTAACCATGGATATAAAATGATAGGTGTTGGTGAACTTGTTGCAAAAGAAATTCTTGGTACAGAGAGTGAATTATTAAAACCATTTAGATTCAACCGATACGAGAAGGGTGAATTACACCCAACATCTAATAGTCCATTTCCTTGGAG
>CACICY010000044.1 GCA_902585265.1 uncultured Pelagibacteraceae bacterium
CTTTTTGTAATTAAAAAAGGGGAAAGTAGTTAATCAACAAAATTTTAAAATTAAGGGGAAATAAAGATGTTTTATAATTTAAAATTTTATTAGAATTTTATAATTAATGGTTATGACAAAAATATTTATAGATTATTACAATTTAATTAAAGTTTATTTGCTCTACCATAAATGTCTTGATATCTAACAATATCAGTCTCTTTTAGAATTGAACCAACTTGAGCTTCCATAATTTTTACAGGTTTTTTTCCAGGATTTTGTATTCTATGAATTGCTCCTAATGGAATAAATATATGCTCATCAGGTTTTTTATTAATAATATTTTTATTTAAAGTTATTCTTGGATTACCTTTTGTAACTAACCAATGTTCAGCTCGATGATGGTGTTTTTGTAAACTTAAAATGCCTTTTGGTTTTACGTATAACTCTTTAATTAAAAACTCTTTGCCCTCAAATAGATTGGTATACCTACCCCATGGACGGTAATAGACATTTTTTTTCTTAATATATTTGTTTTTATTTTTGTCATACATCCCTAAAATTTCTTTCCAGCTACCAAGATCTGACCAAGGAATGTCTAGTTTGATAGCGTTAATTTGTTTGGTTTTCTCTAGAATTGCATAATCAAAAGATTTCTCGATTGATTTTTCAAAAGCTCTTTTATTTAAGTAATAAGTGTTATTTTTATATTTGCCTTTTTTAATCGCTTCAACACAACTTTTGTAAGTTTTATTTTGATATTTTTTAAAGTTATTGATTATTGAGTCTTTTCTTAAATAAAACATGCCAGAATTCCAGTAACCTTTTTTCTTAATTACTTCCTTTGCTTTTGATAATTTTGGTTTTTCAATAAATTTTGTAACTTTATTTATGGATTTATTTTTTTTAGTTAAAAAATATCCATATTCACTTGACGGGTTTGTAGGTTTTATTCCAAAAATAAATAAATTTTGATTATCTAAATTTGGTTTATTTTTTAATAAAGATTTATTTAAAATATTAGACCTTTCAATTAAATGATCTGCTGCAAAAAACATTAATGGTTGCTCTAATGGAATATCTTTTATTAATGCGGAAGCTAATATTGCTGGTGCGGTATTTTTTTTAGCTGGCTCTAAAACTATTTTAAACTTTTTTATTTTACTTTTTTTTAAAGCTAGTTTGACTTGTTTTAAGTATTTGAGATTTGTGCTAATTATTGGAAAATCAAAAATTGGTTTATTTACTCTTTCTAAAGTTTTTTGAATTAAACTCCATCCACCAAAATCAATAAATTGTTTTGCTTGATGTTTTTTTTTATCTGGCCAAAGTCTTGTTCCTGCGCCACCACAAAGTATTACAGGTCTAATTTTCATTAAATATCAGCGTACGTTCTAACCTCGTTTTTACCACCTGGATGAGTTGGTGCACCTTTATAAGCTGGTCCAACAGTTTGTGCATATTTCCATAATGTACCATTACCAAAATTCACTTTTCTTGGTTTCCATTTTTTACGTCTTGCACTTAATTCCTTCTTTGTGAGTCTTACGTTAATTGTGCCCTTTTTAGCGTCTATATCGATGATATCCCCGTTCCTTAAAAGGGCTATAGGACCGCCTACGGAGGCCTCAGGGCCCACATGACCGATACAAAAGCCTCTGGTAGCCCCAGAGAACCTACCGTCCGTAATAAGGGCTACTTTCTCCCCTTTTCCTTGACCGTAGATTGCTGCAGTTGTTTGAAGCATTTCTCTCATTCCAGGACCTCCTATTGGTCCCTCATATCTAATTATAATGATGTCTCCATCTTTATATTTTCTGTTTATTACTGCTTTATACGCAGACTCTTCATTATCAAAACATCTGGCTCTTCCTGTAAATTGTAATTTTTTTAAACCAGCTATTTTTACAATTCCACCTTCTGGAGCTAAATTACCTTTTAATCCAACTACTCCTCCTGTTGGTGAAATTGGATTTTGATAAGATCTCATTACTTTTTGATTAGTTCTAAATTTAACATTTTTTAAATTTTCTCTCATGGTTTTGCCTGTAACCGTCATACAATCACCATGAATGTAACCACCATCCATTAGAGTTTTTAATAACATTGGAACTCCTCCTGCTTCCCACATATCTTTTGCAACATATTTTCCACCAGGTTTTAAATCAGCAAGATAAGGAGTTTTTTTAAATATTTTTGCAACATCCATTAAATCAAATTTAATTCCAATTTCATTTGCAATAGCTGGTAAGTGTAAACCAGCATTTGTTGATCCACCGGTTGCTGCAACAATTGTTGCTGCGTTTTCTAAAGATTTTCTTGTTACAATATCTCTTGGTCTAATATTTTTTGCTAACAAATTCATGACAGCTTTTCCACTATCAACTGCATACTTATTTCTTTCAGCATAAGGTGCAGGTGTGCCAGCAGAAAAAGGTAATGCTAAACCAATTGCCTCTGAAACACATGCCATTGTATTAGCTGTAAATTGACCACCACAAGCACCAGCACTTGGACAAGCTTTAAGTTCTAATTTTCTTAAAGCATGAGCAGTCATTTTTTTTGAAGTATATTTTCCAACACCTTCAAATACATCAACTACAGTTACATCTTTACCTTCAAATCTACCTGGTAAAATAGAACCACCATAAATAAAAACACTTGGAACATTTAATCTAACCATAGCCATCATTAAACCTGGTAATGATTTATCACATCCAGCTAATCCAACTAATGCATCATAACAATGACCTCTAACTGTAAGTTCTGTTGAGTCTGCAATTACGTCTCTTGATATTAATGACGATTTCATTCCTTCATGACCCATTGCAATTCCATCTGTTACAGTAATAGTACAAAATTCTCTTGGCGTTCCTCCAGTTGCTTGAACACCTTTTTTAACTGATTGAGCTTGTTTCATTAAATTAATGTTACATGGAGCAGCTTCATTCCATGTTGATACAA
>CACICY010000045.1 GCA_902585265.1 uncultured Pelagibacteraceae bacterium
ATTTCATCAACTCTTGGAAGTTTAATAATTTCAATGTTGGAGTTAGATTTCTTAAATTTATCATAAAGATAATTATTAGTATTCGTAAATATTATTGGAGTATTATTATGTGCTATAAACTTTTCAATTTCTGAAACAACATCATTTTGAAATCCTGGTCTGTAAATATTTGATGAAAAAATTACAATTAGTGACTCTGAAGATATATCAATATGTTTGTGATTTTCAATCACATCAAATCCTACTGCTATATTATACTTTTTAGAGAATCTTTGAGCAAATTTTTTTGCAACTAAATAATTAATTCCACTACCCAAAAATTTTAAATTATTATAACTTTTAAAATATTTTTTAAGGTTAAGTTTTGGTTTTTCATTAATATGTTTTTTTGCTAAAATGAACTTGTTTTCGGCGATTAAACTTTTTCGATCATTTGGTAAGAAGGTTTTTATTATACTATGTGAATCTATAATTTTTTTTTCAAATAAAATATTATTCGAATTATAAATTTTTTTAGCATCTAAAATTAAATTTGAAAAATTTTTATATTTATTTTCCCCATTATCACTGATTTTAATAAAATTATAAAAATAATTTTTATTATATTTTTGATTATAGTATTCTATTAAATTCCCTAAAAAATATTTTTCAATTTCGTATTTTGTAACTGAATCTAGATTTATATTATTTTTTAATGATAAAAATTTTCCTTTGAAATTCCCTTCAACAACGTTTAATCGAACTTTATTAAGTCTTTCTTTAAAAAAATTTTCATTCTTATTAACTCTAACTGCTCCTACCGTGACTGTTTTTGCTTGATGTTTAATTGCATCTATTGGTCTTTTCAATTTCTCAGACAAAAAATTTATTTTTGAATTTTTATTAATTATTTTTAAATATTTGTATTGATCTTTTTTATCTATAATAAAATTTATCAGATTTTTATTAGATATATTTTTATTTAAATTAAACCTTATTTGATCAATTAAAATTGAAAGTCTAAAAGCTACAAGCTGGAGAACTATTGACGACTCAATCGCTAACAGAGGGTGTGGTTTATTTTTTAATTTTATACTAATTAAATTCTTATGCTTTTTAAGTTTTTTTGTTGAAATAGATAATAAAAAATTATTGTTTAGTTTTCTTTCATTTATATTATTTTTTTGACCAATATAAAATATTAAGCAATTGCTTAGTTTTGCATCATTGAATTGATCAATGTGCATGTAAAGTATTGATTTATAGCAACATTCAGAAAGTTTTATTCTAAACTCTAAGCTATTATAAGCATTCATTGAGTCATCGTAAACTAAAATCCACTTTTTGTATTTTGTGATATCAAAATTTAAAACGTTAATATTTTTTTCGTGTTTTGACACCAAATCACTTATATAATTTTGTTTTAAAATTTTGTTTGAGTTTTTAAAAATTTCTGTTTTATGTTTATTTTTAAATATACTTGCTATTTTATCTGCTAGAATAAATCCAAGATATAAATGGCAAGTATAAGTTTTTGTTGATGGTACAGAAAGTTCCACATCTCTTCCATTTCCAAGGTAAAGATTATTTTCAACTAGATATGTAATATCTCCATCTCTTTTATTAGCTAATGAAATAGTATAAGCACCCCTAGACTTGGCCATTTTTGCAAATACATTTGTGTCAATAGTGGTACCTGATTGTGCAATAACCACAATGATCGTATCGCTCATATTTTTTGACAAATAGAATCCACTCCCTTCACTGGCAATTGTTGCTTCTACTTTTATATTTGAAATATTTAAATTTTCTAATTTGTCAGATAGATATTTTGATATCCCAACACCAGCAGTATAGCAACTACCCATACCTGTGAATATTATATTTTTTATTTTGCTATTAACTAAAGATTTTTTTATTTTATTAGAAAATAAATTTTCCATATTTTTTATTTTATTTTTTTTTAAGTCTAGATAATTGCTTATTGTCCTTTTTAAAAAAATTTCAGTATCATTAATTTCTTTTAAAAAAAATCTTGGAAATCCTTTTTTATTAAGGTCTCTTGTAGAAATATTTGTTTTGTTTAATTTTTTAATATTAATTTTAGATTTAAAATTATTATTGTGAAAAGGATTAATTATTATACTTGATCTATTAAATATCCTACTAAAATAATTTGAATTATTAACTATACCATATACATCAGATGATAATAATAAATTTCCGTCATTACTAACAGCTGCGTATAAACCATGAGTGCCTTTTTTTAAAATTGTCATTTCAAATGGTTTACTAAACCTATGGTAAACCAAAACAAATGAACCCTGTAATTCTTTAATTGTTAGTTTTTGTTTTTTTTCTAATAAGATTGGCAAATGACCTAAATCATTTTTACAATTTTTATCAGATAATATATTTTTTTTATTTTTATTTGATTTAGAAATTAACTTATCATGATTTAATATGTCCCCATTCATATAAAAATAAGCATTTTCATTTTTGTAGTTATTAACTAGTGGATGACAATTGCTTAAACTTACTTCTCCTACAGATGCCCATCTTGTATGTCCAACTATATAAAAAGATAATATTTTTTTAAAATCTAATTTTGAAATAAATTTAACCGAGAAAAAAATTTCATCAAGTTTCTCAATATTTTCACCAGAGTAACCAATTTGGTTAGCATATTTGATTGTTAAATTTGATAAAAAATTATTATTAATTTTTTTTTGAAAAAAAGATAATTTTAAATTGTTAAATCGAGTAGTTGCTGGAAAATTTATTTTTTCCTCTGATAAAAAATTTAAGCTAAGACTTGCAGAGTCTCTACCTCTTGTTTCCAAATAATTTAAAGATTCCAGAGAATTTATATAATAACGTAGAAAAATTATTGTTTTTTTATGAATTTCAATATTATTTTTTAAATGATAATTTTTAATTTT
>CACICY010000046.1 GCA_902585265.1 uncultured Pelagibacteraceae bacterium
ATTTTTTTTATCACAGTTTTACTACTTTTTTTAGGCTCTGGAATATGGGTAGCAATAAGCATGATTGGTGTTTCTTCTATTGGAATGATTTTATTTACTTCTCGACCAGTTGGAGATGCGATGGCCACAACAATTTGGGGTGCATCATCATCATGGACTCTGACTGCTTTGCCTCTTTTTGTATGGATGGGAGAAATTTTATTTAGGACTAAATTATCTGAAAATTTATTTGAGGGACTGGCTCCTTGGTTACAGAAACTTCCCGGAGGTTTAATACATGTCAATGTTGTTGGATGTGCATTGTTTGCAGCTATATCTGGATCCTCAGCTGCAACAGTCGCTACGGTTGGAAAAATGTCAATTCCAGAGTTGAGAAAAAGAAAATATCCTGAAAAAATTTTACTTGGAAGTCTTGCGGGCTCTGGAACTTTAGGATTACTAATCCCTCCTTCAATTATTCTAATTATTTATGGAGTAACTGTTCAAGAGTCTATTGCTAAACTATTTATAGCTGGAATAATTCCTGGAATAATGATTGCTCTGATTTTTATGGGCTATGTAATCATTTGGTCTTTGTTAAATAAAAATAAAATGCCATTAACTCAAGAAAATTACTCATTTTTAAATAAATTAAGTAAATCAAAACAATTAATACCTGTAATTTTATTAATCCTTGGTGTAATTGGCTCTATTTATACTGGAATTGCAACAGCAACTGAAGCGGCATCTCTGGGTGTTGTGGGAGCTTTAATACTTTCTTATTTTCAAAAAAGTTTGAACTTAAAAACCTTTAAAGAATCTTTACTTGGAGCAACAAAAACCTCGTGCATGATTGCATTCATACTAGCTGGAGCAACATTTTTATCACTCGCCATGGGATTTACTGGTCTTCCTAGAAATCTAGCAATTTGGATACAAAATATGGAATTATCACCATATGTTTTAATTTTCGTATTAATGATTTTTTATATAATTTTAGGGATGTTTCTTGATGGAATATCAGCAGTTGTACTTACAATGGCTATTATCGAACCTATGATAAGGCAGGCTGGTTTTGATATGATTTGGTTTGGTATATTTTTAGTAATAGTTGTTGAAATGGCTCAAATTACCCCTCCAGTTGGATTTAATTTATTTGTTTTGCAAGGTATGGCTAACAAAGATATGGGCTACATCGCCAAGAGTGCATTTCCGTTATTCTTGTTGATGATATTTGCGGTAATCTTAATTGTCTTGTTTCCTCAAATAGCCTTATGGATGCCTGAGCAAATGATTCAAAATATAAACTAATATTTTGATTTTTTTGATCCGTCTATAATTTCTTTTAATTCTTGATACTCTTCACAATTACAACCTTTTAAAACTTCTAGTCTTTCTTTTGCTAAATCTATTCTGTTTGTAACGACATATAATTCACCTAAGTATTCATTTATTCCAACATGATTTGGTTCAACTTGTAGTCCTAGTAAGTAATATTTCTCTCCTGCTTCAAAGTCCCCAAGTTTTCTAGTTGTAAAACCCAGGTAGTTTAGTGTATCAGCTTGTAAGGGCTTTTCTTTGTCGAGTTTTAATAAAATTTTTTGAGCTTTTTCGTATCTTTTTAATGCTTTATCCATTTTATTTTTTGATTCATATTTCTTAGCTGCTTCAATTATTTTTACAGCATTTTTATAGCTCGGTTTTTTATCTGATGAACTTGTTCCAGCAGCAAAAGTTTCAACAGTTAAAAAAAAGAATATGAAAAGAGTAAATATTTTTTTAATCATAATTATATAAATTTTTTCATTTTATTTAGAGGCTTTAATTCTAAATTATTTTTTATCAAGTTTTCTCTTACTTGTTTTGCAGTAGAAAGAGAACTTGCGTTATCTCCATGTATGCAAATTGAATCGATTTCACAAGGTATTTGTTTTCCACTGTGACAATTAAGAGTTTGGTTTTTTACCATATTGAATACGTGCTCTTTAGCTCGCTCAGGGTCGGTTATTAGGGCATGATCCTTACTTCTTGATACAAGTGTTCCATCGTCTTCATAATTTCTATCTGCAAAAATTTCACATGCAATTTTCATATTTAATTTTTTAGCTGCAATTTCCATTTTTGAACCTGTTGGTACTAAATAAATTATATCTTTATCAATACTATAAATAGTTTTTGCTAAAATTGTTGCCAGTTCAAGGTCCTCACAAGCCATATTATTCAAGGCTCCATGTGGTTTAATATGAGAAACCTTTTCATCTAATTTAATGGCAATATTTTGCAAAATTTCATATTGATCTATTAAAAGCTTAGAAATCTCATCAGCACCAAGATTAATCCGTTTTCTTCCGAAGTTCTCTGGATCATTGAATGATGGATGTGCACCAATACTTACATTATTTTGCTTTGAAATCTCTACAACTTCTCTCATAGTTTCCTCATCTCCAGCGTGGTACCCACAAGCCACATTTGCAGAGTTTACTATTTTGAGTAAATCGGGATCATTCTCATTTGAATGATGCTTTGATTTTTCACCTAAATCACAATTTAAATTAATTTCCATACTATAAAGCTTAAAGTATAACATGACATGATAAAAAATATATCAAATCTTGGTGTCTTACCAATTATATTCCAACCACCTGGACTTTCAAAAGTATAAATATTACAAAATTGCTCTGTTATACCTATGGAATTTTTTGGGACCTTAACTCTTGGTGTTTCTAAGCGCTTTGCAAAAAGAGATTTATCCATATCTCCTAAGAATGGCATTCCCGCAATAAAACCTGTCATATAACAATAATAATTTTTAGAAAAGAATGTTTCATAAATTTTTGCTTCATTTATCTTTAATAATTTTTGTAAACGTTTTATATCTAGTGCAAACTCCTCTGCGCAACAAACTGGGATTTTAATAAGATTATTT
>CACICY010000047.1 GCA_902585265.1 uncultured Pelagibacteraceae bacterium
GGACATTTTGCCTTTTCCATACTCTCCACAAGCCATATCCCCAATTTCAGGGCCAATTATCTTATAACCGTAACTTTTTAATTTTGATAAATTATCTTTAGTTGATTTGTGTTCCCACATTCTTACATTCATAGCTGGGACCAAAAACACCTGTTTATCAGATGCTAAAACGACAGTGCTAGCTAGGTCGTCGGTTAAACCATAACTTAATTTTGAGATTGTATTTGCTGTTGCAGGCACAATTAAAATTAAATCTGCCCATCTAGAGAGTGAAATATGATCCATTTCAGCTTCATTTTCTGCACTAAATATGTCTTCATATACTTTTTCCTGCGAAAGTGATGAAATAGACAGAGGTGTTACAAAGTTTTTACCACTCTTTGTAAGTATTGATTTAATACTTACATCTCTTTTTTTTAAACCTCTTATCACTTCTAAGCTTTTGTAAGCAGATATTCCCCCACATATGATTAGAAGTATTTTTTTATTTTTCATGAAAAGAATTAAAATACCAATAGAGTTAAAATTACAAGAGATAATAAGCCAATAATAGATTGATTTCTAAATGACTTCATTTCCTCTTTTTTAATATTTAATTCATTATAAGAGTTTGAATTTTGAGGTATTTGACCACTTGCAAGGTAATTAAGGGCTTGGTTTGCTTTATCCATTACTTCAGGTAAATTTGGAAGACGTTTTAATACTTCCACAGAGTCTTTTAATGTCTCATTAATTGAATTTATAGGATCTTTAGTTTCTTTTAGCCATTTTTCTAGAACAGGTTTAGATGTTTCCCAAATGTTTGTTTCAGGGTTTAATCTTCTTGCAACTCCTTCAACTACTACCATTGTTTTTTGTAACATAAGTAACTGAGGTTGAGTCTGCATATTAAATTTTTCAGTAACGTCAAAAAGTTGTTTTAGTAGCTTACCACCTGAAATATTTTTTATAGAGTGTCCAAAAATTGGCTCACCAATTGATCTTAATGCTTGAGCAAGATCATTGACAGGTACATTATTTGGAACTAGTCCTGCTGCAAGATGCACTTCTGCAACTTTTTTATAATCTCTTTGTATAAAACCAAATAAAATTTCAGCTAAAAATCTTTTACTGACATTATCTAGCCTTCCCATGATACCAAAATCTATAGGAACAATTTGACCACTTTCATTTACAAAAATATTCCCTTGGTGCATATCTGCGTGAAAAAAACCATCTCTTACAGCATGTCTTAAGAAATGTTGAATTATGTCAGTAGCAATTTTTTTTGTATCAATTGATCTTTTCTCTAGCTCTTCCGTCTCTCTAATAGATACACCATCAATCCAATCCAGTGTCATTATGTTTTCACTTGTATAATCCCAATAGATCTTGGGAACTTCAAAACCTGCATCATTTTTG
Organism: uncultured Pelagibacteraceae bacterium; assembly: GCA_902585265.1. Classification (GTDB taxonomy): domain Bacteria; phylum Pseudomonadota; class Alphaproteobacteria; order Pelagibacterales; family Pelagibacteraceae; genus Pelagibacter. Next base: position 1,402 of record CACICY010000047.1, read on the forward strand.
GTATTTTCTGCATATTCGTTAGCTGCAGCGGCTTCAAATCTTAAATCCATCTCTAGACTGGTAATCTCTTTTAATAAAAAAACTACCTCAACTAGCTTTAATCGTTTGGTTTTTTTGATTAATGACTCAATAATATATGCAAAAAGCATCAAAGCATCTACCTCTTCATTAAAAATTTTTTTAATATCTGGTCTTAAAATTTTTATTGCTACATTTTTAATAACTCCATTATCGTTAATTTGAGCTTTATGTACTTGGGCAATTGAGGCAGCTGCAACTGGTTCACTTATATTAATTATTGAATTATATAGTTCATCACCTAAATCTTTTTTAATCATTTCTTTAGCTTTTGATTGTGAAAAAGGTGGAAGTTTATCTTGTAAATTTTCTAGTTCCTTTGATAATTTATCTCCTATTATGTCAGGCCTTGTGGCTAAAAACTGGCCAAGTTTAATAAATGTTGTACCCATAGATGCTAATGAATTAGACAATTTTTCGCCTTCAGTTAAATTATCAAATGACACATCTTTTTTAGTAAAAGAAAAGGAAAGTAATTTAAATATTACACTTATTAGTAAAGGCGGTTTATTAAATTTTGATACAATAATTAAAACATCAGATTTAGAGAGTTTTCTACCAAGTTTGAATAATGTAATTAATCTTTTGAACATTATATTTTCCAACCAGAATGAATAGCTACTATTCCACCAGATAAATTTCTATATGAACAATTTTTAAAATTATTTTTTTTCATTAAATCGATCAATTCTTCCTGATTAACAAATTCTTCTATACTTTTGGTTAAATATTCATAAGGGTCTTTATCACCAACAACTGCTTTTCCTATGTGAGGAATTAATTTCGAGTAATTTTTGTATAAAAAATCTAAATTAGAATTTTGAATTTTTGAAAATTCTAAACACAAATACCTTCCACCTGGCTTAAGAACTCTATAGGCCTCTGATAAAGATTTATTTAAATTTTTTGTATTACGCAAACCAAAACTAATTGTATAAAAATCAAAAGTGTCATTTTTGAATGGCAATTTTTCTGCCTCTGCAACAATCCATTTTATATTTTTATACCTGCTCAGTCTTTTTTTGCCTTTTTCAATCATTTTGCTATTCGAATCTGAAGAGATAATTTCTCCATTTTTATCTGTATAATCTAAAAATAATTTGCCTAAATCGCCAGTGCCACAAGCAACATCTAAATACTTTTTGTTTTTTGTTGGATTCATCCAATTCATAAGGTTTTTTTTCCAAAGCCTATGAATTCCAAAGGACATAAAATCGTTCATCAAATCATATTTATCGTAAACTTTGTTAAATACTCCTTCGACGAGTCCTGCTTTATTTTGAAGATTTTGTTGCATATAAATTATATTAAAACACTAATATAGTATGAAATGCCTGAATTACCAGAAGTAGAAATCGTCAAACAATCTTTGAATAAGAGTATTACAGGAAAGATT
>CACICY010000048.1 GCA_902585265.1 uncultured Pelagibacteraceae bacterium
TTTCTTCGATCTATTTTTTTCTTATTCTTCTCATCTCCATCTTTTTCAGCAAGTTTAGCTTGCTCTTTAATATTGTTTTCATTTTCTTGCTTAAGAATTTTCTCAGCTTCTTCTTTGGTAATTTCTTTTTTAGTTATTTTTGCTTTTTTCTTAATTTCTTCAATTATTTTTTCTTCGTAAATTTGCCCCCTTAAACTGTCTATGGCTGCAGGATTTTGTTCATAATAATCTTTAACAATCTTTTCTTGACCTGGCATCATTCTAAATTGTTTTTGTATTTCCGCATTAATTTCTTCCTGAGACACATTAATTTTATTTTCTTCACCAAAAGCATTTAAGATTAATCCAGTTTTAATTCTTTTTTTAGCTTGTTCCTCTAGTGATTTTTTGTTCTTTTTAACTTCATCTTCCTTCATTCCTTGAGATAATATTTTAACTTCCTGTTCAATTAAGTTACCAGGTAATTGGTCTAATTTTTCTTTCTCTATTTGCTCAAGAATATTTTTCTTTGTAATCATGGCTAAAGAATTTTTATATTCATCATTTATTTGTTTTGAGATAAGTTCTTTTAAATTTGCTAAATCCTTTGCACCCATATTTTTAGCAAAATCATCATTAATTTTTACTTCTTCTGGAATTCTAACTGCTGTAATCTTGCATTCAAAAACAGCACTTTTGTTAATAAGATCTTTTTCAGGAAAATTTTCAGGAAGATTTACTTCTACATTTTTTGTATCACCTGATTTAACGCCTTCTAATTGTCTATCAAAACCTTTTATAAACAAATCTTTTCCAAGAACTAATTGAGTATTTTTACCCTCGTTACCCTTAAATTCTTTGCCGTCAATAGTTCCTTTATAATCAAAAATTACAAGATCATTCGTTTTTGAGCTATAATTTGCTTCTGCATCTTTAAAATTGTTTTGATTTTTTGCAATTTCACTAATTCTTTTATCTGTTTCTTTTGGATCAATTTTTACTAAATACTCATCTACTTGAATTGAGCTTAGTCCTTTGGCAGAAACCTCTGGTAGTTCAGTAACTGAAATAATGTATTCTAAATCTTTACCTTCACCAAAAGATTTTAAATCTATTTTAGGTTGTCCAGCAGGTTTGATTTTATTTTCTTCTAGAGCTTTTGTTGTTGTATCTTTTAGCAATTTATCAATTACTTCGCCGTAGACAGCTTTACCAAATTGTCTTTTTAATATTTCGGTAGGTACCTTGCCAGGTCTAAAACCTTTTATTACAACATCTTTTCTTATTTCTTCATATTTCTCATCCATAAACCCTGAGATTGTTTTTTTATCTACGAATACTTTTAGATCTTTTTCTAAACCTTTTTTATTTTCTATTGTTACCTTCATAATCTATTTATGGTAGGCGAGAAAGGACTCGAACCTTCACAGCTTGCACTATTGGTTCCTAAGACCAACGCGTCTACCAATTCCGCCACTCGCCCAAATTTATGCTGTTTTATATAGTATTGATCTAATTTGTCCAATCAGAATAATAGTGTAAAAGGATATAAATATATAAAAAAATGATAGTTTCACCGTGTATAAGCATTTGCAAAATGGATCCTGTAACTGGATACTGTTATGGCTGTGGAAGAAATAATGAAGAAAAGAAGATTTGGAAAGACCAAAATACTAAAGATGAGTGGAAAAAACAAAATTTAGAAGATATTCAGAAGAGAATGCAAGGATGGCAGCTAGAAAGTTTCAAAGAATCTTATGAACATAAAAAAAATAATGGAATGTCATTATTTAAAAAGAAGCAACTAAATGACTCAAACTAGATTAGTAGTAATAATTTATATAATTGGAATTCTTATTGGAGCATTTGTTTTTGATTTATGGGGTGCCGAAACTAGTGCTATTAAAAGTTTAGCAGCGATGTTTTGGACAGCATTGTTACTTATAGCTATTGTATTTGCTGATAAAAAAAAGGAATAACTAATCTTTTTGTATTAGTTCACTTATAAACAAATCTCCATTACCATCTTCTACTGCTTTTTTGTAAAAAGATTTTTTAACATCAGCTAATTTTTCTGCATTACCTAAATCTTTTAGCATTTCGTGGATGTAAGTAAGATCTTTTAAAGTATTGGAAGTTGAAAATTTAAATCCAGTATAATCATCTTTAAGCACATTATCAAAAATTCTATTTAAAGCTGTTGAGTTTCCAGAACCTAATTTTGCTACTGCAAAAAGTTTTTCTAAATCAATATCTAATTTTTTTGCACTCTTTATGAATTCTATAACATTTGTTGCAGTACCAAGTGACAAAAAATTATTTAGTAGCTTTGACTTTGCTCCTTTGCCTACTGCTCCAAAATGAAAATAATCTTTACAAAAAGTTTTTAAATAAACTTCAGATTTTTTAAAATTTCCCTCCGATGCTCCAACAATACCTCCACAAACACCTTCTTCTGCTTGAACGGGACCGCCCATAACAGGGCATTCAATGTAGTTAATTTTTTGTTTTGAAAAAATCTGTTCCATTTGAATAGATCCATTTTGGTTATGTGTTGTAACATCAATAATTAATGTATTATCTTTTAGTAAAGTTGATACTTTTTCAGCAATACTTAAAGCGATAGGTGTATTGGTCACACAAAGAAATAATGCATCTAAATTCTTTTCACAAAGTTCATTGTAAGATTTTACCTCAATAGCACCATCACTCACAATCTTATCTATCGGTGCCCTTTTTTTATTTGCAATA
>CACICY010000049.1 GCA_902585265.1 uncultured Pelagibacteraceae bacterium
CAAAAGAAGCTGCAGAAGGTGCTGATTTTATTTTTACTTGTGTAGGTAACGATGAGGATTTGAAACAAGTTACTTTAGGTGAAAATGGATTATTTCATAGTGCTAAAGAAGGTTCGATATATGTAGATAATTCAACTGTGTCTGCAGAAGTATCTAGAGAACTTTATGACAAAGCAAAAGAAAAAGGATTTGCTTTTTTAGATGCACCAATTTCTGGAGGTCAATCTGGAGCTGAAGGTGGAATTTTAACAGTTATGGTCGGTGGTGATGAAGAAGCTTTTAAAAAAGCCGAACCAATAATTGATTGCTATAGCAAAAAAGTAAAATTAATTGGTCCATCAGGAAGTGGTCAACTTACGAAGATGATGAATCAAATGTGTATTGCAGGAGTTGTTCAAGGTTTATCAGAGGCTATTAATTTTGGAATAAATGCTGGTTTAGACATTGATAAAGTAATGGAAACAATATCAAAAGGAGCAGCACAATCTTGGCAAATGGAAAACAGATATAAAACTATGGTTGAGGATAAATTTGATTATGGTTTTGCAGTTGATTGGATGAGGAAAGATTTGAAAATTGTAATTGAAGAAGCAAAAAGAAATGGTTCACCTGTTCCAATTACTGAAATAGTTGATGAATATTATGCTGATGTTCAAAAAATGGGCGGTAATCGTTGGGATAGCTCTAGTTTAATTGCTAGACTCAAGAAGAAGAAGTAATCCAATGTCAAATGCTGTCCCATACTATGAGGACTTTTCTGAAATAAAGAAAAAAATATGGTCTATGCTTGATGATGCAGTGACTAATAGATCATCTCCTTTTAGAATTCCAGTTTTTGTTTGTGGTGATCAATCAAACTTTGATGGAAGGATAGTAGTTCTTAGAAAATCTGACCAATCAAATAATCTTCTTCAGTTTCATAGCGATATAAGATCTGACAAAATTCCAAAATTAAAAAAAAATAGCAGTGCAGTATTAATATTCTATGACAAAGAAGAAAAGATTCAGCTTAGAGTTAAAGTGAATTGTGTTGTTAATCATGATAATGAAATTACAGAACTATCATGGTCAAAAACAGCCCATGTAAGTCGTAAATGTTATCTAGTAAATAATGGTCCTGGTACTGAAATTGAAGAGCCTAGTTCAGGTTTAAGTGAGGAAATTGAAAAATCTGGTTTTACAATGGAACAAAGTGAAGAAGGCTATAAAAACTTTACTGTAATTCAGTGCAATATTGAGAGTATAGAATGGTTATATCTTGCAGCAAAAGGTCATAGAAGAGCAAGATTTGATATCTCAAATAATAAACAAAACTGGCTAGTTCCATAAAAATGCTAAGTGGATTAATTATTGCTGTAGCACTTGTTTTAGGTGGCTTAGCTGTAATGAGGTTTGGAATATTTCAAATCAGGAAATTTAAAAAGGGCGAAACTAGAGTTACTAAAAAAATTAGTGAACAAATAGCTTTTTTAGTATTTTTTGTTATTATTTTAGGATTAATTATTTATTCTGTTAATGATTTACTTTTTAGCTAAATTAGTTTTCCTGATAGATTTCTAACTCATCCTCCCAAGATGCAGTTACATCTCGTCTAGCATAAAAACATTGATATCCAATACCCTCTTCAGGTTCAAATTTTTTATAATCATGTTTAGTAACTTTCCATTTATCTTTTGAAAGGCAAGTTACTTCAAATGGATCAAAGGGAGTATCTGACGTGGGTGCAAAGTAAACACTATCTTGCATATCTGGACAACTTTCAATATTATGACCCCAATAATCATCATTCTTTGGATCTAAAGTGTGATTTGTTCCATCGCCTGACCTACTCATCATGTCTTTTGTTTTTTTAGTATTATGTCCTTCAATATAATTTTGTGCACATGTATAAATTCCTCCCATAGCATGTAAAACCTCGTGTAAAATAAAATATCCAACCTCTTTATTATTAAGTGGCCATTTTTTTTGATGTTTAGAAAATACATTGAATATTGGAAAACCACCAGAAAATGGCCAATCTTTATAACTAAAGTCTCCAAAGTTAAAATAGATTTTTTTAGGATTATTCATACCATTGTTAATTATAGATCTTCCAAATACATTTGCACAACTTCCCCATTTAGATTTTTTCATATCTTTTTTGGTTCTGTTAACTCTAAGAAATGTAATATCCAGCTTTCCGTCTTCACGTCTATCCCATTTTAATTTCTGACCTTCACCACCATTGAAATTTGATTTTTTATTTGCTTTAGCAGTTTTCTTAAAAATCCAATCATCGGCAATTTCTACCCATTTTTCTAAATCTCCATTAATATCCCCTTCTTTATCTTTAGAATCCTTCAATAAGGTGTAAACAATATGAACTTGGAAATCATCATTAACATCTGGTTGATCTTCGAAAAATCTACCCAGTTTTTTATCGCTATCTAAAATTATCGCTTTTGTTTTTTTCTCACCATCTGTTCTTGCTGTAGAAAAATTTAAGTTCAAATATAACTTACATGAAAATTTACCAAAGAAATGGGTTACTGAATTCAAAAACATAATGAATATTGTGCAAGAAGTTATGCCTATAAATGAGAACACTAACGATTGGGTTAAGAATAATATGAAATTAACGAACATGAAACAGGGCTATAATATGGATATCTATGCATGGA
>CACICY010000050.1 GCA_902585265.1 uncultured Pelagibacteraceae bacterium
TTTCTTCTTAGCCGGTCTTCAAGCAATACAAAAATCTGTTATTGAAGCATCCATAATTGATTGTAAAAGTAGTTTAAGAAGATTTTGGACAATCACTTTCCCTCTATTGATGCCCACAACTTTCTTTTTAATCATTATCAATATAACTTATGCTTTTTTTGATACTTTTGGAATAATTGACACTACAACAATTGGTGCACCCTCAGGTGAAACAAGAACTCTTGTTTATAAAGCATACATGGACGGATTTAGGGGGTTAGACTTAGGAAGTGCTGGTGCTCAATCAATTATGATGATGTTGATTGTTTTAGTTATTACAATTTTTCAATTTAGATACATAGAAGGGAAAATACATTACAATTAAAATGATTAGATATTTTTCATCAAACTTTTCTCATTTAATTCTTTTGATAGGCATTTTTATTATGATAATTCCTGTTTGGTTAATTTTTGCAAGCTCAACTCATACAGCTTCGATAATTAATACCCAAGGTCTTCAATTTTTTTTAGGAGATAAGTTTTTAGAGAATTATACAAAAGTTTTATTATATGAAGGTGGTTTTTTTAAAGAAATTACTGCATTAAAGATGTTTTTAAATAGTTTTTTAATGGCAACTGGAGTTGCGTTTTTATCAGTTATTTCATCTCTTATGACTGCATATGTCTTAGTTTATTTTAGAGTGAAATATGCAACATTATTATTTTGGATAATTTTTATTACTATACTAGTCCCTCTGGAGTTAAGAATTTTTCCTACCTATTCTGTTATGTCTACACTTAACTTAGTAAACTCATATTGGGGACTAATTATTCCAATTTCAGCTTCTGCTATAGCTACTTTATTTTTTAGGCAGTTTTATAAAACTATACCTGATGAATTACTTGAATCAGCAAAATTGGATGGTGCAAATACTTGGAGATTTTTTATTGACTTTTTAGTGCCATTGTCAAAAACAATGATTGTTGCAATGTTCATATTTATGTTTGTATTCGGTTATAATCAATATTTATGGCCGATATTAGTAACTTCTTCTGAACAATATTGGACTGTTGTCATGGGATTAAAGATGATGTCTGGATCAATTGTTAACAAATTTGCATTTGTTATCATGTCAATGATACCACCAGTATTAATTATAATTGTATTACAAAAATATTTTATTAAAGGGATCTTTCAAGACAAATGAAAATTAAATTATCACAAATTTTAGCACACATTGTACTTATACTAGGTGTTTTATTAATGGTAATTCCGATTTGGTTATCATTTGCTAGCTCTACCCACGATACTGTAACTATTTTAAAAGAGGGAATGAAATTTGGTCTTGGCGATCAATTAATAAGAAATTATAACGAAGTTTTAAATGAGAAGGGTGGTTGGTCAGAGGAAGTGACTGCTGCAAAAATGTTTATAAATAGCTTTATAATGGCTTTGGGAATTGCAACCCTTAAAGTAATTATCTCAGCAATGTCAGCTTATGCTTTAGTTTATTTTAGATTCAAATTTGCTGTACCAATTTTTTGGTTAATCTTTATTACTTTACTTGTGCCTCTGGAGGTTAGGATTTTTCCAAGTTATAAGATTGTATCAGATTTAGGTTTAACTAATTCATACACAGGTCTTGTTCTTCCATTGGTTGCATCAGCCACCGCTACCTTTTTTTTTAGACAGTTTTATAAAACTATACCTGATGAATTACTTGAATCAGCAAAATTAGATGGTGCAAATAGTTGGAGATTTTTTATAGATTTTTTAGTTCCATTATCTAAAACAATGATTGCAGCGATGTTTATATTCATGTTTGTATACGGATATAGTCAATATTTATGGCCGTTAATAATGACTACGAGTGAGGAATATTGGACTGTAGTAATGGGAATGAAAATTATATTTACTGAAAGTTATGAGGGAGTTGCTTTACCAAGAACAGCAGAGAGATTTGCTTATATTATTTTATCAATGATCCCCCCAGTTTTAGTGGTAGTATTTTTGCAAAAATGGTTCATAAAAGGATTAATTCAAACAGAGAAATAAATGAGTTTTTTAGAATTAAATAAAGTTACTAAAATCTATCCAAACGGAACTAAAGCTGTTCATGAGACAAGTATGAATGTAGAAAATGGTGAATTCATGGTTTTTGTTGGACCGAGCGGATGTGGAAAATCTACTCTTTTAAGAATGATTGCTGGGTTAGAAGACATAACTGAAGGTAATATAAATCTTGATGGAATATTAATTAATAAAGTTGACCCTTCAGAGAGAGATGTTGCGATGGTTTTTCAGAATTATGCACTCTATCCTCACATGAATGTTTACAACAATTTGGCTTACGGATTAAAAAATAGAGGTATTTCAAAAGAAGATATTGAAAAAAAAGTTAATGAGGCAGCAAAGCTATTACAAATTTCTGAATACTTGCAAAGAAAACCATCCATGTTGTCAGGAGGTCAAAGGCAGAGAGTTGCTATGGGAAGAGCTATTGTAAGAAGTCCTAAAATATTTTTATTTGATGAGCCATTATCTAATTTAGATGCAAAACTAAGAATACAAATGAGGCTTGAAATAAAAAAACTTCAGCAAAAAGTTGGAGTGACAAGTATATTTGTAACTCATGACCAAGTAGAAGCTATGACCTT